>JASJDL010000098.1 GCA_030065775.1 Flavobacteriaceae bacterium | reverse complement strand
CATTGGCCAGGGCTCCAATTTGAAAAGAACTCTTTACCGGGTTTGGAACGAGTGCAATCCTTCTCGACAAATCTTCATTTACAGAGAGGGTGACACTTGAATTTCCAAATACCTTAAACTCTCCTGGAGCTAAATTAATGGTGGCATTGACATTCGATACATTAATCGTAGTATTGTCATTCAAAAGATCGTACCAAATACCTGTCTGTTGAAACTCCGGATCTATGTTTTGAGCGGTAACCCCAAAGTTTCCAATAATCGTGATAAAGTCCAAGTCATCACTTGTATTATCATTGGTTAAGTGAATTTTTTTCAGGCCATTAGTGCCAGATACATCCAATGAAAAGGTGGCTGTTCTGAAAATATCTTCCTGCCTCTTCAGCTTTATCAATTGTGTCCATGAATCATAAAGGTCTTTCCTGTCAGGTTCGTCAAAATAATTCCATAAGATGGGCTTATTTCCAGTTCTACCATTAAAATCAATATTAATATCATAACCAAGCTCACCAAATTGCCAGATCATTTTAGGTCCCGGAACTGTAAAATAAAAAGCTCCTGCTATTTCTTGACGGTCCAACGCCGTGGCTTCATCTTGTACATCATAACTGCCACTTGAATTACCGAAAGAAATATTCTTATACATCAATCGTTCTTCGTCATGACTTTCCATATAAGAAATTGCAGATGGGCCATCAAAACCCTTTGAGACATAGGACACGCCTGAAAAATTAGATTTTCCGCTATCATGATAGCCCATGGTGGCCTCATTGTAAGGATCGGTTTGCTTGTTCCAAAGCAAGATACCTTTACCCTCATTCGCACGGTAATCTGCCCATTGTTTTTCTTCAATAATGCCTCCTAAATGTTCAAAAATAATATAGAAATCTGGATCTAAAGCCCATTGGTAGTCTGCATATTCTTTTAAAATATCTACGCGGTCTTGCTGATAAGAATTGGTACAACTTTCATCTGAGGCTGTACAATTTTGAGTAAAGCCTTTGGTCAAATCCCATCGAAAACCATCTATTTTATATTCTTCAATCCAATAGTCAACGGTTCTTTTAACATAATCTTGAGTTGCCTGTTTACTATGATCAAAATCATTAAACACACTATAGGAATGCGTTGCCGTTTGATTAAAGAACGGACTATCTGCACTTGCCTGACCTCCATAGCCACCATTATCGGTATTCCACATTCTGTAGAAGGGGTTCTGACCTGAGGCATGGTTATAAACAACGTCTATGATCACTGCCATTCCACGCGCATGGCACTCGTCTATTAATTGTTTAAAAGCAGTTGGTGTTCCATAATACTTATCTAATGCCATATGAAATGATGGGTTATATCCCCAGGATAAGTTTCCGTCAAATTCATTAACCGGCATAAATTCAATGGCATTTACGCCCAGCGTTTCAAGGTAATCCAACCTGGCTTTGACAGCATCAAAACTATGAAGTTGGTCAAAATCACGAATCAACAACTCATAAATCACCAGATCAGTCTTCGCCGGAGGTGTAAAATTGGTGATCTGCCAATTATACGCCGGATCTCCAGTTCTTAATAGTGTCACCGCATGTGAAGTGCTTCCCGTAGGATAGGCAGGTAAATTGGGATATGTTACATTATCAATGAATGCATCATTGGATTCAGCTAAAATTGTTGTTGAGTAAGGATCAGCGATTCTCAGCGTTCCATCTACCAAATATTGATACATGTGATTACTTTGAGGGGTCAACCCAGATAATTCAATCCAGAAACGATCTTTCGAGCTATCCTTTTTCAATAAGTAATTGTTGTCTATGGACCAACTATTAAAATCCCCAATCAAATGAACAAATTCCTTGTCAGGTGCATAAAGTACCAGAGTAGCTTTGGTATTATCACCTGAATTTAAGTTAATCCCGTCTAACATTCCTGCAGGGACTGCTTCTTCTGTGACTATTGGAATGACAATAGCTTGGAATGATTCAGATAATGTTTCGCCGCCGTTCGTGGCCTCAAGAACAAAATCTGTGTTCGCGTTAACGGTAGGACTAAAATTATATGTCGTAGTGTTCGACGCTGTATTGATTGGCGAGCCATTTGCCTTCAAAACAAAATCTGCCGCCAAAGAGGTCGTGGCCGATATAGCAATGGTCGCTCCAGAATTTAGCAGGGTAGTTTCATCGGCTGGAGAATTCAAAGTGAGTTGGAATGACCCTATATTAAAAAAGAAATCATTACAGCCGTTGTCTTTAAACTCCTGCGACCCATTTTCGTTTCTGAATACCATTCCCATCATTGTAGCGTTGGCTGCCTGGGTAGCATTTAAACCATAATAGGTTTCAGGAACAATAGTAATGCTCCAGGTACCATCGCCATTATTGTTCATTTCTCCTACACCGTCGTCCATTCCCCAATTACCTACAACACTAAATCCCCAAGGATTAGCGTTATCGCCTATTCCAGAATGCATGTATACTTTTGTAGGATTGTTAAAACCGTTGCAATCGGTGGCGCTACTGTTGGCATCAACAGTTATCGTAATTGACTGGTCAACCTCAAAGGCCGAAGGTGATATGGTCACCTGACATACGGCATGAGCCGTAGAAAATACAAAGATTAGTAGTAGAATTTTTTTCATACGCTTAAAATTAGCATAAAAAGGCTGTTCTTTCAGAAACAGCCTTTTTATATTACTTTATCTATCTATTACCTAATGCATAGGTATTTGAATTCAAGTCAATCTTCATGACATGATTTCCGGCGGTCACCGCTATATTAGCACCACCCTCTTCTAAGGTCCCGTCGGCTCCGTTGTCACCATAATTAATATTTGGTGCATCCCAACTTTCATTCTGGCGGAATTTGATCTCCCCATCTATCAGGGGTACCCCTTCGGCAATCCAAACACCAGACTGAACTTCAGTTAGACTAAAATCAGGAGTCGCACCCCAATCGTTATAACCTGAACCTACAACGCCCAAAATATCGGCACTGTCTATCGTATAGGTATTTTCATTGAAGTTCAATGTAACCAGGTAAAAGCCTGCCGATACTGCAATATTGGCACCACCTTCATCTAAAGTTCCGTCAGCTCCGTTATCACCATAATTAATATTCGGCGCATCCCAGCTGTTATTCTGGCGGAACTTAATCTCTCCATCAACTAGTCGAACACCTACTTTGAATGTATCTGTAGTATGATCATAATAGAATTTAGCATCTGGTCCATCAGCACCCCAGTTATTATAACCAGAGCCTACAATTCCCCATGAGAATTCTTCAATGGTGTATGTATTGCTATTCAGATCGAGTGTAATTTTATAGTCACCCGCGCTCACAGGAATATTAGCGCCTCCTTCATCTAAGGTTCCGTCACCGCCGTTATCACCATAATTGATATTAGGTGCGTCCCAGCTATTATTTTGACGGAATTTAATCTCTCCATCTACCAGGTTCACATACGAAACAAAGACATTATTCGCTGCTGTGGTATAGAAAGGCGCATCTGCAAAAGCACCCCAATTATTGTAACCAGAGCCTACTACTCCCCAAGAAGAAACTTCAAAAGCATCTGTTATAGGATCACCCAAGGTAATCGTTTCATTCGCAGTGTCTATAGTTATAGAATATTCACCTTCGGCACCCGTAAACAAGAAGTTGTTATCGTTGTCATTGGCATTCGTAAGGTTTGGATCAAAGGTATAACCTCTTACTTCGTAATAGGTGTAGTTTTGACCAGAATCCCAATTATCTCTTTCCGTAAAGAATCTAAAATTACCGCCATTGTTAGGTGTCAACCTGATATTTCCAACATAGGTAGTTCCGGTTAATCTTAATTCTACCGGGCTATCCCAGCTCCAACCGGCATCTAAAGCACCGGCTCCAACTACATAAAGCACTGGAGGTAGCGCCGTTTCATAAGGTGTAAGGCCAATTGTAACCAACTCAGATGTTCGAACCAAATCGCCCGAGGACGTGGTAACCGTGGCGACAATTCGTATGTCAAAGCTGCTTTCCGCACCTGGCGTTCCATCCATGGTCAAGACCATTTCATTTAGACTGGCATGTGAAATAGAAAAAGTGGTGTCTTCTGTTGAACCTAATGAATTATAGGTATCAAAGTTTGTGCCTGCTGGTGAAATTTGAACATCATAAACCACCATAGCACTGCTTTCGTCACTTAATTCAGGATCATCCCAAGATAGGGCCATGGCCTCAGCTTCGGGATCAACATCTGATAAGGTTGCCGTAAAACTATTGTCCGGGCCGGTGATTACCGGAACCTCAACAGCATATGTTGTTACCAACATTAAAATACTGTTTGAAATCGCAGTGCCTGCCTTAACCCTAAAATAAACAGCAATATCTTCAAAAGAAGCTATACCCATATCATTGAGAACCGTGTTAAACTCGGCTACGGTCATTGAAAAGTTCTTTGCACTGGTACTACCCAAATTCATGGGTGCAGTGAAATCCTGATCCATTGCCATTTCAATGTCATAGGATGAACCACCTGTCAAATCATCACTCCACGCTATTGTGAACGCCGGATTATCAGGTAAAGTAAAGTTCAAATATACGGCTGATACATCTGGTTGTTTAAGAACAAGTTCAGGTTCAGCAGCATCAAATGTGAGTTCTTTATCCACTTCACATGATGCTATTAAAATCAGCAACATGGGCAGCATAAAGAATAGTACTTTTTTAAACATGAATTTCATTGTATACTTTTTTAAGCTTGTTATAGATTTTGAGGTATTAATATATAATCACCTGTAAGATCATTGAACCAAATGTCATAATCATCTTCGACAACTACCGGAATACTTCCTCCATTCTCTGTCGCTATTCCTGAGAATGATGTATCACTTCCCCAAACGGCTCCCGCATCGGTTAAAAAGGTTACTTCTCCAGGAGTAAGTCTCACACCTGTTGCCTGCCAAATATGACCATCGAAATCTAAAGGTGTCATCGTTATTGCAGATGCTACACCAGATCCTTGCAGCGACAAACCTGCCGGACTTGTAATACCTGTTGCATCAAAAGGTTCAAATGTGAATGTATTTGAAGTAAAGTCAATAGTGAATGTGTAGAACCCTGCGGGAATACCATCGCCCCCTCCATAGGGGAATCTTTCCGGATCATTTCCACCACCAGGATTATCTGAAACACTTGTTCCGTCATTGGTACCCCATTGTGGTTGCCATTGACCTAGAATACTAAGTAGTTTGAAATGGCCATTGTCAGCAAAGAAACCTGTATAATAGAATCTATTCTCATCATTAGGATCTCTATACACTGCAGGATTATTATTATTATTATCCCATCCCGGTGAAGTCGCATCTCCAACCAGGTAATAGTCATCAAATGTGTAATTGAAGTACGGAAATACACTAAATACTATAGTATTTGATGCATTTTCCAGAGTATCTTCAGAACCTAAAGATGCCACCACTCTGGCAAAAACTGAGTTCCAGGCGAAAGGAGGTAAACCTGCATTACCAGCAGCTCCATTTACCTCGGCCATCGATAATGTCTTTGAAGTTTCCCCAATTGTAGTTGCCGCAACAACAGGATTCGTAAAGGACTCATCAGCAGAAAACTGAATTGCATATCTCACTGCTGAAGGAATACTATAGGTCGCTTCCTGCCAACTGAAAGTGACGGCTGGATTATTAGTGTTATTACCATCTAATTCAAGATTGGTAAAATTTAATTCAGCGAGAACTGGTGATATATCCTCAGCAACTTGAAAATCATCCAAGTTGGTTTCACAAGATACACATATAACAGCCAGCACCGCGATTAAAACTATTGATATTCGTTTCATAATTTTCCTATTTCTTTTCATTATTAATAACCTGGATTTTGTTCAAGCAAAGGATTCGCTTGTAGCGCTTCTAGCGGAAATGGGAAAAGATTATAGGTAGAAGGTATGTTTGTACCATTCGCTACACCGCCTTTCCAGGGCCATATATAGGTACTACCTGTAAATCTGCCAAATCGAATAAGATCTTGTCTCCTATGTCCTTCATAATATAGTTCACGAGCTCTTTCATCGATTAAGAAATCAAGATTTAGCTCAGATGCATCAATATTGCCATTAGTACCGCCAAATGCTCTTTCTCTTAACGCATTTACGTAACCCAGGGCTGTAGCAGCATCACCACCGCCACCTCGCAAATGCGCTTCGGCATACATTAAGTAAGCATCAGCAACTCTGAAAAGTGGAATATCAGTATCTGCAAAATTTGTGGTATTATTCGTACCATCAGAAAATATGTTTCTGAATTTGGTGGTAGGATAACCATCTTCCCAAGTTCTATAGTCATTCATCTCAAAATTATGACCATCTGTCCAAAAGATAGCTCTTTGGTCTAGTGTTGAATTTAGGTTACCAAATAAACTGTACAAGGCAGGTGTACACCTGTGCCCAAACCACCCGTCACCATTACCAAAATCATTTATGGGCATCGTAGAATCGCCGCCGCTCCCATTAATAAGGTATGTTGCATTTCCAAATGACTGAACATTATCACGATCACCGATCAACGGAAAAATGATTTCGGCCGATTTATAATTATCGCCGGTAAAAATGTTTTGGTATACCGGGTCCAGACCAAATGGTGATTCATTGATAACTTTGGCGCTATAGGTTAAGGCAGCGTCATATTGTGAAGTTCCAGTATATACTTCTGCATTCAAATATAATTTTGCCAAAAGCATATGAACGCTAGCTTTATTTGCGCGCCCGTATTCATTGACTGCGGGTATTGCATCCTCTACAGCAGTTAGTTCACTTTCGATAAACTCAAAAATCGTTTGTCTTGTTTCCTTAGCCTTTCTTACTCCAGTTACTCCGTCCGCTTCGGTAACCAATACCACCCCACCAAAAATATCCATTAAATAATAGTAGGATAGCGCTCTAAGAAATCTGGCTTCTGCGATCATAACATCCGTATTTTCAATAGAAGTCTTTTGAATGTCAATAATAAAATTGTTAATCTGAGCGATGTTAAAATAGCTTCTGTTATACATATAACCGAAGAATTTATTTGTAGGTGTCCATCCTGACGCGGTAGTCAAGGGGTCTAAACCTCCATCACCCCATCTGTTCTTAGCAATGTCTGTGGTCAGTTCTTGCATATTCCACATGCTTCTAAACCATACCGTCTCACCCGGGTCATCTCCAGCAATATCAGACTGCTGATCGCCTGAACCAGGAACTCCGGTTCCATGTAGTACTAAGCCTCCATAAAGTCTTCCTAATAAACCTAAAGCAGCTTCTGAGTCATTAATCAATAGGTTATTTAAGCTTTGTTCAATTCTTGGTTCGGTATTCAGGTCGTCTGTACAAGATAATAGTAGTACCACTCCAAGTATCATGAAAATTATTCTCTTAAACATAATTATATCTTTTAAAAATCTAAACTTACACCGAATGTATATGTTCTTGGACGTGCATATGGTGATTGCTCTATTCCACTAAAATTCTCAGGGTCTAATCCGTCATATTCGGTAATGACAAAGACATTGTTTACTGATCCATAAACTCTTAATTGAGCTTTCTCTTTAAACAGTTCGTTAAACTTATAACCCAAAGTTACGTTATCCAATCTCAAAAATGAAGCATCAGATAGGTAAAAATCTGATAAAGCCTGCGGGTCAGAAGGATTGGTAGTAAAGCCATTATAATTCTGCCCATCAAATAGATTTAAGGCGTTCGTAATATATCCTGTATCGTTTGTAGGAATAACTACATCTGAAAATCCTCTGTTTAATAAATTCGCATCGTAAACATGGCCTCCTATTTGACCTCTGAAATTGGCGCTGAAGTCAAAATTTTTGTAGTTAACATTCGTTCCAAAACCATAGGTCCATTTCGGGTCAACAGGGGTGAACACCCTATCGGCATCCGTTATTTGCCCATCACCATTTTTATCTACAAAAGCATCAACAATTGCAACTCCATCTTGGTCGTAAAGTTGCTCATATAACCAGAAAGATCTACCTCTTTCACCGACAGCTATCTGTAAAATATTTACTCCAGTACCTCTTCCGATTCCTCCTCCTTGAGAGAATTGTGTAATGTTTGCTAAATCGGTTACATAAGTCTCATTAAAAGCAATATTACCATTGAATTGCACAGTTGCGTTATCAGTTTTAACTGGCTGCAGTTGTAATGATACCTCAACACCTTCGCTTTCGGTTTCACCAACATTACTAATAAACCTGTTTCTCAATGCTCCTTCGGGCTGTGGTACTTCTGCAAGAAGGTCTTCAGTATCTCTTTTATAGTAATCTACATTACCTGCAAGGAATCCATCCCACAAGTCAAAATCAATACCAACGTTAAAAGTTGTCGTTTTTTCCCATGTTAAATCGGGATTATATGGATTTGCCCTGTAAGTTGTGTAGATTTGATCTCCAAAGATGTAACTTACTTCTTCTCTACCCTCAATGTAAAGGGCAGTATACGGAAAGTATCCGGCAACACCAGTGATGTCTTGCTGACCAGTGATACCCCAGCCTACTCTAGCTTTTAATGAACTTACCCACTTTGAATCTTTTAGAAAACCTTCTTCATTAATTTTCCAGGCAAAAGCTGCTGAAGGAAAATAACCCCAACGAACATCTTCTTCAAAAAGTGATGATGCATCTGCTCTGATAGAAGCCGTAAAAAGGTATTTATCCAACAGGTCAAAATTCACTCTTCCGAAAAACGATTGAAGGTTTAATTCGTTAAAATATTCTATTACTTCTCCCGGTTCTCTCAATCCATCAGTAGTACTAATCCTTGTAGGCATTTGAACTCCTTGGTTACTAAAGTTTTGATAAGCATAACCGGCCTGCGCATCAATTTTAGACACAAAACCATCCAAGTTCTTTGTATACGATAAATACGCATCTAAGGTCTTATCTTCTTTCTTCTGGTCTTCCACATATGTTGGCCCGGTATTGAAAATTTCTTCACCACCAAATACAGAGTAGGAAGCAACAGCATTTTCATGCAATCTTTCTGCAATATCAGATATTGAATAATCAATCCCCAGATTAAGAATTGCTCTCAGTTCGGGTAAAAAATGCATTTTATAATTGAATTCAATATTAGAGAAGATTCTATTGGCATCTTCATTTCTACTGCGCTGTTTTAAGAGTGCTACAGCATTAGATGGGCCATTCAAGCCATTGGCATCGGTTCCTTGATAATACCCTCCGAAAATGCTACCATTAGGATCAAATACGGGCAACGTGGGATTTAAGGTTAATGCCGAGCCAATTGCACCTTCGTCAGGCTGATCTTTCCTAGTAAAAATCACCTTAGCATTGGTAGTGACCTTCAAGTGCTTATCAAAAAATTCAGGAGCAATGTTAACCGAAAGGTTATATCGATCAAGGCTAGATTCTTTTAAGATACCCTGAATATTGGTATATCCTAAAGAAGCCCTGAACGGTACTTTTCCTCCCAAATTCGCCCTGGCACTAAAGTTATGGTCAGTACTTACAGAAGTTTGATAAATCTCGTCTTGCCAGTCGGTATTATAGATCGTACCATTTAGTCCTAACAGATCGCTGCTATCAGGGTAAACGGTATTGATAAAATCAACATATTCTCCAGAAGTGAATATGTCTATCTTATCTGGCAAGGTTCCTATTTGAACATTCGCTGAATAATTGAACTTCGGAGCTCCTTTACTACCGCTCTTAGTTGTAATAATGATTACCCCATTCGATGCTCTCGAACCATAAATAGCGGTTGACGAGGCGTCTTTTAAAATTGAAAATGACTCAATGTCGTTAGGATTAATAAGTGCTAACGGGTTTGATTGACCGGCAGGGTTCTGATTAGATAACGGGATCCCGTCTATTACGATAAGCGGGCTATTATTGGCGTTTAATGAAGAACCTCCCCGTATACGAATATTAGGAGCTGAATCAGGTTGGCCACCGGAATTTACAATTCTAACCCCAGTTGATTTACCATTCAACAACTGATCAGCTGTTACAATAGCACCCTGATTTAATTCTTCTGCCTTAAGCAATTCAACGGCACCGGTAGCATCTTTTTCAGTGGTTGTACCATAACCAATAATTACAACCTCATCCAGGCTTTCAGTTGACTCATCCATTTGAACAGTGAGGTCATCCAACGAAGAGAGTGTAATTTCCAGTTCATTATAGCCAATGTACGTAAAGACTAATACATCTCCCACACTCACATTATTGAGTTGAAAGAGGCCGTCAAAGTCAGTAGAAGTACCATTGGTCGTTCCTTTAACAACAACATTTACACCGGGTAAGGGATCATTTGTTGTTTTGTCTGTTACCTTTCCGCTTATACTTTGCTGGGCAAATGCCATGAGGGGAAAAAGTAATACAATACTTAAAAAAGTATTTTTAAGTTTCATCATAAATTTAATTGAATTAGTTAATTTTAGGGTGTTAAAAACTCAAAGATATTTTACATTTCACAAGGCCAATTTACAATCTAAAAGATGATTTCAAATATGATATTTATCATGAAAAACTGTGCAATCGGTTGCAATTAAAAATGCAACCGATTGCATGTTAATAAGTTTTTCAGAATTTGAAAAAAACCAAGAAAAATTTAATTTTAACGAAAAATCAGTACTATTCTTTGCAGAATTCAGAATTTTAATGAAAACTAAGATTACGATAAAAGATATAGCTAATGAACTGGGAATATCGACTTCTACTGTGTCAAGGGCCCTCAAAGACAACCCCAAAATCAGTAAAGAAACCCGCGAACGAGTCCAGGCTTTTGCAGATTTGTATAACTATAAACCTAATACCCTTGCACTAAAATTAAGGAATAATAAAACGATGACTATCGGCATTATTATTCCTGAAATCGTACATCATTTCTTTTCAAAAGTAATTAGCGGTGTAGAAAAAATAGCTAATGAAAAAGATTACAACGTTATGGTATGTTTATCAAATGAGTCCTACGAAAAGGAAGTATTAAACATGCAAATGATGGTTGATGGCAATGTCGATGGTCTACTGGTCTCAATAGCCAAAGAAACTCTGGAGAAACAGGATTTTAGTCATTTTGAAGCTTTAGATGATTATGGAATTCCCTTAGTTCTATTTGATAGGGTTACCGACAAAATTGCGTGTGATAAGGTCATTGTTGATGATATCGGCGCAGGTTACAAGGCCACACAGCATCTCATTGATATTGGATGCAAGCGAATTGCATTGCTGGCAACACCCGATCATGTGAATGTAGGCGCCCTTAGAAAAATAGGATATGAAAAAGCTTTTGCAGACAATCTTTTGAACCTTGACAGAAGCAAGATTATCAGAGTAAACGAAATGTCTGATATCGATATTAAAGAACAAATTGAATCGCTATTCAATATTGAAGAAGAGCGGCCAGACGGTATCGTTGCCGTGAATGAAATCTATGCCGCACATGCCACCAAAATAGCCATGGAAAAGGGTATGATGGTACCTCAAGAGATTGCCATTATTGGTTTTACAGATGGTTTAATTTCTCAGTTTTCCACTCCTTCTCTTTCAACTATTGTACAACACGGCTTTACAATGGGCGAAATTGCAGGCGATCTATTATTATCTAGAATAGAGACCGATTCAAATGAACCTATTGACTATGAAAAGAAGGTAATTTCGACGAATATAAAAGTTCGAAATTCAACTTTGAATTACAAAAGAGAGTGAATTGTTTAAAAAATTATATATTTACCGGCGGAAAGAGTGTTAAACTCTTATTTTTTACAC
>JASJDL010000097.1 GCA_030065775.1 Flavobacteriaceae bacterium | reverse complement strand
AAGGCCCAGGGGTTGATTAAAAGCATGACAACCATCGCCGCGATAGCTCCCAATAAGGAAATATACCAGGGCACATGAATCTTTGGCCGATAAGAAGGTTCTTTAATGAGTTGCTCTACAGCGGCACTCACGTTTACTGCCACATATAAGGTTAAAAACAATACAGAAACATATTGGGCGATGGTATTTAACCCGCCCAGGAACACAGCGCCCAAAGCAATGGCACCACTGATCCATGTGGCGATCGTCGGTTGACCTGAAGGTGATAATTTGGCTAAAAATTTAGGTACTAATCCATCCATTGACAGCGCCTGTAAAATACGTGGTCCACCTAATATACTGCCAAATGCTGAAGACAAAACAGCACCCCAAACAGCCGGATAGACAAGCCATGGGCCCAAGATTGCCAGGCGTGTCCAGATCGTAACACCTGCATCCGGATCCGCCAATTGTTCAATCGTCAATGTGCCGGTAACAGCAAGTGCTAAGGGGATGATCAAGTAAATTGCCGCTCCTGAAACGACAGCTCCAAGTGTTCCTTTGGGAATAGATTTTTGAGGGTCTTTCAAATCACCACTCATTCCGATACCTGCAGTAAATCCGGTCACAGCTGGAAAAAAAACGGCGAATACATACCAGAATCCTTCCGGAGCTGAATAATATGTAGCTTCGGTAACCGGGGCATGTAAAGGTTTTAAAAGTACGCCAACAAGTAAGGCCAAAATCGAAAGTGCAACGATGACCATGATCGGTATTTGCGATTTTAATACCAGCTTCGCACTTTTCCCCGAAAGGGCTGTCACCACAATAATAAACAGAATTGCTATAGCCTGTAAGGAATAGGCTGGTAAGCCAGTGGCACCTTGAGGCCAAAGCGCCAAAATAGCTTCGGCCAAACCATAGCAATAAAAGGTGACACTCAAAGTTCTACAGAGATATAAGGGAATACCTATTGCACCACCGGTTTCCAGCCCTAAGCTTCTGGAGATCATATAGTATTCACCGCCTACACCTACTTTTATATTTGTAGCAATGGCTGATGCGCTCAACCCTGTAATGAACGTGATGGCGCTTGCCATTAAAACGATAGCTATGGTTTTAAGAAGCCCGACATTACCTACCACCCAACCAAAACGTAGGTACATAATTAACCCCAGGATAGTCAAGATACTTGGTGTGTAGACACCGAGAAAGGTGCCAAATTTCGGGGCCTTAGAAGTTTTGGCTGCGGCTGGCATAGGTTATAATTTGTTATCAGGCAGCACCGACTTTATCGATGTTTATTCGTTTAAAGATACTTTTTTTAGCGTAGATAGTCAACGTTAAAAGTCTTGATTTTAATTTCAACGATTTATAAGATTCATTTAACAAAAAATGAATGCAATTTTGTGCAATTTATTGTAACTTATAAGCATTAACTTAAACTAAATAGCATGTTACGAGAATCGCTTATGGGTGAATTACTGCACGAAGCAGATAACACCCGAAAACTGTTTGACGCCATCCCTGATGACGTATTGAGCTATCAACCCAATGATTTTAATTGGACACTTGCCGGATTAGCGGCGCATATCGCTGAAATATATTGCTGGTGGGAAGACACCTTAAACAAGAATGTATTCGATATGGCTGAATACAAATACGACAAAGGTGATATTTCTTCTATGGAAAACATTAAAAAGAAATTAGAGGAAAACATTGCCGGTGCGATCAGAGCTTTGGAAAATTATCCTGAGGAAAGATTTATGGAAAACTGGTCAATGGTCAGTGGCGAAGCTGAATTAATGCCTCCTATGCCGAGAATTCAGGTAATCCGTGGTTTCTTAATGAACCATTTATATCATCATCGTGGGGAAATCATTGCTTATCTGCGCGCCAACGGTAAACGCGTACCTGGTCTATATGGATCATCATATGAAGAGCAACAAGAGCAGATGGCTTCACAGAATTGACAGCTTATTAAATAAATTGTTAAAGCCCCATAATCTATTAGGGGCTTTTTGATTATCGACCCATTGAAGAGTGATTATTTTACAATTTTCAACCTATATTTCATTTATAACAATGGTTGTAAAGTAATCCAACGAATAACCATGATCAATATCTTATAAGTTATCCAGCTGGTTCGTTTGTTTATCATCACTAATTGTCCAAAAAAAGCCTACAAAAAAGAAGCGGTCTGAAGTTGGAACAATAGCCTGACGATTAAAGCTACCATTACCGTTAGGTGCCGAGGCATAGTCATAGCCGAAGACATTTTTGATTCCTAGGATATTCTGGGCAGAAAAGAACAGTATTTTCTGTTGAGAGATCAAATAACTCCAGTTCAAACTTAGACTATTAAAACTCTTTGTGCGGCCATCCATGAATTGGTCGCTATTCAAATTATTATAAGGTCTACCGCTGGCATAATTATAGGTCGTGCCAACTTGAGAGCGCCATTTGCTTATCCAGTACTTGGTAACCAAAGACGCATTGTGCTTCGTGGCAAAACCGGGCATTGCGGCTACAGGATAATCTTCGAATTTACGTTCCGTATCCAGATAGGAGTACGACAACCAACATTGCAAATTCTTAACCGTTTTATTATCCTTAAAAAAGATATCAATCCCTTTTGCATAACCAAATCCATCGGTACCAAAATTCCCGGAAGGTTGCCCAAATTCAGTCGTATAGGTCCATAAATTCTTATAATCTTTATAAAAAGCTTCTGCTCTGAATAAGCGGCGGTTTTTTCTGAATTGATAATTTAAAATATAGTGTTCTGCCATTTGATTTCTTAAGTCTTGAGTCAGTTTCAACTCATCATTTTGCCCGGTCTGATAAAACTGTCCATAGGCCAGTGAAAGTTGAGCATGTTTGTTGAATTTATAAGCAATTGATAAACGTGGTGCTACGGTATACTCGTCAAATAATTTGGTATAAGAAGCACGCACTCCCAGTTTAGCCGCGAGGGTAGTTGAAAAAAAGATGTCTGTCTCCGCGAAAGCGGCTGATTGCCTATCAGTAAATCCGGTTTTAAATTCATTGGTTTGATCAATAATACTTTCTTCTTTAAAGGTTCGAGTCGTATATTCTGCACCATAACTTAATTTAAACGTATTGCTAAAATTATGTTTTAGCTTTATTTTGGTATGCAACGCATCCTCTGTATTGATGACATCCGTGGTTCCAAGAAGAAGGTCCGCCTTGCTGGTACTATAGCTAATGCCACCCATGAGTTTTGTTTGATCACCTAAGAATCCAGTATAAGAGCCGTTAGTATACCAGTTATAATTTTTAAGATCAAAGCGCACTAAATCGGTAAAATCGATATCCTCTTGTTCCACGTCAAAATTGATAAAATCAAATGCGGAATAGAGTTTGAAAAGTCCGTTTTCGGTGCGGTGCCGGAATATAACTTCACCAGCCATAGACTCCGGCAACTTATTCCAAATGTTGTCATCTGGCACTAATTCATTATATGGTGCGAGGTTGATATAGGAAACGTTGAACGTCAACGCATCTTTTTCCCATTTTTTTGTATGTCCAATGCCTGCACCCAAAGACATGAAAGAAAAGTCGGTTTGGTTTTGCTCAGGTTCGTCAATGGTACTCAGTAGCAATACACTGGACAGAGCGTTACCATATTCTGCAGAATACCCACCCGTACTAAAGGTAATACCATCAAAAAGAAAGGGGGAATAACGTCCGCGAGTGGGGGTATTATTAGCCGTTGGAATATAGGGTTGAAAAACTTGTAAACCATCAATAAATACCTTTGTTTCTTCGGCTGTCCCGCCACGAACAAATAAGCGGCCATCTTCTCCAACGGTTTGCGTACCAGGTAAAGTCTGCAAGGCACTGATAAAGTCACCCGCAACTCCTGCTGTAGTGACTACGTCGATGGGCCCCATAACCGATACTTTAGTATTGTCACCGGCCTGAAAAGAACCTGCCACTAATTCAACAACGTCTAAGGTATTGCTTGCTTCTTTTAAGCGAATATCAAGTTCTTTCAGCTCTTGTATATCTGCAGTTTTCTTAAATGTCTGGAAGGTAATATAGGAAACCACTAAGGTCTGAGAACCTGTTTCTTCGGTAGTAAATGAAAACTTTCCTTCACTATCGGTAGTCGCTCCATCATAAGTGTTTTCCAAATAGACATTTGCACTTGGAATCGGAGTTCCTTTGGTGTCAGTGACCTTACCCGAAATAAGGGTCTGCGCTGCAATTTGTGAAGCCATCAGGACCATTAAGACAGTCAATAAGTTTTTCATGTGTATTGATTTTACACCACAAATTTTCAAATGATGCCATTGGATTCATAAAAAGAACAACCGAATTGTAAGATTAAAAGGACGAATTGTCAATGAAAAAGAATTAAATTAGTTGAGTTGTAAAAGGCTTGTAATGAAAAAAAATAAAACGATATCTCGGAGAAGTTTTGTAAGCAATGGGTTCAAAGCGGCAGCATTCATTCCTTTTGTAGGAGTGCCGTTAACTTGTTTTGGAAGAACTAAAGAAAAAACAGGAATCAATACGTTAACAAACACCCCAAAACCATTAGATATACTAATTCTTGGAGGTTCAAGTTTTTTAGGTCCACATCAAATAGCTTATGCCCTGGAACGAGGTCATAAGGTTACTACTTTTACACGAGGCAAAACAGCACCTACAGTCCATAAAGATTACTATTCAAAAGCAGAACATTTAATTGGTGACAGAGAAAATAACCTCGAAGCTTTGAAAGGGCGAAAGTGGGATGCTGTTATTGATAACTCGGGAAGAAAAGTGGCATGGACTGAAGCCACAGCTGAGCTGTTAAAAGATGCTGTTGGTATGTATGTTTACATTTCTTCCGTAAGTGTTTTCTACCCGTATTATAAGGCTAATTTAAAAGAGGAAGATCCGTTGGTCTTAAAAGTACCGGAAGATGCAGCCAGTGATGAGCGATTCACCTATGATTACGGTGTTATGAAAGCCAATTCAGAACTGGCGGCTGAACGAATATTTGGTAAAGAAAGAACTGCAGTTGTTCGACCTACCTTCATGGCTGGTCCGGCAGATAGAACCAATCGTTTTTTATACTGGCCAACGCAATTGGTGAAAGGAAATGACGTCATTATTCCGGGTAAAAAAGATGATCCGGTGCAATTTATTGATGTACGTGACATTGCTGATTTTACAATTCGAATATTAGAAAATAATACTACAGGAGTTTTTAATGGCGTTGGGCCAGAAAAGGAAATGTCAGTTACAACTTTTGTTCAGAAAGCACATGAAGCTTTGGATTCCAAGTCAAAACTGATCAGCATAGACGATTCTAATTTTCTAAGAGAAAATAACCTTCGCTTCCAGGCGCCATGGGTATTGGATTCAGAAAAATTTCATGGTATTTCGAGAGTGAATAATCAACGTGCTGTGACTAATGGCTTGCGCTTTAGATCACTAGAAAAAACGATTTTGGACACCCATAATTGGTGGAATTCTGATGCCGTAGCTGAAGAACGAAAAGATGCATTCCTTTCAGATGCAAATGAGCTTCATAATCGCCAGAAAGATTTACTCGAAAAATGGAAAACATTACGAAAATAATTTGATCTAATTATGAATGTATTGCGAACAGATTCCGAGCATAAAGATTTTATTGATCTGGTAGCTTTATTAGATACTGACCTGGCGGAACGCGATGGTGAAGACCATGCTTTTTATGATCAATATAATAAAATAGATGCTTTAAAACACACCATCGTATTATACAAGGATAAAGTTCCTGTAGGGTGCGGAGCGATCAAAAAATTTGATGCCGAAAGCATGGAGGTGAAGCGGATGTATACTTTACCCATCCATCGTGGAAAAGGATATGGCACGCAGGTTCTTACTGAATTGGAGGTTTGGGCGAAAGAATTAGGATACGTAAAATGTGTATTAGAAACCGGCAAGCGTCAACCTGAGGCGATCGAACTATATACCAAAAGAGGGTACCTCCAGAGGCCTAATTACGGCCAATATATCGGCATTGAAAACAGTGTGTGTTTCGAGAAGAACCTATGATTTTTATAAGATCAATGAAGTCTTTTGATCTAGGTAAATGTTAAATCACGAACTACCCTTACTAATTTAATAATATCGCTTCTTTATGTAATATTTTGTTGCTTGCTATGAAAACTATATCTTAGAGGAAGAAACTAAACTCAACGTTACAATGAACTTCATAAAAAGAATTGGAATTGGCTATTTTCTAATGCTCATTCTTACTTTGATTATCATTCTTGTTGCAGAATACATTTTTTTATCAGGTGATCATTTACACGGATTGTTTATTGGTTTATGGGCACCTGTACTTGTAGGTATTATGATCTTCCTAAAACTTGTTGAAAATGAGCGCAGATGAAATAGTACTCTACTTTTCGGTTTTTGTGGGCCTTTGTGTATTGATATGGTTTATTGCTGTTGCATGGATGTATAGTAAGATTGATAATAAATAGTATGATTTAAAAAACTATTCCAATTTTTCTGTGAGTATTGCCGTAATGGTCTTAATACCATCAATATAATTACCTAAACGAATATTTTCATTTGGGCTGTGCTGATTGTTATCAGGATTCACAGTTGGCACACTCACGGCTGGAATACCCAATGTGATTACAAATGGGGAAATAGGAATAGAGCCCCCCATAGTGCGTATTTGTATTGGGTCAGTACCAAAAGCTTTTCGCATGCCTCTCCTGAGCCACTCACCTATTTCAGTGTCAAATTCCGTTCTAAAAGCACCATAGGAAATCTTTGAATTAAAGCGTATGACATTTTTATTGGTCATGCGCTCTTCTTCAGAAGGATACTTATTTACAAGGTAATAACCTTGATCGCTAATATGTTGTTTTACCAGATTGACCATTCTAGAACCGTCAGTTTCCTTTACTAAACGTATATTCAACTCGGCTATAGCTGTCGCAGGAATAATTGTTCTGCGCTCCTTCCCTACCCATGCAGCCTCCAGACCTAAAATCCCTAATGCCGGATATTGAATTGCCTCCTGAAAATTCGTGCCAATATTATCTGTATGTGATATACCAAAATCTTTTTGGATTTGTGGCTCATCATCGGGTACTTGTGCTAATACCTCTTTCACCTCATCTGAAATCGTAATCCCATCATACCAGCCTTCAATGGCAACCCTACCATCATCATGCCACATTGTTGCTAATAATTGCGATAATTTCATTGCAGGATTTGGTGCATAGTTACCATAGTTACCGCTATGCAAAGGACTCCTAGGGCCAAAAACTTCTAATGAAATTGTAGCAATACCGCGTGCTCCGTAAGCCAGTGTAGGCTGATTTGATAAATGCCTGGGACCGTCAAAAATAACCAGCATATCTGCCGCCAGTTTCTCCTTATTATCTAAAACCGCCTGTGGTAATCTGGGAGAGCCTAATTCTTCTTCAAAGTCCATGATAACTTTCAGGTTGAAATTCGGCAGAACCTTATGGTCGTTCAAAATATCCATAGCTTTTAAAAACATCATATCAGGTCCTCGGGCATCAGAAGCCGAACGTGAGAAAATTCGCCAGTCAGGGTTGATAGCACCCTTTAATTTTTCCCAGGAAATGATGTGCCACTTGCCTTCAGCGTCTCTTTCCTTCAAGACAGGTCTATACGGGTCAGGTTGAAACCATCTTGTGGTATCTACCGGTTGTCCGTCAATTTGTAAATAGACCAATACTGTTTTCTTAGCTTTCCGATGCGTCCTTGTGGCTAACAATAAAGGAACCGTTTCAGTAGTTAGCCGTTCGGTTGTAAATCCGCGTTGGGCAAATGCCTTCTCGCACCATTGTACATTCGGTTCTATTTGTTCTGGATAATTAGCATCATTCGGTAAACTGAAAAATTCAGCTAATTCTTTAAAAGAGGCTTTTGCATATTGCAAAGAGAGTTTATCTAAATTTTTAGGTTTCAATTGCGCCGGAAGTGGATAAACAAAAAATAAGGTAATAAGTAGGAGTACTGCTTTTTTCATGGGCTATGAATTTAGAATTCTAAGATACTAATTTCTCCTTGGTTATTATCGGGAATGATTGTCATGCAAAATCAAAAAATGATCGTAATTTTAGTCACAGCTAATTTGAAAATTATGTGGGAAGAAAAATTAAAATTCTATGATAAACTGATCGCGACCAATGACAAATTCAAACGCAAAGGTAAAACTATGCCCTACACGTCTGCCAATGGCTATATGTTCTCACTATTTAATAAAGCCGGGGAAATTGGTATTAGGTTATCAGCAGCATCTCAGAAAACTTTCAAAGAAAAGCACAACACTACAGAATATCGCTCCTATGGTGCTGTCATGCGTGACTACGTGTTGATTCCCGAACACTTGTACGACAACTTAGATCTATTGGCCGCGACTTTAGATGAAAGCTATGAATACGTCCTATCGCTACCGCCAAAACCAACCAGCAAAAAGAAGAAGTAACTAGTAGTCCAGTTCTTATTTTCTAATATTGATTAAGTTGTAGGTGCCTATTCTTATCTTAAATTTTATAAATCATCAGGTTAGTTCTTCATTATTACTTTTCTGGGCTGTTCAACTGTTCCAGTGGTTTTTCCCGGCCTTTAATCAATTCGCAATAAGCCAAATAAAGCTTTTTAGTATATTTAAAGTTTCAACTACTGAGCTTCTATGACTAATTCGAATATTTTTATAGGTATTTTCCTATTCATAGGCCTGCATTTGGCTGTTGCTCAGAACTATCAATATACCAATTATCAAGATGATGAAGTACCGTTCAAAAAGGTGAATCAGGCCATCCAAGATTCCTTTGATTTTATGTGGTTTGCCACGGATCGAGGTCTTTACAGGTTTGACGGACTACAATTTGAAGACTTCAACACCAACTTAAAAAGTAAGCATATCAAATCCATTATTTCCTGGCAAAAAGACACCTTATTATTTTCAAATGACACGGGTATTTTCAAGTTGTTTTATGTAGATCAACAACCCACTATTCAACAAACGTATTCAACCGATAATCATCCAGAATATACCTATCCTGATAATTTATTTAAGGATTCTAAAGACAGATTATGGGTATCGCAGCCTGACGGTTCGGTATTATTAATAACAAAACGTAGCAAAAAGAAGTACCAAATTCTTCAAAATACCAAGAGCCCAGAAATACATTTCGCCGAAGACGGTTTTGGAAATATATGGGCCTTGATGAATGGCAACGGGCTATTCCATTTTGATGAGAAAAATCAGCAATTCAAATCCTTTCGAGCTTATAATTCATTGCAAGACTTTTATATTCAAGAAGATACTATTCTCCTTGCCGGTGAGGAGTTTTTAATTCTCAAGGTTAACCAAGGTAAAGAATTGATCAGCGAGCGATTGGTGAATTCGAATAACGGCCCTTTTAATTGTATAGAAAAAAGTAGGGATGACACATTTTTTATAGGGTCTGAACAAGGATTGTACAGTTTTAAAAATGAGAAAAGCAGTGTTTTAAAAAAAGTTTTCGGCTCCAACGATCCACACCGCATTGAGGAATTACCTTATACGAATATTCAACATATCTACTTTACCGCTGATCAGGTAAAAAAGGGAGGAAAAATCTGGATTTGCACCGATACGGGAGTGGGTCTTCTTTATTCCAGCTACTTTCAGAATGTCTCAGGAATGACTCATGACAATGTATTTAGCATGGGGGTAACTTCTGAAAATGAGATTTTGATTTCACAAAGCACTATAGCAAAAATCAGACAAAGTAAAGGAGAATTTGAATTTGAAGATCTTGAAAACATTGCACGCGTTACCGGAATAAGCTCGTATAACAAAGAAACGCTATTGGGCACTTCAGATGGGAGTATATGGCTCGATAACGGTACTACCCTTTCAAAAAAATATGATTTTTCAGGCAGAGGCGGTGGTATTTTCTTTATGCAAGCCGATTCGCGCGGTAACCATTGGTTTTGTCAAGCACCGACTGAGAAACCTATCGTTGGTGTCGCTAAAATCGATACAAATGGCAAAACGAAGCTATACGACCAAAAAAATGGTCTAAAAAGTAGAGTTTTAGTGGTTAAAGAAGGTGGGAAAAATGAACTCTATGCTGCAGGGATCGGATTGGATTCTTATCTATATAAATACAACTCAAAGCGCGATAGTTTCGAAAATAAAAGTAGTGCCTTTCCCTTTAAAGTGAGCAGCAATTTTGAAGTTCATGATATTGCTGTGGATGCCTTGGGCCTGGTTTGGATGGCCACTACCGACGGCCTGTTGAAGTATGATACTGAGCGCGTAGAGCGCATCGACCTGGGTGATCATACTAAAAATGAAATTCGCTCAGTCGCGGTAATGCCCGATAGGTCGCTTTGGATGGCCACAGATACCAACGGATTGATCTATTTAGGTACTGATGGTGAATATGTACAGTTCGATGAAAGTAGCGGTCTACCCTCAAAAGTCGCGTCTTATAGAAGTTTGCTTTTGGACAAGAATAATAGAATTTGGGCCGGTACCGCCGAAGGCGCTATCTATTCTTCCCAGGTAAGCCCCAAGCCCCTACAAACGAAATCACCTAATTTGACCTCACTTATTATTAATACTAAAAAGAAAACGATTGGTAATGGTATAGAATTTTCTGAAACTGATGATGTGCGACTGAATTTTACGACCATCGACTTTCCAGGAAATGATATAAAATATCAATTTAAGATTGCTGAAACAGCACTTCAAAAGGATGAATTGGAAACGCTGCAATGGAATACTACCACAACTAATGAGATACGAATAAAAGGGTTAAAAACGGGACAGTATACTTTATTTGTTCGTAGTCAAAAACCTGGCGGACATGATTGGAGCCAACCCCTCATGATCCAAATAAAAAGTTTAAAGAAATGGTATAAGACTACTATAGGAATCGTTATGCTATTGCTATCGTTTCTATTGTTCTTCTGGTACGTGATCAGGAGGTGGTTTTTAAGTAAAACACAGACGCTAAAGAATAGACTACTTCAGAAAGAGCGAGAACTCGACAAGAAAGAAGATGAATTGAAATCTGCAGGCTCCAATATTTACTTACTTTTTCGATTATTGAAACAAATACCAAAAGAAGCCACCTGGCAACAAATTTGGCCTATTCTAAAAAAACTCATTGAACTCCCTACAGGAATTGATGCTTTTGATATTGCTTCAAAGAAAGGAGAAGAATTGCGTTACAAAAGATACATACGAGGTCAGGAAGAGTTCGTGGAACATGTAGATGAATTTAATGAAAAAAACAATTTGGCAAGTTATGCTTTGGTATCGAACGCTCCAATACATATCAACAATTTTAATAAAGAAGTATCTAAATTTATTAGTGGTAAAGACCATGAAGGTTACTTATCACGCATAATAATCCCGTTTCAACTGAAAAAAGGTGAAGTAGTGCTGTCTGTATATGGCAAAGATGAGGGCAGGTTTACACAACGCGACTTGACTCTACTACAAATTTTGACGGAACATTTGTCCTCAACAATTACAAATAAAACTCTATGAATCATAAATACTTCATAGCAATCTTATTCCTGTTTCTAATTTCCTGTAGTTTCATTTGCTCTGCTCAGGTAAGAGATACATTATTGGTCGGCGTACATGAAGAAGTTCCTTTTATTATTAAAAATGATTA
>JASJDL010000096.1 GCA_030065775.1 Flavobacteriaceae bacterium | reverse complement strand
GTTTGGACATAGATTTTGTTTTTTTTGTACATCCGATAAGGAGCGTGCATAGCAAAAAGAGAATATTAAAAAATCTCATATTGATATTATTTATCCAAAGATACATAATAAAAAAAGCGTTCTGAATTTTCAAAACGCTCTAAGTCTTTTGAAGGTTAGCACTATTTTACCTCAAAAGTGATCTTAACATTCACGCGAAACTCCTCGACATCATCACCATTCACCACAACACTTTGAGATTGCACAAAAGCAGATTTAATATGTTTTACACTTTTTGCTGCGTGTTTCACTGCTTTACGAGTAGCATCTTCCCAACTTTTGTCAGAATTCGCCAACACTTCAATAACTTTCATTACTGCCATAACTATTTAGTTTTTAAGATTAAAATTTGTTCGTCCTAAAGTACAAAATAGTTAACAATCCCGGAAAGATTAACCGTTTATGGCGATAACTTCTTCTACCTTATTAGGTAACAATTGTTTAAGCGTGGCCTCAATACCATTTTTGAGTGTAACCGTTGAAGACGGGCAACCACTACAAGCACCTTGTAAGACTACATTGACCGTTTTACTTTCTGTATGGTACGATTGAAACATGATATTACCCCCATCAGAAGTCACAGCGGGTTTAATATACTCATCTAAAATAGCAACAATTTCCTGTGAAATATCATCCAAAATTTCTATGTCCACAGGCTCAAATTCTGGTATTGCAGCTTTCTTAGGCCGGTAGTCTGCAGTGATAACAGGTCTGCTTTCGCGAATGTATTCTTTCATAAAATCACGCAAAGAGGTAGTAATTTCAAACCATTCAACCGAACCGTTCTTAGTAATCGAAATATAATTTTCTGAAATAAAAACCTGGTCTACAAAGGGAAAATCGAATAAGGCCTTTGCTAATGGAACTTCATTGGCATCCTCTGAGTTCAGTACTTCTATATTTTCTGAAGTGATTAATTTATTCGTTACAAACTTCATCACCGCAGGATTGGGTGTGCTTTCTGCATAGACTTCGACCAGACTTGGTTTAGTGTCAATTTTAGTGAATAAGCCTTCATGCTTATTCAAATAGTTTTCAATAACGGTCTTCAGTTCCTCTTGCACATCGTTCCATTCAACAATATTAAAACGTTCTATGGCGATAAAGTTTGCAGATACAAATACCTTCTTAACAAAAGGCAAATGAAATAACTGCTGTACTAGCGTTGAATTTTTGGCTTCATCTACATTGTGGTATTCAACACTACCATTGGTCAACAGTTTATTAGCCACGAATTTTATAATGGTTTCGTTAGGGGTATTCTCTATAGAAATTGTCGTTTGCTGCATTGCTCAAATTAATTTATGCAAAGGTAGTGAAGATTGACATAAAAGTTTATTTTTATACCCCATTAAGCCAAAATATTGAGATATAGTTACTTAGTCTTCATACTTATTTTCTTGTTTTCCGGTATTTCATATGCGCAGCAAGAGGCTTCACGATGGTTTTTTGGTGAGAATGAAGGTTTAGATTTTATTTCAGGAAATCCTATACCCGATCTGAATGGTGCTTTGAAAACCTTCGAAAGGTGTACAACAATTTCTGATACTGGCGGCGACCTATTATTTTATACAGATGGTGTAATGGTATGGAGCAATAATTACCAAATAATGCCCACTAGCTTATTAGATAATTCCACCAGCGTACAGTTAGCAATTATAGTTCCAGAACCAGGAGTTAGTAAGGTCTACCATATTTTTACGGCTGATTGGTCTGACGGCATAATCAGACTTGATCATTGTACCTTAGATCTAACATTAGAGAGAGGTTTATATAATGTATTAGGAGCTAATGATGTACCTATGCCCACAAATCTTTCACCGGCCCCAATGTCAGAGAAAATTACAGCTCTAGAGGGGTTCGGAAAAATTTTGGTAAAATTAGATCGGAATGGCCCGGACTGGGATAGTACTAATAAGGGTAAGTCGATGCCACAATCTGATTACCAGTTTCTGGCGAAACTGAATATTGAAGGGTTCGAAGGGGCCGCTTTAGTTTAATAAGAAGATAGATAGAATGATTCGTTTAGGTATTTTTTTTATAGGAATACTATTTTTTATGCCTCCTCAATTAACAGGTGCGCAAGGAACCTTTCCAATCTATTCTGATTATCTCTCCGATAATATCTATATCATACATCCTACGGCAGCTGGCCTTGGAAACAGTGCGAAACTTCGACTTACGCATAGACAGCAGTGGTCGGGTAATGAGGATGCCCCAGCTTTACAAACTATCAGTTTTCATAATAGGATTACTGAACGTATGGCTTTGGGTGGTATGATTTTTAATGATAGAAACGGGTTTCACTCGCAACTCGGCGTTCAGGCCACGTATGCCTATCATCTGAATTTTGGGATTGATCAAGAGGAAACACTCAAACAAGTTTCCTTTGCGCTTTCGGGATCTTTTACACAAAACAGCGTAGATCAACGAAGCTTTACTATTCCTGACCCCGTGATTTCGAGAATAGTAGAGTCTGATAGTTATTTTAATGTTGATTTTAGTACGGCTTATTTTAACTATGAAAGCTATGCTTATTTTACAATTAGGAATCTATTGTTGAATACCCGAAATTCCGTAGATAGTGAATTCGAATCGATCAACCTACGTCGATATCTTTTAACCTTAGGTCATTTTTTTGGTTGGAGGAGGAGACATCAATTTGAACCTTCTATTATGCTTCAGTATGTTGAGCGAACAAAGGAGCTCACGGCCGATATAAATTTCAAATATTATCGGCTCTTAGGTGAAGATAAGCGTGTGTGGTTGGCTGCATCTTTCAGAAGGAGTTTTGATGATAATGATGTTCAAGAGTTAAGTCAAATTACCCCTATTGCTGGCATAGAATATAAAAGGTATTTGTTCTCGTATACTTATACACAGCAATTGGGAGATATTGCATTTCAAAATGGCGGATATCATCAGTTTACATTGGGGGTAAATTTATTTTACAAGCGGCCAAAAGACCGAGGATACATACCACAGTATAACCCATTTTTATTTAAAAAGCAGAACTAATAAAAAAGGTTCTCGACGAGAACCTTTTTTAGTTTACCATACATAATTCTTCTTCTTTGCCTGCTTTTTGATGGCCATAATCATAGCCTTATCCAGACTTTTACTGTTGTTTTCTTTTTGTTTATCAGCCACGTATTTATTTCGCTTTGCATTCAACTCATTAATCTTAGTTTGAATTTCTTTTCGCTTAATTCGCTGTTGGTTTACATGTTCTTTGATTTCAGATGTGGATTTCCCTTGTAAATTTTTTGGCAAGCTCTTTTTGTTGATCTTATCATAGCTAAATCCTTTTTCTCTTTCAGCATCTACCAGGTCCCACGATGAATTTTTATAGACCCTGGAACTCTTACTCACGGCTCTTTTTACTTCCACCACTTCATCTAATTCAGCTGCATTTGCATCTTGGTCTGCCTGCATACGCATTTTATTGGCACCTTGACTTCCATAATAGATATAGGTGTCATTCAACTTTTTATTGAGAATAATGATTTCTTTGTCATAAGGTGAAGCAATATGAACTATGGCTTCATTGTGATCGATGGCCATATAGTCACCATTAGTCAGTCGAGCGCCATCTTGCCATTTGCCATGAATGCCGGTCTGATAATTGCCGCAAAAAATAGTATTAACTACCACACCATGTTCATTGGCAAGGTTGGCAGCATCTTTATAATGTATTTTTCCTTGTGTAAAGGGTTCATTACCGGCAATAAAAATTAGCTTCAGGTCTTTTTTGTTTGAGCCCCAATCTAATTGATCCAGGGAAGTCTGTATCACTTGGCCACAGAACTCGTTTCCGCCATTGGTGCGCAATGCAAATAACTTTTCTGAGATTTCATCAAGATCGGAGCTGAACCCTAAAACCTGACGAATGTAACCTTCACGTGACGACAAACGGTCATTTCCATATTCGTATAATGCAATTTCCAGGTTCGGATTTTCATTCTCGCATTTTGCGTACGAAAGTTCATTAACAATTTCCCATAGTTGTGTTTTTGCCTGATTGATCAATCCGTCCATGGAATTGCTCGTGTCCAGTAACAAAGCTACTTTGATCGTATTCTTTTTTGGATTGTCGTTATAGGCGAATAGGAAGGTCGAGGTAAGAGTTAGAAGAAAAACGAATGTGATTTTCAAATTTTTCATGGTGTTTTTGTTTAATTTTTGAGTAAAAGTATACTCAGCTTTTTCCTGAAAAAATCCGAAATGAGTGAATTCACCTTTTTATTGAGTGAACGATACCGCTGTTTGAGCCATGCTGTAAATAGGAGCGGGAAACTCTATTGGTTTGGTCAAAAGTGATTTTACGGTGTCGTTTAAAGTATGTAGTTTTACCACAATGAAGCGAAGATGGTACATAGTAATTATTCTCATTTCGGCTGTGATTTCCGTCTCTAATGCCCAGGTGGCAGACGACAAAAGCAAGGAGCATGGTTATTATAATGACAGGATTACCGATGCTGATGGTAATCCACTCTCAGGTATCCGAGTTCGTGTTCGTGGCAAGGGTGTTACAACCGTTACAGATGCTAATGGTGAATTTAGTATCAAAGCATCCTTTGGAGATATTATTATCTTAAGTAAAAACGGCAAAACAATCGATACTTACAGGTATGATCGACGCCTGAATTATGAGATCAAGGATGAGTCAGGTGTATTAAATGTACCTGAAAAGAAATCAAAAGCATATCGATTTTCAAAAATCAGCCCGAGTAAACAAGATGGATTTAAGGTTCAATTAGACTCTGCCTTATTGTATTCTAATAGCAATCCGACAAAAAGTATTGATTTTATAGGTAGCGCCTTAAATTTTGCCGGAAATAACAGATCACAGTTATCGCAATCATACGACGTTTTGGGTGATGTATACATGAATTTAAAGCAATATGATCTCGCAGCCGATAATTATAAAATAGCTAATGATAATCAGCCCGAGATCAGTACACAGTTGAAATTGGCCAGGGCATATTTATTAAATGGAAAGTACAACCTTAGTGAAAATCAATTTAAAAGCTTATTGCAAAACCGTAGTATAAGTACAGTTCAAAAAGTTGCGGTTTATGAGGGATTAGGAGATGTCTTTTTCAGTAGTGAAAAGTATGAACAGGCCTTGTCTGAATTTAGAACAGCGTTAAACTTAAATGAACGCATATCAAATCTATCGAAACGCACTAGTTTAAATTCAAAAATTGCCTCGTCCTTAGACGCTTTAGGTAGGGCAGGTGAGGCAGAAGGTTACTTAAACCGCTCGATTCAGTCGGCCGAGGCTGAGAGTCCGCGAAAAGCAGTGATACAAAATCAGAAAGCCGCTGATTTTTACAGTAAAAACAACAGTCTTGACAAAGAAGTGCAACTGCGAAAAAAAACTTTGGAGACCTTAGAAGATGAGGCGTTAGATGAGGTGGTAATTGAAGAAGATGTATCACCTGCGGCTAAGACAGAAAAGATTACAAAATCTCGTGCCAAATTAGATTTAGGAAATGCTTACTTAAAACAGAATAAGTTAAATGAAGCGATTCCATTATTAGAAGAAAGTGCCGCTGACGCAGAGAAAGATGCAGACCTTGAAACTCAGAAAGAAGCGGTGGAAAAGCTTTCAGAAGCCTATGTCTCGCTTGGAGATGATAATAAAGCACTGACCAATTACAAGAAATATGTGTCGTTAGTAGATGTGCTCTACAAACAAAAAGAAAAGGAGATCAGCGATGCTATTAATTTGAACAGGTCATTATCAGAAAAACAGAATCGCATTACCAGTTTGGAAAAGGATCGAGCGCTTTCTGATAGCAAACTTCAATTATATCAGGCTGAAAATCAGCTGACTATTGAGAATGACAGACGGCAAAAGTTGACCATTTATGGACTGTTAATAGGATTAGTACTTCTATTGCTTTCACTTTTTTGGATGATGCGAAGCAATAGACAACGTAAATTGGCCAACAATTTATTGGCATTGAAATCACTACGCACACAGATGAATCCGCATTTTATTTTTAATGCATTGAATTCAGTGAATAGTTTTATAGCGCAAAATGATGAACGCAGTGCCAATAGATATTTATCAGAATTTTCAACGTTGATGCGCAGTGTATTGATAAATTCTGAAGAGGATTTTATTCCATTGGAAAAAGAAATAGAATTATTGGAATTGTATCTTAAACTTGAGCATTCCCGCTTTCAGGATAAATTTGATTATGAATTGATCGTAGATAATGAAATTGACCAGGAACAATTTCAGATTCCACCGATGCTCTTACAGCCCTATGTTGAAAATGCTGTATGGCATGGATTGCGTTATAAAGAGGAAAAAGGCTTCCTAAAAGTGGCACTTTCCAAAAAAGATGAAGAGATCATTAGCATTGAAATTTCTGATAATGGAATTGGCAGAAGGAAATCTAAGGAATTGAAGACCGAACATCAGAAAAAACAACAGTCAAAAGGAATGCAAAACATTAAGCAGCGCATAAAAATTTTAAATGAAATGTATAAAGACAAAGTCGATGTATTTATTGAAGACTTGTATGATGATACAACCGGAACGAAAGTGATCTTGACCTTAAAAAAGGATTAATGAATTTAAGAACCATCATAGTAGAAGACGAACAAACCAGTCGCGAAATTCTTAGAAATTACCTGGCAAAATACTGCCCTACGGTTGAAGTATTAGGGGAGGCCCAAAACATTGATGAGGCACTTTTGTTAATAAGAAATATTGACTTAGATCTCATTTTTTTAGATGTCGAAATGCCTTATGGTTCTGGGTTTGACCTGCTCGACAAATTAGGAAAAACCGACTTTGAAGTCGTTTTTGTAACAGCCTATAATCAATATGCAATTGAAGCCTTGAACAAACATGCTTCCTATTATTTATTGAAGCCAATTTCAATAGATGATCTTATTAAAGCAGTTGATTACGTAACTGAACTAAAACAAAAAGAAAATGAGTTACAAAACTCTGTATTGGTACCAAAAACGAATCTTACTGATCAAAAAATCACGATTCCAACCCAAGATGGGTTTGAGGTACTGGAGATGAAAGATATCATCTACTGCAAGGCGGATGATAACTATACCGAACTTTTTTTAGAGAATGGGCATAAAAAATTAGTAAGTAAAACACTTAAATATTTTGAAGATCTTTTAAAGGAAAATGGTTTTGCCCGTATTCATAAGTCCTATTTGGTAAATGTATCCTATATTACCTCCTACCGAAAGGGAAAAGGAGGAACGGTCTTTTTACGCAATGGAAAAGAACTTAGTGTCTCAGCATCGAAAAAATCTGATTTTTTATCGTATTTTAAATGATTATAAAAGAACTTAATGGAAAAGAACCTCAGATAGGTTCAGACTGCTTTATCGCAGAAACCGCAGTTATTATTGGTGATGTAGTGCTGGGCGATCAATGCAGTATCTGGTATAGTGCAGTACTCAGAGGAGATGTGCATTATATAAGAATGGGTAATAAGGTCAATGTACAAGACAATGCCACTATACATTGTACGTATGAGAAAAGCCCAACCAATATTGGTAATAACGTCTCGATTGGCCATAATGCCATTGTGCATGGCTGTACGATTCATGATAACGTCCTTATCGGAATGGGTGCCATTGTGATGGACGATTGTATCATAGAAAGCAATTCGATTATCGCGGCCGGGGCAGTTGTTACAAAAGGAATGCATGTTGAGTCGGGATGTATTTATGCAGGGATGCCGGCAAAGAAGATCAAAGACATTTCACCGGAATTAGTCTCGGGTGAGATCAACCGAATTGCCAATAATTATATCAAGTATTCTGGCTGGTATAAGTAAATTGAGATAGTTAAAAGCAGACTATTCCATGTTGTCAATACCATGTTGAGCCAGCAGTTTTTTATACCCTGAAGAATCTTTCAAATAATCGAAGTAGTACAGTCTTTTACTATTGAATAGTTTGGTGCTATTTCTGGTTGAATCTAGATGGTAAAAGACACTGTCAGTTTGCTGCAAACCTGCGTATACAACAGCAAGCCTATGGTTCTTGAGCCTTTTTGAGGAGTATTTTTTAATACTATCTATACAATTATAAGCATTCAGGGTGTCTCCTAATTGCGCATAGCTGTAACCTAGAAATCGATAGTATGAGGGTTCTGTCTTTACAATTTCTAGCAAGGGAACAATTACTTTTTTAAAATCTTTTTTAGCCATATAAAGCCGCATATAGGATCGGTTAATTAGAAATTGATCTTTTTCACTGCCAGAATCTAAACCTGTAATTATTTTTTCAGCTATGTCAAACTTTTTATTTTGAGTTAAGGCAGTAAAATAGCTGATGCCGGTTGCAAAAGACAACGGGTCTAATCTGTATGCGATTTCAGCCTGCTCTAATTGTTTTTCTTTTTCGTCGATATAATAATAATACGTCGCAAATTGATGGCGCGCGGTGACATCATTCGGTGATAGTTTTATGGCTTTTTCAAAGGCAGACTTCGCTTTTTCAAAATTTCGAGTATGATTATTCAATAACCCTTCAACCGTATAGATTCTCGCAACTTTTGGATTGATTTTTTTGGCCTTTTCCAGATATTCATTGGCAAGCTCAGTGGCTTCAGATAAATTTCTTCTGGAATAATATGTCTCTAAAAAAATTGAGTTGGCAATTTCTGCATAAGCCTCCGCATAACGAGCATCTAAGCTTATCGCTTCTTTATAAAGTTCAATACTTTTGGCGATACTCTCTTTCGTTCGTAAATCGGCTTCTTTTCTTCCGGTTAAAAAGAGTTTATAGGCTTCGATGTTTTTTGTCGGTATGGCAGTAAGTTCTTTTTGTTCCTCGAATGATAAATTTAGGTTCAAAGCCTGCACAATTTCTTCCGAAACTTCAGACTGAATCGTAAAAATATTGGTGAGCGTCATATCGTATTTATCTGCCCAGAGATGTCGATCGTTTTCCGTATCGATTAGCTGTGCCGTTACTCGAATTTGATCACCGTGTTTTTGAATGCTTCCCTCTAAAATAAAAGTAACGCCAAGTTCTTTCGCAATTTCACGGATATTCTTTTTGGTTTCTTTATACTGCATCACCGAGGTACGCGAAATAACATGGAGGTCTTTTAGTTTTGATAATTGAGTTAAAATATCCTCGGTGACTCCTTCGCTTAAAATTTCTGAATCCGGATCCTTGCTAAAGCTATCGAAAGGCAGAACCGCAATGGATTTATCATTAGAAGGCTCCTGCCCCGTATAAAATTCAAGGAAGTATGTAACGACGGCAAGAACAAGAAGCACACCGAAAGCGATCATAATTTTCTTCGAACGTGATGCATTTTTTTGTGGAGAGCTTGCTGCTTTGAGTTTGCCCTTCACTTCTTCAGGTTGAGGAATTTTAAGTCCCTCATTCGAAATAGCAAAAACAGGCATGGCGCCATCAACATTTTTGAACTCATAGGCATCCAAAAACTCTGAACGAATATGCTTATGACTGCGTAGCTGATCATGGACCTTGTCTGATACAAGAATACTACCGGGAACGGCACAAGACTCGATACGCGAAGCTACATTTACAGCGTCGCCAATGATATCATCATTTTGGTAAATAATATCGCCAACATGAATGCCTATACGAACAGGGATTTTCGGATTTTCAGAAAAAGCTTGTTGTAGCTCAATCGCACACTCGACCGCCTCGACAGAACTTCGAAAAGTACTCAAAGTACCATCACCAAAATACTGTATGATCGTACCATTGTACTTCGCTGTTATACGTTTAAAAACATTGCGATGTTTCTCACGCATCCCTAAGGCTTTTTTCTCATCAGCTTGCATCAAAGAAGTATACCCTTCAATATCGGTAAACATGATTGCCGCTAATCGCCTTTGCTGGGACATTAGATAAAAATTGCGTTGGTAGCTTTAAAATTAATTAAATATATCGAATTAGCTAAGTACTTAGTATTGAGTTTAAAACTCGCTTAATAAATACTATCTTTAACCTTGAATAGTTGTAGAATGTCGAAAATCGATTCAGGGCATATCGTTTTGTTCCTTTCAGAGGTTTCTTTTTTTTCTGAAGTCTCAAAGGATGCGCTTAAGCGATTGGTGAAAAATATTGAGCAAGAAACTTTTGTAAAAGGCCAGACAATTTTTAAAAAAGGAGATATAGGTGATGCATTGTATGTGATTTATGAAGGGTCAGTAAAGGTTCATGATAATCAGCATATCTATGATACCTTGAAACAAAAAGATTGCTTCGGTGAATATGCCTTAATCGACCAGCAGAAACGATCAGCTTCTGTTTCTGCGGAAGAACGATCCGTTGTATTTAAAGTAGGCCGCAATTTCTTTTTAGAACTAATGACTCAAGATCATGGTTTTGCTCAGGGCATTTTGGCGGTCATGGTAAAGCGACATCGTGAGTTAGATATTATACAGGAAAGCTTAGCAAGATCAAAGAAAGAGCTTGAATTAGCAACTTCTAAAATGAGCGGATTGGTTAATGGAGCTATGGACGCTATCATTATGTTTGACTCGAAGTTTAGAATTGTATTAACAAACCCCTCTGCGAACAAGCTCTTGGAAAATGATGACGTGCTTCAGCGAAATGTATTGTACTTTTTCGATGAACCAAGCGCTCAAATAATAGAGGTTATTGTAAAAGAAGATGATCAAGAAAAATTAAACAATTATTTACCCTGTTTTGTAAAAACAATTGGTTCAGAAGAAAAGGTAGTTTTAAACGAAGGAACGATTAGTAAGTATGGAAGTGAAAATGAGACCTTTTATACATTAATTCTCAGGAATATTGAAGGTCGTATGGAGGCTGAGAATACCATTGATTTGCTCACCAAACAAACGGAGTATTTAGAAGAAGAAATTAAAGAGTTGACCAGCAACTATGGTATAACTGCCCATGATATGGGGATGAGAAATGTTTTAAATCTCATCGACCAAGTCACAAAAACAGACGCCACCGTGTTAATTACGGGTGAAACGGGTACCGGTAAAGAATTGGTTGCCAGGGCAATTCATAAATCAAGTGATAGAAATGACCATCCATTAATCAGGATCAATTGTGGTGCTATTCCAAGTAATCTCATTGAGAGTGAATTATTTGGTCATAAGAAAGGGGCATTTACGGGAGCTACAGCAGATAGAAAAGGACGTTTTTTACTGGCGGATAAAGGCACCATATTTTTAGACGAGATAGGGGAATTACCTATTGATTTGCAACCCAAACTCTTACGGGTGATTCAAGAGGGTGAATTTGATCCTGTAGGAAGTTCGGAGACGATTAAAGTCGATGTGCGAATCATTGCTGCTACCCATCAGGATTTATTGAAACGTTCTCGAGAGAATAAGTTCAGAGAAGATTTGTTCTATCGCTTAAATGTATTTCCCATTCAGGTTCCTCCTTTACGAACGCGGGGAGAAGATATCTGCCTGATCGCTGAAGAAATGATCGCCGAATTTTCCAAAAAATTAAATAAGCCAAAAATTGAACTGACTGATACAGATAGGTACTTATTGTCAAGTTATAAATGGCCAGGAAATGTTCGTGAATTGCAAAATTTGATTGAGCGTGCTGTAATCGTATCTCAAAAAGGTAAAATCGATTGGCATGCCATCATTCCCGCACATACTGAATCACAGGAAATGACCCATGTACCTGAAGCTCCCAAAAAAATATTGACTGCAAAAGAATTGGAGGCGTTCGAAAAAGAAAATATTCTACGTGCTCTCAAGCAAACCCGTTGGAAGATTTCCGGAAAAGGTGGTGCAGCGCAATTGCTTGGAATAATCCCAACAACGCTTACTTCAAAGCTTAAGGCCTTGGGCTTGGAGCGCCCCGTTTAGCATCACGAAATTTAGTAAAATAATAACGAAATATCGTTAATATACGAAATATCGTATAATTACTATATAATTAAATATAATATAAGTATCTGTAAACCAATTATATAAAT
>JASJDL010000095.1 GCA_030065775.1 Flavobacteriaceae bacterium | reverse complement strand
TTGGGAGTTTACGTATAAAGCCCACAGTATCAGATAATAAAAACGGGATATTCTTAATTACTACCTTCCTGACCGTGGTATCAAGTGTGGCAAAGAGCTTATTTTCGGCAAAAACATCACTTTTACTAACTACATTCATCAGGGTAGACTTTCCAACGTTCGTATATCCAACCAGGGCCACACGTACCAATTTACCCCTGTTACCACGCTGAACAGCCATTTGCTTATCTATCGTGGCGAGCTTCTTTTTTAGTAAAGCAATTTTATCGCGTACAATACGTCTATCGGTTTCTATTTCTGTTTCACCCGGGCCTCTCATACCAATACCACCACGCTGTCTTTCTAAGTGCGTCCATAATCCTGCTAGACGAGGTAATAAATACTGATATTGGGCGAGTTCCACCTGGGTGCGCGCGTAATGCGTTTGTGCTCGTTGGGCAAAAATATCAAGTATTAAACTCGTTCGATCTAAAATCTTACATCGCAACAAGCGCTCAATATTTTTTTGCTGCGCCGGGCTCAATTCATCATCAAAAATAACGGAACCGATGTCATTGTTCTCAACAAAAGCGCGCACCTCCTCCATCTTTCCACTCCCAATAAAAGTTTTTGGATTAGGTATCTCTATCTTTTGCGTAAAACGTTTGACGACTTCACCTCCGGCCGTATAAGTAAGGAATTCCAACTCATCTAAATATTCTTTTGACCTGGTTTCATCCTGCGATTGGTTTATCACCCCAATCAATACTGCTTTTTCAAAATCTAACCGCTTCTTTTCTAACATGCGGCAAAGGTAGTAAGTTTGGTGATTTTTTGTACTTTTCGAGCTTTAAAAGATAAATTTGGATTCCACCTCAAAGAATTTATACACAATCGCTTTCTACAATCTTGAGAATCTGTTTGACACGATAGATGATCCTGATACCTTAGACGATGATTTTACGCCAAATGGCCGAAAAAAATGGAATGAAAAGCGCTACTATAGAAAACAGAAAAAATTGAGTTCGGTGATAGCGCAAATAGGTAAGGAAGAGACAAAAAAATCGCCCTCAATTGTTGGAATTGCAGAGGTAGAGAACATCGAAGTTATAAAAGACCTTATTTTTTCGAAGAAGCTTGTCGATGAGCATTATGGAATCGTACATTATGATTCTTCAGATGAGCGCGGAATTGAGGTAGCACTACTATATAAAAAAGAGGACTTCGAACTGCTCAACTCTGAGACATTTTCGGTTTTATTATACGATGAAGAAGGAGAACGCGATTATACGCGTGATATTTTATTTGTAACAGGAAAACTGAAAGGAGAAAAGATATATTGCTTTGTAAACCACTGGCCATCAAGACGCAAGGGGGCTCAAGAGACTGAACATAGGCGTATTCTAGTCGCTAAAAGATTACAGGAGCTTGTCGGAAACATAGCTGCAAAAGATGACGATGCCAAGATTATTATTATGGGAGATTTTAACGATAATCCAAACGACAGAAGTGTAAAGCAATATTTGCTCACTGAAGGCCTTTACAATCCTTATGAGTCTTTATACGATAAAGGAAAAGGAACAGTGACTCATGAGAAGAATTGGCTCCTGTTTGATCAAATAATCTTGAGTCAAAATTTTTTTGAAGGAAATACCGTATTAAAGTATACGCAGGCAGAAATATTCGACGAGCATTTCTTAAAATCCTGGAAAGGCAAACGAAAAGGTAGCCCCTTCAGAACCTACATTGGTAAGTGGCACCAGGGAGGGTATAGTGATCACTTCCCGGTGTATATTGTACTAGAAAAGAAACCATAAAAAACTCCTGCAATGTTGTTCTTGCAGGAGTTCACGCTATATAGGGTTTGGAGCTTTTAAAAGGGTTTTTCTTTTTAGTTGTAAATTAAGACTTAATTATAATTTTTGCTCTTTTTACCTCACCCCCGGAAACTATTTTCAGGTAATAAAAACCTTTTCTCAAATGCCCTAAGTCAAGTGAAATAGTATTTTCTCCTGCGCTTAATAACTCGTTTCTACTAGCTACCAAAGTTCCTCGGTAATTGTAGATTAAAATATCAGCCTCAGTAGCTAAAGATGATTCGAATTTTATATTTAAAATATCCTTAAACGGATTTGGATAGGCTTTAAACCTTGTTATAAAAAGCTCATCCGGATTGTCAGAACAAGACCCCAAAGTAGCCCCGCGTCTTAAGAACCAATTTACTGCATATTTAGGAACACAAATTGTCCCTCCTCTATGACAAATTTGAACTTTAGGAAAACGAGGATTATTTCCACAGCTAATGTCTTCCACGGTAATGACAATATCAACTGATGTCGCACAACCATTGGCATCAGTGACCGTCACAGAATACGTAGTGCTTTCCTCAGGACAGACCTCTACAGATACTGTGGTTTCGCCAGTGCTCCATTCATAATCATACGGTCCGGTACCTCCAGTCACAGAGGTAACGGCTACTGTAGTACAGGTATCGCCATACCCTAAGTATACTGTCGTATCTTCAGTGGTGGTAATTTCTAAAGCACCGGGCTCGGTAATGGTTACTTCATCAGTGACCGAAGTACCTAAGTGATCGGTGATCACAACGGTATAAGTTCCTGCAGCAAGGCCGCTTGCGGTCGCAGTAGATTGACCATCACTCCATTCATAGGTATACGGCTTAATACCTCCTGATGCGATCGCAGTGGCGGTTCCATCGGAAGCAGCGTTACATGTCACATTTGAAGTGGTTAAACTATCTAAAGACAATTCCTGTAATTGAAATCTTGCTGAAACCGGAAAATGGTCAGACGTCGTAGAAGCATAATCATTATCATAAAATTCATAATGCACGGTAGCAGTCTCATCAATATAATTAACTTCAACCTCATCGGAGGTAACAATATGATCGATCATATTTTCTCGAAACACAAAAGACCGAAAGCCATTTTCACTTAAAATGCTGGAAACAATGTTATAATTACTAGTATCAGCAACATAATCTTCGTATGAAGAAATGGTTGATGTAATATCAGCCACAGTTTCATCTACATCATCGTTAAAATCGCCTAAAAGAATGAAATCTGAATTCGGGAATTGCACATCCAGACTATCCTTTAGCACTTCAACATCATATTTTCGCATATCATAACGATTTTGCGCGTCACTACTGTTATTTGCTCTTGCATGTAGTGCAATAAAGTCAAATTGCTTGGTTTCTCCATCAATAGTGACATCTGCTGTCATTAAAAATGGCAGACGGCCACTTGCATAAAATCGATCTGTGGTACTTGGGTAATCAACTAAGGCAGAATCGTCTCCTCCATTATATAAAGGATGAATAGACTCCAGTAACACTTTAGTACTTAATAAACTTACGGTGTTGGTATTATAAATGAAACCTACCTTTTGCTTTACCCCGGGCTCATTTGGTCTCGAAACAGCCGGAGAAAGCACATAATCGTATCCGGGAATCTCGCTTATCAATTGTGCAAACAAAGCATCATCAGAAATTTCTTGAACAGTATAAACATCTGCATTTAAAGCCGCAAGTACTGTTTTTACACTATCTTTTTGAATGGAATCAGACATTGGATTGCCTGCAGCAGGTGAATTGCCTTCATCTCCAAACCATTCAATATTCCATGTTACAACGTCCAGTGTTTTATCTTTTGAAACTGTAACAGAGCTTGAAGGGGGCACATAGGCACCGGCACAAGCAATATCAGCTCTTAAGCGAGGGAGTAGTTGAAACGTGTCTTCAAATCTTCCTACAACACCAATGAGTTCTTCACAGGTATCAGGTTGACCTAAACCGACAATTTCTTCAACATCATTATCAATGCGTACTTCACCACTACCACTGCTATCTGTTACTGTGTAATTTGAATTTCCGAAGAGGATATCCCCCGGTTTAGGGAAGGCCGGATTCGTAATTCGAACCAGTTCTCCCGGGTGATTCGCGAGTTCACTCAAAGTAATGGTCAGAGGTTCAATCTGTTGATTTGGAATGCCGTTATTTTCAACACTTGTTACCGGACTTATCTGTATCTGATTGTTAAAAGAGCTTCTTACACCTGTGACTGTAATCGAGTCACCTATTTGAAATACGCCGTCACCATGCACCAATTCATCAAAAATGGCGATTCCGCCGGTGCCGTCTTGCAAATAAGCGGAACCAGCAAATTGGTCTGATACTGTTAATACGCCTGTAACCATTACGGCTTCACCATCACTAATAGACCTCGCTTCGGAAATTGAAATGAGATCTGGAGGCATTACAACTGTTCCACCTGGCCCGTAAGTGCCTATTGGGAAAGGAGTTCCAGCGGTATCATTAGAGATGGTACCATCTAAAGCATTAGGGCTACTAAATGACCAATTCGAAATAATAAAACTTGAACCATCTGGGCCCGTATTGTCGTTTCTGTAAGCCCATCCGTCCAAATATTCCCAAGCTTGACCTGACCCGTCGGTATTGATATCACCGAAAACATCTGCGACTTCGCCCTCAACAAATAATTCTATGGCGTCATCTCCGTTTATACTAGCTGCACCAGACGTATAGTCAGGTGCAAATCCAAAGTAAGTTGTAAAACCAGTAGCTTCAGAGGCGACGTAAATGAAATCTCCTTTTGAGACAGCGATCGCGGGAAATGTGAATTCCTGTCCGTCTGAACCTCCTCCATTATTTGCAGATCCAAAACCGTATAAGCTTAAGTCAGGGATATTTGCATTTACATAAAATTCAATTGCTTTTGGTACTCCACCAGATAAAGGGCCGTCTACAACACCGGTAATGATTAAATCTGGGCCATAACTTCCTAATGGAAAAGGACTAGTAGCATTATCATTCGTCGTTGCCCCATCCAAAACATTCGTACCACTAAAAATCCAATTTTCTAAAATAAAAGTCGTACCATCCGCACCAGTGTTGTCTTTTCTGTAAGCCCAACCGTCGAGGTACTCCCAAGGTTGACCCGTTCCATCAATATTTATATCACCGAAAACATCAACTACGCTTCCATTCAAGAATAACTCGATGGCATCATCTCCATTTACAGCTAAGGTACCAGAGGTATAATTTGGTGCAAAGCCAAAAAACTCAGTAAAACCGGTTTCCTCGGAAGCTATATAAATTACATCGCCTGCATTTGCTGATTCCATGGGGAATGTAAATTCTTGTCCATCTGAGCCTCCACCGTTATTGGCAGAACCGATACCATAAGCACTTAAATCAGGAATATCGCTTATGACTTTAAGCTCGACAGCTTTTGGTATACCGCCACTAAGAGGGCCATCGATAACCCCTGTAATTATTAGACCTGATGGATCAGGAGGAGTAGAAGAGTCTGTAGTAGCATCAGTAATAATACCGGAGGAATAACTGGTATCACTATCTACAGACCAAATTTTATATTGATAATTCGTATTTTCAGTTAAGCCGGTATGATCGAAACTGGTAAGGTCACCGACATAAATAATAGTACCACCACCAGCTAAAGTATTCCCGATAGTATATGCTGTTCCATCTTCGGGAACTCCGGCGACCGCAGAACCCGTAGCAAAAGCGATTAAAACATTATCGGCATTGCTATTCAATCCCCAGGTCAAATTAATCTCACTTGTCCCATTGGAAGTCGCAGTGAATGAGGTAGGATTTTCTACAGTGACCCCTGTAGAACCACCATAAGTTCCAATTGGAAAAGGAGAAGCAGCGGTTCCATTAGAGGTTTCGCCATCTAAAGCATTAGGCCCACTAAATGACCAATTGGCAATTGTAAAAACATTACCGTCTGGTCCGGTATTACTGGTTCTATACGTCCAACCGTCCAAATATTCCCAAGGCTGACCAGTGCCATCAGTATTGATGTCTCCAAAAACATCGACTACTAAACCGTTCTGAAATAATTCGACTGCGTCGTCACCATTTACGCTCGCAGCACCAGAAGTATAGTCTGGTGCAAAACCAAAGAAGTTTGTGAATTGAGTAGTTTCTGAGGCGACGTAAATATAATCACCCGCATTAATGGAGACAGTTGGAAACGTAAATTCTTCACCGTCTGTGCCTCCGCCATTATTGGCAGAACCGATCCCATAGATGCTTAAATCGGATATATCATTGATTGCGTAAAGTTCTATGGCCTTAGGTGTACCTCCGGATAAAGGGCCATCAATCAGGCCGGTAATTAACAAATCTTGACCAAAAGAAAGGCAAGGAATTAGACAAAAAAGTAGTAAGAAGTAAATTTTTTTCATTCTGATAAGAAGTTTCGTTAGCAATTTTTTTGAGAGAGCTAAAGTTACTTATTTCTTACCGAATAAAATGATGTTATTTTTAAGCTATAGTTAATTTATTTTAAATAAACGGTGGTTATCTAATACCAGGCGTAAAGTTTTCTGGGGCGTTCTGAGGTTCATTTGTTGTTCCCGCACTACCGGTGTCATTCCAAATATTCCACTCAGTAAAGGTGAATATTGAATTACCTGTTATAATGGAAACCTTTCTCTGGGCTCGACCATCTTCAAATTCGTGATTTGTACCAGAACCGTCCTCGCCGATTACCCCGAAAATATCTACTACATTTCCTTCTGAATCCACTAATTCTAAATTATCATCGCCATTAGAATCCGCAGGGCCATTTGTTCCGACAGCTAAATTAGGAGCAAATCCAAAAACAGCTTCAAATCCGGAGGCATTAGCAGCAATTACAAAAGCCTGATTACTTTCTATTATATTGCCTGATAAATCGAGGGTAGATGATACTGTGGTATTGTCGTTGGTATACCTTCTAATTGTCCAGCCGTTAAGATTTACGGCTTCTTCTTCTGCATTGTAGATTTCTATAAAACGTGCTTTGCTATTATTATTGGGATCAGCTAACTCTGTGAAGAAAAGATTATTCTTTAATTCAACTTGAAAACGGTCATTGGTTAAAATAACATCGCTGAATGTACGGATAAGAAGTTGATATGCTCCGTTGAATTTGGTCAATACACCACGGATCGTTCCACTTTCTTCGGGAACATTCAATGAGGCAAAATCGGCAAAAGCACTAGTCCTAAAAATTAAGGTATTTCCTGAAGTATCTTCAAGGAGATGGTTTGTAGCTGAACCGCCCATATCAAGAGCGCTGTCGTATAAAGTACGCCCCAGGGCTTCCTCAACAAATTGAATATCGGTAAATTCGATTAACGTGTTCAAATAGGTATCATCGATGTCTCTAATAGCAAGATTTTGTACTAGTCGGTTTTCATCAACGCTTTCGCACGATTTCAGTAAGATATTTTCGTAAGCTGGATATGCAATTCTACCCACCCTTTCATTGCTGAAGTTATCGATAAACAGGTCGCCTATTTCTAAGGCACCGTTATCTATTTCAGTATAGATATTGTTAAGATGGACATATACTTTTCTTCCCGGGTTATAAATGGTATATAAATCGGATTGATCTATGGGTATGCTAAACCCGATTGAACCGTTCAAGGCTTGCAAGGAAAGTATTTTAAAAAAATTACCTCCTTGGTCGCTTGACACAACGTAACCCTCAATAATAGTGTCTTCAGTGTATTTCACAGCCGTACTTGTAGAAAGATTAAAAATATTTTCAATTGCTTCATTGGATGCAATGTCATCATTGCAACGATCGCTAAGCAGTTCAAAATCATTACTTTTCACGCAAGAAAAGAATGTAAAAAGAATAACATATGCGAAGAATTTACGTAACCTTTTCATATTCGTTAAGTTCAAAAATTGTAGGCCAGGTTTATAAAATACGTTCTACCTAGACCGAACCAATATTTATTTCCAAAGCTGCGTTCATTAGTTCCATTTACGGTATCCTCGACTAAATCGCCGTAATTTGCTGTCCTGGATTGCTCATATCCACCTGTTCTATAAATCGCTTCAAACACGTTGTTGATGCTTGCAAATAGGCTGAGATAGTTGCTTTTTATTCGCCATGACTTCCCTCCAGTAAGGTTTAGCAAATAAAATCCATCAAACTTTTCTTGCTGCAATAATTTTGTGGCAAGATCAACATCTATATCCTCAAAAGGTAAGCCTAACGGATCATCGGGATTTATAAAGAAATCACTGGTTCTGCTAATCGTAGAAATAGCTATGTACGAGTGTGATAAGTAATTAGCTGTAGCACCGATCCACCAATACTTAGGGTTTCTATATTCGATGCCCAGGGAATAGGCTTGCTGGGGGCCGTTTGGAACTCTCAACCCTTCAATATTTGTTTCGCCGAGGTCTTTGAAGCCAACGGTATTAATAATATCGTCATTAAATCCAGCACTATCAAAATTGATACTTACAGTAGCATTATCTGAGTAAGTATGTTTTCCATAAGCGGCTACGGCAGTTATTTTTGTGGTCGGACTTGCTTGATATTCCAACCCTAGTTCAGCACCAAAATGTCGTTTATCGATATTCGTAATCACTTCCTGAAAAAAATCAGTTCCCGAACCGCTTTGTGCGAATACAAAGTTGAGGTCAGTGCCTTTTTTAAATTCTGTAAAGTAACCAGTGAATTTTACTTTTAGTAAAGGAGATCGAAAGATATAACCTGCTTCCGCCGAAGTAATTTTCTCACTTTCGAGACCAACAACGGTACTATTATTTTCTCTAGAGTTAATAAATGAATTTCTAATTGCAGGAGCTTGTGATATGTATGCGCCATTTAGAGTTGCTAAATGCCTGCCAGAAAATTTATAGGTGATTCCTCCTTTAAAGCCGAGATCATTAAAGGTTAATTTTTCACTTTTACCGAGGGAATTGTCCAGATACGATTCATTGAGAAAATTACCTTCTCGTTGGTAGTCGGTCACCGTAAATGATCCGCTAAGAAAAAAATCAGCTTTATTAAAATTGAACCGAAGCTGTGTAAAACCATTTATTCGCTTCGAAAAGACTGTGTAATCATACTTTATATGATCGTTAAGACCTTTAGCCGATGCTCCGTTTACATCATTTCTTGAGGGGTTTCCATTGATACTGGTAAATTGATTGACGTCCTCGTAATATTCAGCCCCTAACAGATCCAGTGGATTTGCAAAATTTTCTGAGGTAAGGCTTTTGTAGGTACCGCCAATATCCAGGGAAAGGAAGTCGGCTAGCCTTGTATTTATTGTCGTACTAGTTGCTAGTAAGATATCATCTGTTCGATCTTCATATAAAAGGTACCTGGCTGCGCCAGGCTTTTCCACATTAAGGGTATTGAGGTTTGCATCGTAAAAGCTGTTCCAATCAACTTGAGGCTTCTCAGTAATAGTAGGTAGATAACGCCAATAATTGGGGTTCGGGTTCGGGGCATTGGCGAAGTCAAGACGGCTTCTTCCTTGTTTCCCTATTTGATAGGCAATAGTTGAGGTAATTGAAATTTTCTCATTTTCTAGAAAATAACTGAACATGAACAATGGCTCTTCGATAGTTCTAATTCTTGAACTTCTCTTTTCTCCTTCTTGAAATCCCCAATACGGATTATATTCTCTACCTAATTCATTAAAAACTCGTTCTGTAATCGCAGCCGAACTTCCGCGCTTATTGGGTGTATAAAAAGCTGCAAAGTTGATTCCATTTTTAGTGTTGAATTTATATTCTATAGCCCCGAAAACACTGTAAGCGTCGTATAATGTCCCTTTAATAAACCCTTCATTGGCCCATCGCCTGGAGGCCGAAATGGTATATGCGAATCCGTTTTTTTGTAGTCCGGAATTATATGTCGCCATACCCCTGCCACTATACGTTCTATTTGAATACGAACCAGATATTCTCAATCCAGGACGAAACTTTGTGGGCCTGACGATTATATTCGTACTACCCAAAACACCTCCAAAAGTGACTTGTGAGGAAGCCAGTCCTGTGGCAAATTCTTGATTTCGGGTAATGTCATTGAGGCCTCCCCAATTATTCCATTGCGGACGTCCATTAAACAACTTATTCATAGATAAACCATTGATTAAAACTTCAGCATTTTTTGAATCGTATCCGCGTATTCTAAAGAAGGCCTGACTATAATCAAAAGCCGCGCGTTTATGAAATACATCTCTGGATGCCTGTAGAAAACCCGCGGTATTTTCCACTCCAATATCATCATCGTTTAAGTCATCTTCGGTTAAAGAAATCAGTCCACTAGTTTTCTCAATAGTTGAAAAATCAAAAACTAATAATATTGACCCTAAATCAATTAATGAATTTTTTTCTATCGTAATATAAAAACGTTGTGTTTCATAATTGTCCAGTGAGATTTCCAGAATTTGCTTTCCTATGGGAATATCTGTCAGGATAAAAGTCCCATCAGCATTTGACCTCTGAAAAACTGAAGTATTTCGAATACTAATGGAGGCATTTGATACGGGCAGCTTTGTTTCGGCATTGAAAACAGACCCCTTAATTTCATTCGACACCTGAGCATGAAGACCTAGAATAGCGATAAGAGAACAAATTGAAGTAGTGAAAATTCTAATCATCGCTAAACAGGTCTTTCTGCAAAGAAAACAGGACAGGCTGCCAAAGGAAAGCAGTATCGGCAACTATCTTTGGTCAACAGATGAAATTAGTTAACTGAAGCTTTCAACATATAGAATTTTCTTGCAACTATGAGCGCATCCATTTTTTTAATGAGACTTTTGCTACTCGTCGCACTGCTGAGCGCTGATCATTCCTTTGGTCAAAAAAAAGAATTCGACATTCGCACCATTGCTTTTTACAATCTGGAAAACTTGTTTGATACTATAAATGACCCGGAAAAATTTGACGATCATCGCACTGCAGCAGGTAAAGACCGTTATTCTTCACAAATTTATTGGGATAAAATCTCGAAGTTAAGCAAAGTATTAAGTGAAATAGGAACAGAGAAAAGCAATATGAAACCTGTACTTATTGGTGTTTGCGAAGTAGAGAACAAGGCTGTTTTGAAAGATCTAGTAGCTAGTGATAATATGAAGTCTGCAAATTATGATATCATACATTACGACTCTCCTGACGAACGAGGAATCGATGTCGCGTTGCTCTATCAAAAAAGATATTTTAAACCTGAAAGCCATCAAGCGCATGAGTTATTTATATATAAAAACGATAGCAGCAGAGATTTCACAAGAGATCAGTTAGCAGTTACAGGGTTATTGGATAATGAACGTATGCATATTATTGTAAATCATTGGCCTTCCCGCAGAGGAGGGGAAGCCATAAGTCAGCCCTTAAGGTTTGCAGCAGCAAGATTAACGATGAAGATCATTGATTCTATACGCGAAGTTGATACTAAAGGTAAAGTCATTATTATGGGTGACTTTAATGACGATCCAGACAGCCCGAGTATTCAAAAACTACTCAATGCGAAATCTAAAAAAAACGAACTAGAACCTTTTTTCGGACTGTACAACCCCATGGCTAAAATGCACAAACGCGGTTTAAATACCCTTGTTTATAGAGATAATTTGAATTTATTTGATCAAATAATTGTAACTCAACCATTTCTTGAAGAGAATTACGCGTCATATAGGTTTTATAAAGCAGGAATCTACAATAAAGATTATTTAATCACCCCAAAAGGACCGATGAAAGGATATCCATTTAGAAGCTATCATTACACAACCTATCAAGGTGGATATAGTGACCATTTTCCTGTCTATATATATCTTATTAGAGACAAGAAGTAAAGGCACAATTTTTGTTGCATATTTGCATATGAAAAAATTCTATACACTAGCTGCCTTTTTAATTTTTTATCACTTGACGGGATTTGCTCAAGGCCCGAATGAAGATTGGGTGACCTATATCAGGCAACAGGAAAAAGGCCCTATGGTTATTACTACCAATCTCTTTTATAATTTTGTAGGAAAGCCGAACTATAAAAACTTACTGATTGTAGGAACAAATACCAGAGATTGCAAAAAAAACGGATACCCTGATGACTTAGGACTCTCTAAATTCTACATGCTTTCAGATTCTATTGAGAACAGATTAAACCGAT
>JASJDL010000094.1 GCA_030065775.1 Flavobacteriaceae bacterium | reverse complement strand
GGAAAAGTTCCTCTAAGTTCGGTTCGTAAATGGGAACCTTACCCTCTTTCATGGCAGCGACTTTCTTTTCGTCAATATCTACACAGGTAACATTATTACCCATATCTGACAAGCAGGTACCGGTAACAAGTCCTACATAACCTGTACCTATCACAGTTACATTCATAGTCTATTCTTCAATAAAATTTAAAACGGTTTGTGTAATGTTTTGCAGCTGTTCTTCTTCAAATTCGGTATGCATGGGTAGTGAAATCACTGTATCAACGAGTTCATTGGTGACTTTAAAGTTGTCTTCGATATAACGCTCGTCTGCATAAGCCTTTTGTTTGTGAAGTGGTACTGGATAGTAGATCGCATTGGCGATACCATGATCCAGTAAATGCTGGTGCAAGGCATTTCTATCCACACCCTTTAACCGCAGTGTATATTGATGGAATACATGACAGGTGCAATCATCACAAATACGTTCACATCCATTAGCCATTTTTGGTATCGCTATTTTGTCAGAACTTTTAAAGGCTTCATTGTAGTACTTTGCAGCATCTCTTCTGGCATCGCAATAGCTATCTAAATGTGGTAATTTTATATCTAAAATAGCCGCTTGAATGGTATCTAAACGTGAATTGACACCAATTACATCGTGGTAATAGCGTTTGTACATGCCATGATTAACCATTCCACGTAATATATGGGCTAATTCATCGTCATTTGTAAAAATGGCGCCACCATCACCATAGCATCCCAGGTTTTTCGATGGGAAAAATGAGGTGGTTCCAACATGTCCTATCGTACCGGCTTTTTTTGTCGTACCATCTGAAAAAGTATAGTCGGCACCAATGGCTTGAGCCGTATCTTCGATAACAAATAAGTTATGCTCTTTCGCAATCTCTAAAATGGCCTCCATATTAGCGCACTGACCAAATAAATGAACTGGAACAATGGCTTTAGTTTTTGGTGTAATGGCTTTTTTAAGTGCCTCTATGTCAATATTAAATGTGTCTTTTTCGACATCAACAAGAACAGGTGTCAATTTCAAGAGGCCTATCACTTCAACGGTTGCAGCAAATGTAAAATCTGCAGTGATCACTTCATCCCCCTGTTCTAAACCTAATCCCATCATGGCAATTTGCAAGGCATCGGTGCCATTAGCACAGGGAATAACATGTTTAACATCAAGATATTTCTCTAAGTTAGCCTGAAATGATTTTACTTGAGGGCCATTTATAAAAGCTGACGAAGCTACAACATCCAGAATAGCATTGTCAACTTCATCTTTTATTTTGTGGTATTGACCTTTTAGGTCAACCATAGGTATTTTCATAATTCAATTTGAAACGTAAACGCACAAAAATACGAATTATTTAAGTGCTGTAGCGCTAAATTTATATTTTAGCGTCTTATATGTTTTTTCTATATAATACAAGCATATTCATTACTGGATTTTTATTAAAAATAGTGGCTGTTTTCAATAAAAAGATTCGACTTTTTGTTGATGGTAGGAAGTCTGTTTTTACAAAACTCGAAACAGCTATTTCCCCCTCAGATGAACTGATCTGGTTTCATTGCGCGTCACTCGGGGAATTCGAACAAGGCCGACCGGTAATTGAAAAGTTAAAAACAAAATGGCCAAATTATAAGATACTTGTGACTTTTTTTTCACCTTCGGGCTATGAAGTCCGCAAGAATTACAGGTTTGCTGATCTGGTTAGCTATCTGCCCTTAGATACCAAAGCCAATGCTAAGAAATTTGTGGAACAAGTAAATCCAAAAGTTGCTGTCTTTGTCAAATACGAGTTTTGGCCGAACCTGCTTAAGGAACTAAATAGAAAGCAGGTCAAAACCATACTGATCTCAGGAATTTTCAGAAAAGAACAGGTATTCTTTAAAGGATATGGCCGTTGGATGCGAAAATCACTCAATACGTTCGATCACTTTTTTGTACAAAATGAAACCTCTAAAAAATTGCTAGGTACGATTGGTCTTTTTAATGTAACTGTAAGTGGTGATACCAGATTTGATCGGGTGTACGACATTTTAAATCAAGACAACACTATTTATGAGATAGCAAAATTTATCGACGGGAAACATACCTTAGTCGCAGGAAGTACCTGGCCAGAAGACGAAGCGCTGTTTATCGATTATGTCAATAACCATGCTACTAAAGAAGAAAAATTCATTCTTGCCCCTCACAATATCAACGTCAAGGATATAGAAGAACTAAAGACGTCTTTTACTAAAAAAACGACCCTCTTTTCTGAGAAGAATCATAAAGATATAACAGCTGCTCAAGTGCTAATTATAGATTCAATAGGGATTTTAACCAAAATCTATAGTCATGCCAATGTAGCTTATGTGGGCGGAGCATTTAAAACCGGGTTACATAATATTCTCGAGCCCGCGACCTATGGAGTGCCAATTATCATTGGTCCAAAGTATCAAAAGTTCAATGAGGCGATTGAATTGGTTGAGCAAGGTGGGTGTATCGTTGTAAATTCTCAACAAGAATTTAACTCGATAGTGCACAAACTCCATCATGACAAGCAAGTACTATCAGATAAGGGAAGCATTTCTAAAAACTATGTTAAAAATAATGTCGGTGCCACAGACCACATCTTAAATTACCTTCAAAAACAGTTATAGTCTTTCCATTCTTCGTAACTTGCAAGTTCCAGTATGAATAAACTAACAGACAAATTCGGACGGCAAATTTCGTATTTGCGATTGGCAGTTACTGATCGGTGCAACCTGCGTTGTCAGTATTGCATGCCGGCGCATGGCATTGATATCGTTGATAGAAAAGACTTGCTTACATTTAAAGAAATGTACCGCATTACACGCACTTTGAGCGAATTAGGAGTCAATAAAGTACGATTAACCGGTGGTGAGCCTTTTGTACGAAAAGATTTTATTAGGTTTTTGGAAATGCTCTCATTTAATGATTTGCTTGATGAGATCAATATTACTACTAACGGAGCTTTGATAGCCAATCATATTGAGAAACTTGAAGAACTAAAAATAGGATCTGTGAATCTAAGTATAGATAGCCTTAACAGGGAAAATTTTGCTAAGATCACCCGTAGGGATGTGTTTCAGGAGGTTTATAAAACTCTCGAATTGCTTGAAAAAAGCTCCATGAATTTGAAGCTGAATATGGTGGTGCAATCCGGGATCAATACACATGAAATTTCAGATTTTGTTCAACTGACAGAAGAAAAGAATATAGCGGTACGCTTTATCGAAGAAATGCCTTTCAATGGAGTGGGTCAAAGAGCAACAAAAGAAGTATGGAATTACACCGCAATTTTGAAGGAAGTAGCATCTAAATTCAAAAACATAGAACCAATAGTTTCTGAGAAGTCCTCTACATCCAAGAATTTTAAAGTAGGAGGCTACAAAGGTACGTTCGGAATTATTCCGGCGTTCACCAGAACGATTTGTGGTGATTGTAACCGTATTCGAATTACTGCTACCGGCATGTTCAAAAATTGCTTATTTGATGAAGGGGTTTTTAATGTTCGGGATTTTATCAGAAAAGGTGCAGGTAACGAAGATCTCAAAGACTTGTTCCTGAAAATTGTTAAGGATAAACCTGAAAATGGGTTTGTAGCTGAGTCCAATCGAAGACAAAACAAAAAGGTGTCAGAAAGTATGTCCACCATTGGAGGGTAAATTGAATGATCAGGTAATTTTAAAATGTAATTAGTATCATTTCGAATGAAGTGAGAAATCTCAAAAAATGATCTCATCACAAAAAGCATTAGAAATCATTCTCGATAAGACTGTTGATTTTGGAACAGAAGAGGCTTCTTTTTTAGAAGCACAGGGCCGGGTGTTAAAAGAGGAAATTGTAGCAGATCGTGATTTTCCACCATTCAATCGTGTGAGCATGGATGGCATCGCCATCGATTATAATTCGTTCGAGAAATCAAGAAGGAGTTTTTCGATAGAAGGTATTCAAGCTGCCGGAAGTGAACAATTACGGCTTCAGAATACTGAAAACTGCCTAGAAGTGATGACCGGCGCCATCCTGCCAAAAAATTGTGATACCGTCATCAGATATGAAGATGTGGTTATTCAAGACGCAGTGGCAACAATCACTACTGAGGCTATTGAGAAAGGGCAAAATGTGCATTCAAAAGGTAAGGATAGAACCGCTAACGATGTCTTAATTAGAAAAAATACCTTGATTTCCGCGGCTGAATTAGGCATTTTAGCTACCGTTGGTAAATCCTCAGTTAAGGTAGCCAGACAGCCGAAAATAATGATTGTTTCCACCGGTGATGAGTTGGTCGAGGTCGACAACACTCCATTTGATTATCAGATTCGCAGAAGTAACGTATATACCTTGGTCTCATTGCTTAAGCGATTGGGAATCAAAGCAGATAATGATCATATCAAGGATGACAAAGCGGTATTAAAAGCTAAAATCGGGAGCTATTTAGAGGCCTATGATGTCTTGTTATTTAGCGGAGCTGTGAGTAAAGGTAAATATGATTTTTTACCCGAAGTTTTGGATGAACTAGGGGTTCAAAAATTATTTCACAAAGTAGCACAGCGTCCAGGAAAGCCATTTTGGTATGGCAAAAAGCAAAATGTAAGTGTTTTTGCTTTTCCCGGTAACCCGGTATCAACCTTCATAGGATGTCTGAAATATTTCTACCCGTGGTACAAGAAATCAGTAGAAATTCCTTACAACCATCAAGGGAAGGCGATTTTAAGAGAAGATTTTACATTTAAACCTGAATTAACGTATTTTTTACAAGTAAAATTAGATGAGGATGGCGGACTGAAAATTGCAAAACCGGTAGTTGGTAATGGTTCGGGTGATTTGGCAAATTTGACGGATGTTGATGGCTTTTTGGAATTACCGGCTGAACGAACAGAATTCAAGGCCGGGGAAACATTTCCGTTAATTACGTTTAGATAATTGAACAGTATTCCTGCCAAAGCATAATTACAGAATATGACAAACGAATTTTCACACATAACAGAAAAAAACCAACCTAAAATGGTGAATGTTGGTGATAAGAAAGTCACAAAGCGGAGGGCTGTGGCAAGGGCAGAAATGTATTTAGGTTCTAAGGTCATTTCCAGATTTGAAAATGAGGAATTAAAAACGAAAAAAGGCCCGGTTTTTCAAACTGCCATCATTGCTGGAATCCAGGCAGTAAAGAAAACAGCAGACTTAATCCCAATGTGCCATCCATTATTAATCAATGGGGTAGCTGTTGATATCAACGTTATAGACACAGAAAAAATTGAAATTGTTTGCACGGTGGAAATTGATGGAAAAACAGGAGTGGAGATGGAAGCCTTAACCGGTGCTTCGGTTTCGGCACTCACCGTTTACGATATGTGTAAATCGATAACACATGAAATGACCATTAATGAGGTAAAACTATTGGAAAAAACAGGAGGTAAATCAGATATCAAAAATGGATAATATCAAGCACTACAAACACGCCAAGTTAGCACGTCGGAAAAACGATAATTTTGCTCCTAACGAACTCACTGTTTTGGGCTCAAAATGCTCAATTATTGCCGATTTTGTGCAAAAAATGAGCAAAAAACTTCAAAAAAGGGCTAAAATTGGCTATTTGGACGCGTCACACGCAGAGACAACTGAGCCGCCAATATTAGATGAATTTATTGCCCATCAGTCTGGTAACTTGCAGGTGACTTCTCAGCATAAATTGAATGCGTATAATGAACGCATTCGTTTCTCAGATTACGATTTACTCTTTATTAATGGTAATCATTATCGTGGAGCGAAGCAAATCCTCATTTTAGACAATGAAAAGGAGGCCTCCGTTAAGAAGCGTTTGGATCAGTTGGACCGAATTCAATTCATAGTAAAACTGAACAAGGATTCCAGGTATTTCGATTTCTTATTAGAAAGCTATCCGATGATAAAAAATTTAAAATCGTATCATTTCGATGAAGTCGATGCTATTGCTGATCATATCCATAATCTTATTCAAGAAACCATAGCTCCAGTTCAAGGATTAGTTCTGGCTGGCGGGAAAAGCAAGCGTATGGGTCATGACAAAACCCAGATTAACTACCACGGAAAGCCACAATTAGCCCATGCAGTTGGATTATTGGAATCGAACTTGTTAAACACGTATGTTTCGCTGGCCGAAAATCAAGATATAGATCAATATCAGGTAATACAAGACAAGTTTGTAGACCTGGGTGTTTTTGGTGCGATCTGCTCCGCCTTTATGAAAGATCCGAACAAGGCATGGTTAGCGTTGGCTACTGACCTTCCTTTTGTCAACGACACACTTATAAAGGAGCTTTTAAAACGACGTAATCCTTCGAAAGTAGCGACGGCTGTGAAAGGGAAGTCCAAAGAATTTGTCGAACCAATCATTACCATATATGAACCAAAGGCTTATCCTATTTTATTAAGTTATTTGTCACAGGGTTATTCGTGCCCGCGTAAAGCGCTCATCAATTCTGATGTTGAGGTTATTGAGGTGGATGATGATTTAATCCGCAACGTGAATACACCAGAAGAATACCAGGAAGCGCTCAAAGAAATTGCCCTAAAAGCATAAACAATGAGCGCGACAGTCCATATCTTAAATGGCGATAGCACTTCGTATCCTTTGCAAAAAAGCGGACTCAAAGGAGACCGTATCATCTGGCGTGAAATGCTCTGTGATGGACCACTGGTTCAAGATGTTGGTAGCGATGCATTCTGGATGCAGCGCTATGAGTTTTTTGAGAATGAGTTCGATATTACGAAGCTCGACTACTACGACAAAACTATCAAAGAACTCGTGACCATTGAAGATTTGTCAAACTATCAGGAAGTGGTGCTTTGGTTTGAATATGACCTTTTTTGCCAGGTCAATCTTCTGGCTTTGTGTTCGTATTTACTGAAGTATTACAGAAAAGATATTTCCTATTATCTGGTTTGTGTTGGCAGAGAAAAAGGAAAGGAAGGTTGGCTGACATTAGCAGATTATCAACCTGAAGCCTACAAAAGTTTATATGAAAATAAAATGAAGCTTTCGCGCAATGACCTCTTATACGCCAAAAAATGTTGGGACCTATATGTAAATGGAGATACAAAGGTTTTGAAGGATTTTGACTTCAATAAGAACTTCAAGTTCAGGTACTTGGATACCGCTATGAAACAGCATTTGAAAGAAGCTAAGGATGAAAAAGGACTTGACGAAATAGCATATAAAATATTACGAATAATTGATAATGAAAGGTTTAACAAGAGAGGCCTTATCAGGGAGTTACTGCAATGGCAAAGAAAAGAAACTGTTTACGGATTTGGGGATTTGCAGTATCAGTCACGACTGAATAGTTTGAAAGATTATTACGATATCGAGAAAGAGGTGCTTCATCTTAATGAAAAAGGGCGCAAAGTTTTGGTATAAATGAAAAAGATCACGAAAGAAGGTTTGTACAAGCGACAAACTACCCTAAAAGAAATTAACATCGAAGGTCAGGAAAAATTACTGGCGTCGAGAGTTTTGGTGGTAGGATGTGGCGGACTAGGTAATGCAGTGGCGGTATATTTAGCTGCAAGTGGTATTGGCGAATTGCATTTAGTAGATTTTGACAAGGTTTCTCAATCTAATTTACATCGACAGGTGTTTTATAAAATCGAAGATATTGGCAAGCCAAAAGTGGAGACTCTGGCGGCTCATATCAAATCGATTTCACCTTTTGTAAAGGTAAAAACGAGTAAAACTTCGGTTTCAAAAAATAATGTTTTCGATTTGATGAACGAAACAGATTACATAGTGGATTGTACCGACAGCCTACCTGTAAAATACTTATTAAATGATGCATGTGTATTAAAAGGGAAGCCTTTAATCTATGGCTCTCTCTATAAATTTGATGGCTATGTGGCCAGTTTAAATATTAAGGATTCAAAAGGTTCGTTTGGTGCCAATCTCAGGGACGTTTTTCCCGATATGTCTAAGCAGCAGGTTCCAAATTGTTCTGAGGTCGGTACATTGAATTCTATTGTAGGCATAATCGGGCTCATGCAAGCCAATGAAGTATTGAAATTAATAACTGCGACAGGAAAACCTTTGATAAATCAATTATTAATATATAATAGTTTAGAGAATTCGCAGTTCAAAATGAAACTGAAGAAATCATTTAGCAAAGAAAAAGTTGCTGAAATCTTTGAAAAAGAAACTTATTTTGACCCGAACTGTGAAGTCCAAAATGAAGCGCTGTTGATTTCAGCCGATCAATTAAAGGCTAAACTATCGTCTCGCATAGCTTCGGGAAGTTTAGAGATTATTTCAGTTATTGAAGACCGTAGTGCCCTTTTACCCTTTGAGGTGGACGCCAAAATTCCATTGTCAAAACTAGATGATCTCTTCGAACGTATAAAACATAGTCGAGACGTTGAGCAATATGTAATTGTGTGCAACCGTGGGATATCAAGTTACACGGCGACACAGAGAATCAAGGAAAAATATCCAAAGTTAGATGTATTTAGTTTGAAAAGGGGTATAACTAACTTTTCATAGCCGCTTCTTTATGGTGTCGCATTTACCCATACTTCCCCATCAACGAAATGCTCTTTTTTCCAGATCGGTACTGTTTCTTTTAATGTGTCAATGGCAAATTGGCAGGCCTCAAAAGCCGCTTTTCTATGAGGTGCAGATACTGCAATAATTACGGGTATAGCACCGATGGTCAGTTTTCCTTCGGCATGGTGAATAGCAATCTTTAAAATATCGAAATCGTTCAAAGCCTTATCTGCAATTTTTTGCATTTCCTTCAAAGCCATGGCTTCATACGATGAGAAATCCAATAAGGTAACTTCTTTATCTTGAGTTTGATTTCTAACGGTACCTACAAATAAAGCTATACCACCACAGGATGTATCCTCTACAAAGTCATAACATTCCTGTAAATTGAGTCTTGAAGTGGTGATCTTTACCGAACTATTTTCAGTCATTTTTAACAGATTTCATTACAAAGTTAGGGAATCACGTCGTACTTTTGCACTTGAAATTTTTGATTATGAAAAATACGTTCAGAGCGATAAGTATTTTGGAGGGTTTATCCTATATTTTACTATTGTTTATCGCCGTGCCCGTTAAATATATTGGTGGTGATGAAAGCTATGTGAAGCTTCTTGGGATGCCGCACGGATTATTATTTGTGGCCTATATCGTTCTGGCCTACCTCATTAAAGATGACCTTAAATGGGAGTCCAAAACTTTTTGGACGGTTTTAGTCGCCTCAGTAATCCCATTCGGGACCTTTTATATTGATAAAAAATACTTAAGAGCCTAACCACCGCTAACGGGAGGGATCAAAGCAACTGTATCACTGTTATTTATTTCCGTATCGTTTTCGGCATAAGCTTCATTGATCGCAACCGAATAATTGTACTTGTTTAATTCAGCATATTGAAGCTCCAATTGCTGTTTTAATTTCTTGACAGTAATTCCACTTGAAATTGTTAGACTCAATTTATTTTCACCTATAATATCCCTTGTAATCCCAAAAAGTAAGACTTGTATCTGCATAGCTCAAAGTTATTAAAATCCACTATATTTGAGAAAGGATGACTTTGAATCTAAAATTTGTCCAATAGTATTGGATGAAGTGTCTTTTTTGAAAGAATTTGTATGAAGAACTTCATAGCCCTTCTATTGGCCTGTATAGCAGGTTTTAGCTTTGCCCAAAAGCAAGCAAGTGGAGATATTTTAGCACTCGATAGCTTGTCTTCATCACCAAAAGCCAAGATCGCTGATGTTGCTTGGATAGCAGGCGAGTGGAAAGGAGCGGCCTTCGGTGGAATTGTGGAGGAAAACTGGAGTCAACCCTCGGGGGATTCTATGATGGCTGCGTTTAAATTAATCGTTGATGGAAAGGTGGTATTTTATGAGATTGAGGTTATTCGCGAAGTCAACGAATCGTTGATTTTGCAATTGAAACACTTTAATGGTGACCTAAAAGGCTGGGAAACCAAGGATGAGACCGTCGATTTTCCTTTGGTGAAAATTACAGAAGATGCCGTTTATTTTGACGGGATGACCTTTGAGAAAATAAGTGCCACTGAAATGAATGTATATGTGCTTATTAGTCAGAAAGACGGTAGTAAGAAGCAATTCAAATTCAACTATAAAAAATGAATAGTAGTAAATGGATATTGGTAGCAGCCATATTGCTTTCTTTTTCTTGTGGACAAAAAGATAAGAAAGTAGATCGTGAACCAGATAAAACTTTTGTAAAGCAAAACATTGGAGTAAATGAGAAACTAACTGCAGCCGATTTTAATGCTAAAATCAAATATGACACTGTTCAATTAATAGATGTTCGAAGCCCAGAAGAATTTTTGGAAGGACATTTAAAAAATGCTAAAAACATCAATTTTTATGATGGCGATTTTATGCAGCAGATGCTAAAAGAATTGGATGAATCAAAACCTGTTTATTTGTATTGCAAAAGTGGTGGCAGAAGCGGTAAAGCAGCAGCGAAACTCAGTGAACGGGGTTTTAAGATCTACGATCTCAAAGGTGGTATCTTGGATTGGAAAGCCAATGAATTTGAAGTTATCTCAGAATAAAAAAACCGAGGGAACTCCCCGGTTTTTTTATTTAGAATTTAACGGTCATGCCAAGTAGAAAGTTAATTCCCGCCTGTGGATAATATCCGGCGCCTTCTATAGTTGTGATCGTTCCCGGATTCGAAAAATCATCATCAAAAGTGAAAAAATAACCATTGGAGGTAAAATCCCGATCGAATATATTATTTATCAATAAAGAAAACTCAACACTATCAATTACCGAGATACCTTTCAAAGTGTAGACCGCATTAAAGTCATTGACGAAAAAAGCATCCAATTTGGACACATCACTTTCAATATTACCCATAAACTGTTCTCCCACGTATTTTGATAGTAGCCCTAAATAGAGCCCATCGGTCAGACGATATGCGATCGTATTTCCGGCTACAATACTAGGAGAAAAAGAGATTTCTGTATTCCCTAAATTCTTCAGGACACCATCTCTTTGAAAGAAAAAATCCCGATTCTTATTCGTGCTCAAAGCGACATTCGGTTGTAATCTCAATTTTTGGGAAATTGAAATATCAGCATCTATTTCTACACCTAATCTGTAACTGCTACCACTATTTGCCCGAATTGGGGCACCCACATTATCTAGTGCACCGGTAAGTACCAATTGATCTCGATAATCCATATAGAAACCATTCATATTCAACTTTAGTCTATCTGAATTATAACGCCAGCCAAATTCGATATCATCAAGCCTTTCCGGTCTTGGGTCACCATTTTCGAAATCAGTTCTGTTAGGTTCTCTGTGTGCACGTGCAAATGACGCATACAATTGATTTCGACGATCAATGGTATAGCTCGCTCCGAACTTCGGATTAAAAAAGCTGTACTCTTTGTCTGTAATAAAGTCGGCGACATCAGAATTCTGCCCTGTAGTAGTATACGAAATAAAACGGCCTTGTACATCAAGATAAAATTGCCATGTTTTATTTAAGCGAAAATCAGCCTTTGCGAAAGCTGAAAATTCATTTTTATTACCTACGCCAAAGTAATAGCGGTCACCCAATTCAGAATCGCTTGCAAATCGTGACCAAATCACTTCTCCAAAGTGGTCTCCCTCATAGTTGCTGTAGAAAAGACCAGAGGTAATATCGAACTGATCATCGCGATAATTAATGGTTCCTGACAAGACATAGTAATCATTATCTAACCAGCGTCGACGAATAATATCTGATGTCGTGATGGTTTCGCCCCCAATTGTTACGGGTGAAAGACCGTAAAAACCTAATTCTGAGCTACCGTCGAATGCGACATTCTGAGCAAACCAATCGTCGATATATTCTTCAAAGAATCCGCGGCCATAAGTATAGTTAAAACTTAAATTTGATGTCCATTTGTTTGTATATCGCTGCGTCCAGTGCAACTGATAATGGTCTTGTTTATAGTCGTCTACTTGATTTTCATGAAACCCGTCAGGATTACCGTTCGCATCAAATCTTGCTCCGGCCGGGTTGAATGTTCGATTGCTTTCCAAGGTAGGAGCATCAATACCGAACCATGACTGATACGTAACTTCGCTTCCTGCAAAGTGAATCGCTTTAATCAAGGTGTTTTCGTCTCTATAAGCCCCCTGAATAAAATACGACTTCAAATCTGAGGATGCTCTGTCTATATAACCATCAGAGGTGATCTGCGAGAGTCGCCCCGCAATCTCAAAATGGTCACTTAACAGCCCTGTGCTAAACTTTAAGTTGTGGCGGCGTGTGCTGAATGAACCCAATGAATGTGAGGTGCTCGCATAAGCATTTTCAGCAATATTATCGGTTAGAATATTTAAACTTGCACCGAAAGCCCCAGGCCCATTCGTGGAAGTTCCAACTCCACGTTGGAGCTGCAGATTTTCTACAGAAGAAGTAAAATCTTGTAAGTTCACAAAAAAAGTCGTGGCACTCTCAGCATCGTTATATGGAATTCCATTAATAGTTACGTTAATTCCTTGATTGGCGGTACCCCGAACCCGAAACCCTGTATATCCGATACCTGCACCCGCATCTGAAGTGGTAACGACCGAAGGTAGAAAATTCAACTGTGTAGCAATGTCCTGTCCTAAATTTCGCTTGGCAATTTCAGTTTTACTTAAATTGGAATGGGTGATTGGCGAGGTAGCTTTCACTCGCACGGCTTTTACTACAACTTCATCAAGTTTTTCAACGCTCGTGGTGTCTTGTTTTTTTTCCTGAGCATACAGACCGGCATGAAGCAGTTGCATTGCCAAGAATAAGGAAATTTTTTTCATTACGATTATAGTTTATAATCGAATAAAAAGAGGTGATTATTCTT
>JASJDL010000093.1 GCA_030065775.1 Flavobacteriaceae bacterium | reverse complement strand
TTTTTAGGTAACATTCCTTTTACTGCTTTTTCCACCAATCTGGCAGGATTTTTTTGATACATCTCTGAAGCAGTAAGCGATCTTTGTCCACCTGGGTAACCTGTATGGCGGACATATGATTTTGCCTCCCATTTGTTACCTGTTAAGTTGATCTTGTCTGCATTGATAATGACAACGTTGTCACCACAATCAACATGTGGTGTAAAATTTGGCTTGTACTTGCCTCTAATTAGCATTGCTACTTTTGAAGCTAAACGACCCAATGTCTGCCCGTCCGCATCAACTAAAACCCACTCCTTGTTAACAGTAGCTTTGTTAGCAGATGCTGTTTTGTAACTTAATGTGTTCACACTATTAGTTTTTTGTAATTAATAATTTCTTTATTCCCTTCTTCTTAAGGGAGTGCAAATGTACAAACATTTATTTATATAACAAACAGCGATTTGTCTTATTTTTCTGACCGAATTTTAACTAAAACTAAAAGTTAATTAACAAAATTTTAAGACGGGTTGATGCTAATTTCGATGGATGAAATGTAACACTTTAGGAATCGAGAGGTCTTTACAAGCACAAACCAGATAATTCTAACACCTTCTCATGAAACTACGTCTTCTACCATTGCTGCTATTATCTACTTTTATCTATGCTCAGGAAGAACAAAAAAAACAAGAAATCGTTCCGAAACGAATCTATACAACAAAGTATGTAGGAGACGAAAAAGCACCGGTTATTGATGGGCTTTTAAATGACCCCAGCTGGGATATCGTTGAATGGACCAGTGATTATATAGAAAATCAACCTGATGAGAATACCCCACCAAGTGAACAGACACAGTTTAAAATTGTTTACGATAAAAAGAACTTATATATAGGTGTTCGCAATTTTGATAGCCAACCGGATAGCATTGTCAATAGATTATCAAGAAGAGATGGTTTTGCAGGGGATTGGGTTGAATTTAATATAGATAGTTATCACGATTTACGAACGGCTTTTTCCTTTACCATAACTTCAGCAGGGGTTAAAGGTGATGAATTTATTTCTGATAATGGTAATAACTGGGATGGCAGTTGGAACCCTATTTGGTATGCAAGAACCAATATAGATGAACAAGGCTGGACTGCAGAAATTAAGATTCCATTCAGTCAACTGCGATTTGGAAAAGCAAAAGAACAAATTTGGGGAATTCAATCGACGCGTCGTTTTTTCAGAAAAGAAGAGCGCTCCTTATGGCAGCGTGTTCCTCAGGATGCCCCCGGATGGGTAAGTGAATTTGGCGAACTCCATGGGCTATTAGATCTTGAACCCCAGAAACAACTGGAAATTCAACCATTTACGGTCACAAAAGCAGATAGTTATCCACGTGAAGATGGAAATCCGTTTCGCGATGGACGGGATTCTGAACTCAACGGTGGTCTCGATGCCAAAATTGGAATTACAAATGACCTCACTTTAGACTTAACAGTGAACCCTGATTTTGGTCAGGTAGAAGCTGACCCCTCAGCTATTGCTTTAGATGGATTCGAGATTTTCTTCCGCGAACAGCGTCCCTTCTTTGTTGAAAACAACAACATTTTTGATTATCGCTTTTCACGGTCAAATGCCGGAGATACATTTGGATCAGATAATGTATTCTTCTCCAGGAGAATCGGACGCAGCCCACAGGGATATCCCGACACCAACGACAATGAATATGTGGATCAACCCGTAAATACTACTATTTTAGGAGCAGCAAAGTTTAGCGGTAAAACGAAAAATGGTTGGTCTATTGGAGTCTTAGAGAGCGTTACCGCCAAAGAATATTCAGATATAGCAGAAGTAGTAGATGGTGAAGTGGTAGGGAGAAGAGAGGAAGTCGTTGAACCCTTGACTAATTATTTTGTTGGACGCTTGCAAAAGGATTTTAACGAGAGAAATACTTTTGTTGGTGGAATATTTACGGCTACCAACCGTGACTTACCAGAGCACCTTGAATTTCTGCATCAATCGGCCTATTCTGGCGGACTTGATTTCAGACATCACTGGAAGAATCGGGCGTGGTATATAGGAGGCAACATCGTATTGAGCCATGTGAAAGGTACCACAGAGGCCATTGATAATACCCAAAATTCATTTAGACATCAGTTTCAACGCGTAGGCGCCAGTTACTTAGATTATGACCCGAATCGAACCTCATTGACCGGAACAGGTGGAAATATTCAAATAGGAAAACAAGCAAATGGCCACTGGCGCTTTGAAAGCGGTTTCACCTGGCGTTCACCACAATTAGAATTGAATGATCTCGGCTTTCAAAGGCTCTCAGACGATATGAGACATTATACCTGGATCGGGTACCGTACGTTAAAACCTTTTTCGATCTTTCGCAATTTAGGTCTGAACTATAACCATTGGTCTGCCTGGGACTTTGGTGGTAATCACAACCTGCTACAGCTCAACGTCAACAGCTGGGCAAATTTTCAAAATAACTGGTTTGCGAATTTGGGCGTTACCTATGTTGGTGTGAATCAATCGAATTTTGCATTACGCGGAGGCCCGAGACTTAAATTTTCACCAAGCGTATTTTTTTGGAACAACGTAGGTACCGATAACCGAAAAAAAGTTCGGATAAATGTGGGTCATAATGGAAACCGATCTCTGGACAACTCTCAAAATAGGTATCGGATATATTTTGGGGTTTCTTACCAGCCTTTGAATGCCCTAAGGTTATCACTGAACCCGTCTTATAATCATAATAGTGATAAAATTCAGTATGTAGAGAACGTTGAAGTGGGTAATGATACCAAATACATCAATGCGACCATCGATCAACGAACTTTAAGTGCTTCTTTGCGGATAAACTATACCATTAATCCGAACCTTACAGTACAGTATTGGGGACAACCTTTTGTCTCGAGAGGAAACTATACTGATTTTAAATATATTACCAATCCGCAAGCCGGTAATTTCGATGACAGGTTTGATTTGTTTTCAGATACACAGTTGTCACTTGATGAAGGTGAAGGCCTCTATTTAGTTGATGAAGATGTCAATGGGGTTACTGACTATACCTTTGGCCAGCCTGATTTTTCCTTCGTACAATTCCGCTCAAATTTAGTCGTTCGATGGGAGTATATTCCAGGTTCTGAAGTATTCCTGGTATGGTCTCAAGGCGTTACAGGTGATGGTAATCCGGCAAACGACCTGCTGACGAATCTTGATAATCAGATCCTCGGCCAGGAAAAAGAGAATACCTTCTTAATTAAGGCTACTTATCGCTTTAGACTGTAAAAATTTAACAGTAAAAATTTAAAATTAACAAAACCTTAAGAAGCGATTGTAGTACCTTGTCGGTGCTGGTAGATGGTGTGTGAAGAGGCGCTAATTAACCATACTCCATGTTTACTAACCGATTGATTCAAAGCTATTTGTTAGCCTTTTGCCTGCTGTTCATTACTGTAATCACTGCTCAAAATGAACAGAAAACAGTCGTCCCTAAACGTATTTATACTACCAAATCATTAGCCCCGGAAGACGCGCCCGTTATTGATGGTAAATTAGATGATAAAGGCTGGACTATTGTCGATTGGGCAACAGAATTTATCGAAAATGAACCCGATGAAAATACGCCTCCAACGTTTCAATCCCGTTTTAAAATCGTTTATGACGATAAGAATATTTACATAGGAATTCAGTGCTTTGATAAGGCACCAGACAGTATTATTAATCGCCTGTCAAGACGCGATGGGTTTATCGGTGATCGTGTCAATGTACTTATAGATAGTTATTACGATAAACGCACAGCTTTTGTTTTTACGACCACAGCCGCCAGCGTAAAGGGTGATGAAATTGTGACAGACAATGGCGATAATATTGATGATAGCTGGAACCCGGTATGGTATACCAAAGCAAATATTGATGCCGAAGGTTGGACCGCTGAGATGAAGATACCTTTTAGTCAATTACGTTTTGGGAAATCGAAAGAACAGATATGGGGTTTGAATGTGGTACGACGTATTTTCAGAAATAATGAAACCTCGTTATGGCAGCGAATACCTGTTGACGCAGCGGGATTTGTGAGCGAAGCAGGTGAATTGCATGGCCTGTTAGGTCTTGTACCACAGCGACAATTAGAAATTCAACCTTTTACCGTGTTGCAGTACGATACGTTTCCGAAAGAAGAGGGAAACCCTTTTCGTGATGGTGATGACTTCATACTCAATGGCGGGTTAGACGCCAAGATTGGAATCACGAATGACTTGACATTAGATTTAACCGTCAATCCCGATTTCGGTCAAGTGGAAGCCGACCCGGCTGCAATCGCTTTGGATGGCTTCGAGATTTTTTTTAGAGAACAGCGCCCATTTTTCGTAGAGAATAAGAATATTTTTGATTTTCGCTTTGGCGGAAACCAGGATAATCTTTTCTTCTCAAGACGCATCGGTAGAAATCCACAGGGCTCCGTTACCACAAATGGCGACGATTTTGTCGACCGGCCATCGAATACCACGATTTTAGGAGCAGCAAAGTTTAGCGGTAAAACAAAAAATGGTTGGTCTATTGGATTATTAGAAAGTGTCACGTCAAGAGAGTTGGCTGTCATTGCGAATAACGAATCACCAGATATTCGAAGAAAGGCCATTATTGAACCGTTAACCAATTACCTGGTTGCCAGAGCGCAAAAAGACTTTAACGATCGTAATACCTTCTTCGGTGGAATTTTTACGGCGACAAATAGAAATCTAGGAGATCAATTTAGCTTTGACTATGATTCAGATACGGGTGAGTACAGAGATTCAGAGGATGAAGTTATTAATCCGTTTTCCTTAGAAAGAAAAGAGAACAATCTCCGTAGCCTTCGTAAATCTGCCTATACCGGGGGTCTTGATTTTAGGCATCAATGGAAAGACAGAAAGTTTAATCTGGAGGGAAATTTAGTTTTTAGCCATGTCACAGGGAGTAAAGAAGCGATTGAGAGCACGCAATCGTCCTTGACCCATTTGTTTAATCGAGTAGATGCAGATCATGTCGAGGTAGATGCTAACAGAACGTCTTTAACAGGAACTGGTGGTAAACTGGAATTTAGCAAGCAAAGCACTGGTCATTGGCGTTATGGAATAGGAGCGAATTTCCGGTCACCTGAATTGGAATTGAATGATATTGGCTTCTTGCGTCAGGCAGATGAGATACGTCAATATGGCTGGTTGAACTGGCGTACCTTAAAACCTACAGGTAAGTTCAGAAGTATTTGGACCGGCCTAAATATGTTTACAACATATGATTTTGAAGGTAACTATAATCGCATTCAATATAGACTCGGAGCATTTTTTGAATTTAAAAATAATTGGTGGATTGATACTGCCGTGTTCCATAAGCCCAGAATTTATACAAATACCATATTAAGAGGAGGGCCACGCTGGCGTTTTTCAAGAGAAAATATTAGTTTTATTTTCTTCAGCACAGACCGGACCAAGAAATTTAGTTTTAGAGGTGGTTATGTGTATTCTCAAGCGAAACAAAATAATTTTTCATTTTTAAGTTTAGAAACAAGATTGACCTATCAACCAATTAATGCTTTTAGTATTTCATTAAGCCCGGAGTACCAAAAGAATCCAAATAAGACCCAATATGTTACTGAATTAGATTTCAATGGAACGCCGCGATACATTTTAGGTACTATAGATCAACAAACACTTAGCGCGGCTATTCGATTAAATTACAATGTGAATCCTAACTTAACGATACAATATTATGGGCAGCCTTTTGTATCACGAGGGCGTTATACTAATTTTAAATATGTCTCTGAAAATCCGACTGCCGATGATCTGGAAGCTAGATTTGTGTCTTATAATTCAGATCAGATAGAAGAAGTTGACGGAACTTATTTTGTTAATGAAGATGGAGGAGACGTAGATTATGAATTTGGCGACCCTGATTTCTCTTTTGTACAATTCCGTTCAAACCTGGTAGTGCGTTGGGAATATATTCCCGGTTCTGAAGTATTTTTAGTCTGGTCACAGGGCGTGACCGGCTCAGGCGATCCTACCAATCATTTATTTAGAAATCTTGATAATCAGATTCTAGGACAAGAAAAGGACAATACATTCTTGATAAAGGCCACATATCGCTTTAGGAGATAAAAAAAAGCCGATTTTTGGCGGTTATGATGTGCTATCCAAGATTCACTTAAAATAGCATATCTTTAAAACGTAAATGCGGCCGGTGCCCTACTTATCAAATTATAAAGCATATGAAAAGAATTGCATTTTTTTTAGTACTGACGACTATTCTCTTTGGTTGTTCTGAAGAGGAGGTCGTGAGCTCGATCGACAGCTCAGATCTTATTTCTTCGTTAGATATCCGGTTGAATCCCACCGGTGTTGCACCATTGACGGCAAAATTGGATTTAAGCACCACCGAAAATGTAGTAGTTGAATTGAAAATAGTAGGAAAGAATGGTGAGGCTTCTACCATTGCGAAACGCTTTACTGAACTAGCAAATTCATTCGAACTGGACGTTCTAGGATTGTATGCAGATTATTTAAATAAACTTGAGTTGATATTGCTCGATCAAAATGGAACACAACTGGAAAGCCATGACCTGACAATTCAAACACAAGCGATTCTGGAAGATCTTCCCGAGATCTTAATCGATAAAGAAGCGGCTGTTTCTGAACCAGAGTTTAACCTGGTGAACTATTTCGGATTTAAGGATAACTTCAGGCCGCAAAGACCTTTTATTTTTGACCAGTTCGGCGATATTCGCTGGTATCTTGATTATTCTGGCCATAGTCAACTTTCAAACCTTTTTTATGACAACGGTCTCACCCAATTGCGAAATGGGAATTTATTATTTGGAGATGGATCAACAGGAGCTATTTATGAAGTAAATATGCTAGGTGAAATTATCAATTCCTGGAGTTTACAAGGCTATGGCTTTCATCATCACGTCATAGAAAAACCAAATGGTAATTTTTTGGTAACGGTCAATGATCCAAGTAAAGCTACTGTTGAAGATGTAATTATTGAAATAGACCGAACATCAGGTCAAATTATTACTGTATGGGATCTAAATAATTCGCTCGACAATACACGAAGAGCCTGGCCCACCGATTTGGCCGATTTGAATATAGATTGGTTTCATGCAAACGCCATTGAATATGGTACCACTGATAATGAAATAATTGTATCAGGCAGAACCCAGGGAATCGTAAAACTCAATAATCAAAACGAAGTGAGCTATATTTTAGCACCGCATAAAGACTGGGGAACAGCAGGAAATGGACAAGATCTCTCTCAATTTTTATTGACTCCTTTAGATAGTCAAGACTTGCCAATAAGCGATGATGATGTCCTTTTAGGAAATTCGAACCACCCTGATTTCGAATGGCCATGGTATCAGCATTCTCCTATTTTACTTCCCAATGGCAACATTATGATTTTCGACAATGGCGATAACCGTAATTATGTCAATTTTGGCCCCTACAGCAGGGCGGTTGAATATGAGATTGACGAGATTAATAAAACAATCAAGCAGGTTTGGTCTTACGGTAAGAACAGAGGCCAGGAAACCTATTCCAGAATTGTTTCAAAAGTAAGCTATATACCTGGAAAAGAAAGTATATTATTTACCCCAGGTGCCTCGGTGCCAAATGGAACCGCTGGAGGAAAAGTGGTCGAAGTTGATTACACTACTAAAGACGTGTTGTTCGAAGCGACAATCACCCCGCCCAATAACGTTTTTAATATCACCTTCCACAATGTACTGAGGGTCTCTGTTTATCCTTAATGGTAAAAAAGTATAGTGCCTAATGGGCTTCTAACCAGTTATCGCCCATACCCATATCTACCACTAAAGGTACTTTAAGTTGATAGGCATTTTCCATTTCGGTTTTAATAATAGGCTTGATGGTCTCGAGTTCCTCTTTATGGGCATCGAAAACTAATTCATCATGTACCTGCAGTAGCATTTTTGATCTAAAATTTTCTTGTTGAAAACGATTATAAATTTTGATCATCGCCAGCTTAATAATATCGGCTGCACTTCCCTGTAAAGGCGCATTAACAGCATTACGTTCTGCGGCTCCGCGCACCACCGCGTTGCGAGAATTAATATCTTTCAAATAGCGTCTTCTGCCCAGTACGGTTTCTACATAGCCATGCTCGCGCGCAAAATCAACTTGCTTTGAAATATAGTCACGCAATTTCGGATACGTCGCGTAATATGTGTTGATCAATTCTTTGGCTTCAGTACGTGAGAGAGTTGTTTGATTGCTCAACCCAAATGCAGAAACCCCATAGATAATACCGAAATTGACAGCTTTGGCATCACCACGTTGCTGCCTGGTTACTTTCTCTAAGGGCACACCAAATACTTTCGCGGCTGTCGAGGCATGAATGTCCTCACCATTTAAGAATGATTGGATCATTATTTCATCACCACTTAGCGCAGCTATTAAACGTAATTCAATTTGAGAGTAATCGGCTGCCAGTAATACATAGTCGTCATTTTTCGGGATAAAAGCTTTGCGCACCTGGCGTCCTCGTTCTGTACGAATCGGAATGTTTTGTAAGTTTGGATTGTTAGAGCTTAATCGCCCCGTAGCCGCTACAGCCTGCGCGTAGACAGTATGCACACGTCCTGTTTTCGGATTAATCTCATTTGGCAGCGCATCCACATAAGTGCTTTGCAGTTTTTTGTATTGCCGCCATTCTAAAATATCACGTATGATTTGATGGTCCTTCGCCAGATAACTCAAAACGTCTTCAGCTGTGGAATATTGACCGGTCTTGGTTTTTTTAGGTTTATCAACCAATTTTAACTTTTCAAATAAGATAGGGCCCAACTGCTTTGGTGATGCCAAATTGAAAGTTTCACCTGCTTGCTCATAAATGCCTTTTTCCAGGCGATTTATATCCTCCGTCAGTAGTTTAGAAAAGTCCTTTAAAAAATTAGTATCTAAATTGATGCCTTCTATTTCCATAGCGGTCAATACTGAGACTAATGGAATTTCGACCTCATCGAATAGCTTTGTAACATTGCCGCTCGCCATTTCTTTTTCAAAATGCTCTTTGAGCTGTAGTGTAATATCAGAATCTTCAATGGCATATTCTGTCTGGTCCTTTAAGGGAACCACGCGCATTGACAACTGGTTTTTCCCTTTTTTCCCAATTAATTCTGTAATGGAAACAGGTTGATAATTCAGGTAGGTCTCAGAGAGCACATCCATGTTATGGCGCATATCCGGATTGATAAGGTAATGTGCTATCATGGTATCGAACAGTTTCCCCTTTACGGGAAGATTATAGTTCGATAAAACCTTAATATCATATTTTAAATTATGGCCGATCTTTTCGATGGAAGTATCTTCAAAAAACGGTCTGAATTCTTCAAGCATGGTTTGTGTTTCATCTTGATCTTCAGGAAAGGCCACATAATAGCCCTTACCTTTTTCCCATGAAAACGCGATGCCAATCAGTTCTACTTGCAATGCCTTTAAACCTGTGGTCTCGGTATCAAAGCAAACAGATTTTTGTTGAAGTAATTTTTCCAATAGTAGCTTCCGCGAAAGTGGCGTGCTAACATATTGATAGAAATGTGGTGTATTTTTAATTGTTTTGTAACCACTGATTTCGGCTTCCTCTTTAGTAACAGTTCCTGCACCGGGAGTTGAAAACAGGTCGAACTGTTGCCCTTCCGTTTTTGGAATTTTTGGTTTCTGATTTTCTGTAGCTTGCTCTGAGGGAGCAAATGTTTTTATCAGATTTTCGGTCAACCTTCGGAACTCTAATTCAGTGAAAACTTCTTTTACAGCATCCAGGTCCGGTGAATTCAGTTCAAAATCTTTTTCATCAAAATCTACAGGAACATTCAATAAGATACGCGCCAGTTTCTTCGATAAAATACCTAGTTCGGCATTGGCTTCCACCTTTTCCTTCATTTTTCCCTTCAACTGGTCGGTATTGGCGAGCAATCCTTCCATGCTGCCGAATTGACCAATGAATTTTTTGGCAGTCTTTTCACCCACTCCGGGTAAACCGGGAATATTATCTACAGAATCCCCCATCATACCCAGGTAATCAATGACCTGTTCCGGATGTTCTACCTCAAACTTTTCCTGTACTTCTTTAATGCCCCAGGTTTCGTAACCACCACCAAAACGCGGGCGGTAAATAAAAATATTCTCTGAAACCAGTTGTGCAAAATCCTTATCAGGCGTCACCATAAACGTCTGATACCCTTCTTTCTCAGCTTTTTTTGCCAACGTGCCTATGATATCATCGGCTTCATAGCCTTCCTTTACAATAATAGGGATATGCATGGCCTTTAATATTTTTTCTATATAGGGTACCGCTATCTGAATAGCTTCAGGTGTTTCATCACGATTTGCCTTATATTCCGAAAACATCTCAATGCGATCAACGCTGCCCCCTTTGTCAAAACAAACCGCTAAATGATCAGGACGCTCACGTTTGATCACATCTAATAAAGAATTGGTGAAACCTAAAATAGCTGAGGTATCCATGCCCTTGGAATTGATCCGTGGATTTTTAATAAAGGCATAATATCCTCTAAAAATTAAAGCATAAGCATCTAGGAGAAACAGACGTTTTTGTTCTGGCATAGTTGTGATTTTGTAAGCGTATCAAAGCTACGAAGATTGTTTCAAATAATAATCTGATTGAACGTTCTCATTTTTATTTACTTGATACCTGGTCATGCTAAAACCATCATGTATGGAATACGAGCCGACAACGCCCGATTTATTGACGGCGATGTAACCCACCTGAAAATTTTTATAATCACTATTTGGTTTCGATACGATTCGATGAATTGCTTCCTCGCAAGCTTCTTGAGGTAACTTACCCTGACGCATCAACTCTACTACCAGAAAGCTGCCAACAGTTTTTACCACCTCCTCACCCAAGCCAGTAGCTACACATGCGCCTACTTCATTATCAACAAATAAACCGGAACCAATAATAGGAGAGTCGCCTACGCGCCCGGCCATTTTAAATGCCAGGCCACTTGTGGTACAGGCTCCAGAAATGTCTCCATTCGTATCTATGGCTAACATTCCAATGGTATCATGATTTTCTATATTAATTACCGGTTCGTATTGCGATTTAATAAGCCAGGATTCTAAAGCCTTTCTTGTATTGTCTGTTTGCAAATCCTCTTTTTCGAACCCATTAGCAACGGCAAATTCTTCTGCTCCTTTTCCGGCAAGCATCACATGTGGAGTATGTTCCATCACTTTTCGGGCTACCGAAACAGCATGCGTAATATTTTGTAAGTAAACCACCGAACCACAGTCACCATCTTTGTTCATAATACAGGCATCTAGTGTAATACGGCCATCCCTGTCAGGCATACCTCCTTTGCCAACCGAAGAATTAGTAATATCTGCTTCTTCAACCATGCAGCCTTGCTCTACAGCGTCCAGTGCACTGCCATTAGCCTGAAGAACTTCCCAGGCCTTTGCTGTTGCATTGGGTACGTTCCAAGTGGCGATAACTAACGGTAACGAAGCTTTTTCTTTATCCGTAATTGCAGATTTCTTTTTTTCCTCAATTTCCGAACAGCTGAGTAAATTTCGGGTCGTGGCGATTCCAATGGTCGTGATAGCCGTATTTTTTATAAAATTTCGTCGCTTCATACCTGCATGATTTTTACTTACATTAGCAAGATACCAAAAACTACAGAATGCTCTTAGAAGTTTGTGCGAATTCATATCGATCGGCTGTTCATGCGCAAATGGCAGGTGCACAGCGAATCGAATTATGTGAACAACTTCATCTTGGCGGTGTAACCCCAAATGATGAACTTATCGAACGAGTTTTAAGTGCAAGCACCATTCCTGTTTTTGTTTTAATTCGTCCCAGAGATGGTGACTTTGTATATACGGAAAGTGAATTTCAAATTATGAAGCAGTGTATTTTGCTTTGTAAAGATTTGGGGTGTTCGGGTATTGTTTCGGGGGTACTTCATTCAAATCACATGATCGACCTTGAGCGTACGAAGGAATTGATTGATGTATCCAAGCCGTTACCATTTACTTTTCATCGAGCCTTTGACGAAGTGACGGATCCAAAAGAAGCATTGAACTCTTTAATTGATTTAGGAGCGACAAGAATACTATCCTCTGGGAAAGCTGCTTCTGCCGAAGAAGGAATAACACTTTTGAATGAATTGAAAACAATTGCCGATGGAAGAATAACTATACTTCCCGGCGGTGGTATAAATCCTGAGAATGCGAGATTGTTTAAAGAGCATAATTTTTCCGAAATACATAGCTCTGCCAGACGGCACTATCAGGGAGCTAAAAAGCATAAATTTTCAAGAATGGAAATTATTAGCGAATTACTCCATATAATTTCTTAGCGTACTAACCTTTAACAATTTGATAAGATTTTTGAAAAAACGAATTGGTATTTTTGCAGCAGTTATGTTACAAAGCATTATACTTCGCTGGATCCTTTTCATAGCGTTTTACATGGTGATTGATTTTTACGCTTTTCAGGCCTTTAAAACAATCACCAAGAGTAAGTGGCTTTACATTATTTATTGGCTCATGACATTAGTTGTTATTGGTAACTTTGTGTATCACTTAATGGCCTTCGATAGAAGCTCCGGAATCAATGCGAATGTGAATCAAGCCATAGGATTCTTTCTTACTTTATTCGCACCGAAGTTGCTTATTTTACTCTTTATGTTTGGAGAGGATATCATTCGTTTGCCACAGGCTTTTTACAAATTGGTTACAGAGGGAAATACCGCAGAGGGTGATT
>JASJDL010000003.1 GCA_030065775.1 Flavobacteriaceae bacterium | reverse complement strand
ATAACTTCATGCCCTCTTGATGTCGCATGGACATACTTGGAAACCGTTTGAAAATTCTCTTCAAATAATTCGGTGATTGCCTTTGCCGTGCTGAGATGAGAGAATGCCTGTTTTAAAAGTGTTTTACTGAAAGTTTTTTCGCTCAAATCATTAAATTTTTCTGTCGATATCAAATTGTTCTAAATAATCTGCCACACGCCGTAAGAAGCTACCTCCCAGATAACCGTCAACGATACGATGATCAAACGATAATGACAAGTACATCATGCTTCTTATGGCAATTTCATCACCTTTTTCGGTTTCAATAACTTCAGGTCGTTTCTTGATAATACCAAGTGCAAGAATTGCTGCCTCGGGTTGATTGATAATTGGGGTTCCCATAAGGCTTCCAAACGTACCGACATTAGAAATTGTGAATGTACTGCCCTTAATATCGTCACCACTTAACTGGTTCTCTCTGGCTTTTGAAGCCAAAGCATTCACCTCAGTGGACAACTGCTCTAAATTTTTAGTATCAGCTTCTTTAACTACCGGAACAATAAGGTTTCCACTAGGGAGTGCGGTAGCCATTCCGATATTAATAGCTTGTTTTACAATAATATTTGGGCCATCAACAGATACATTGATCATTGGAAAGTCTTTGATGGCTTTCGCAACGGCTTCGACGAACAAAGGCGTAAATGTGAGCTTTTCATTATATTTTTCTTGAAAGGCCTCTTTGTTGGTAGTACGCCAATGTACCAGTTCGGTCAAATCGGCTTCAACGTAGGCTGTGACATGAGGTGATGTATGTTTCGAATAGACCATGTGATCTGCGATCATCTGGCGCATGCGGTCCATTGCAATAATTTTGCCGGTACCTTTATCTAAATCTAGTTGTGGTATTTTGTATGCCGTGGGATCGTGAACCACAGGTTGGGTAAATTGATAGGGCCGGCCTTCTTTAATATAGTTAAATACATCGCTTTTTCGTAAACGTCCATCCTTACCGGTCGCTGGTATACGAGCCAGCTCTTCAAAACTAATATGATGCTCTTTCGCAATTGAGACAATTAAGGGTGAAAAGAAAGTATTTGTATTGTTAACTGAAAAATTAGTTAAACTTTTTGTGACTGTCTGAACCTGTTTTACTTTTTTGTTTGCTTTTTTCTTGGGAGATTCTTCGCTATCACTCAGAATGACATCTTCCTTTTCTGAAGACTTGGAAATTTCGGAAGCTTCTAAAATAGCAATGACTTCCCCAACAGGAACAACATCCTTCGCTTGAAATAATGTCTTTATCAAAACACCAGATGTTGGTGCAGGGACTTCATTGTCTACTTTATCTGTTGCAACTTCCAAGAGTACATCACCTTCCTCAAATTGATCACCTTCGTTGACCATCCAGTTTATAATAGTACCTTCGGTAATACTTTCGCCCATTTTAGGCATCTTTAATTCTAGCTCCATAAATTATTTTTTCATAAAATTACGCAGTGTGGCATACGTAGTTTCCTGAACAGTCCTATCCTTCGGAACCTCCCGTAGAGGTTCAACTTCTTTCAACGTTTTGTGACACTCATTCGGTAGTTGCTGATACAGCTTGGTACCTTTGGTCTTCCATGCGATCATGTCATCAGTTACCTCTTTGATCACTTTAGCCGGATTCCCTACGACCAGACTTCTTTTTGGGATTTTCGTTTCTGCCTTTACAAATGCCATGGCTCCAATGATACATTCATCACCAATTTCAGCATCATCCATAATGACTGAGTTCATTCCAACGAGAACATTTCGGCCAATTGTTGCACCATGAATAATGGCTCCATGACCAATATGGGCACTTTCTTTTAAGACTATTGAAATTCCAGGGAACATATGTACCGTACAATTTTCTTGAACATTCACTCCGTCTTCCAAAATGATTTGTCCCCAATCACCACGAATCGCTGCACCAGGACCGATATAACAATCTTTACCGATAATGACATTGCCGGTTACTGCCGCCAGCGGATGTACAAAACTGCTTTCATGAACGACCGGTATGTAGCCTTGAAACTCGTAGATCATCTATTTAAAGCGCTTCAAAGTTTCCTTAGTAAATTCACTTAAAACTAATCGGCCACTTATTTGTGCACGTTCAGCCAATAAGGTATCCCAATCTTCTGCTCCTTTCCAGAACATTTGCTTCATTTCTTTCATGGCTTCGGGATTGTAGTTGCATAAGTTTTCAGCAAATTCTTTTACAGCTTCATCCAACGCTTCGGTGGTCTCAAAAACCTGCGCATACAGGCCTTTTTCCCTGGCCCAATCGGCAGGATAAAAAGTATTGGCATCTATGGCTATTTGTGACATCCCACTTAAACCTAACTTACGTTCTACGGCAGGACCCACAACAAAAGGACCGATACCAACATTCAGCTCACTTAACTTAATGGCCGCAAATTTTGTAGCCATACAATAGTCGGTTGCTGATGCTAATCCAACGCCGCCACCAACAGTTTTTCCCTGTATTCTGCCAATAATAAATTTTGGGCATTTTCGCATAGCGTTAATTACATTGGCAAATCCTGAAAAGAAAACACGTCCGGTTTCAGCATCATTTATATTGATCAATTCCTTAAAACTTGCACCTGCACAAAAAGTTCTTGCACCACCACTCTTCAATACAATGACTTTGATAGCATCATTCCCTCCGGCATCTGTGATTGTTTGTGCTAATTGAGCCAGTAAATCTCCGGGTAAAGAATTGTGAGCAGGATGAAAAAATTCAATAGTTCCTACTCCTTTTTCTATGGTTTGTTTTACGTATGGTTGTGTCATATTTACAGTAGTCCAAATTGTTCAAAATGATGATTCATATGCTTTCTATGAAATAAGTGCCACTCATATTTGTTGAGGTCTCCAAAAACTATATTTTTCAATCGTGCTTCGGGATTTTCCTTAAAATAGTTTTCAAAATCATCATAAGCCTCCAAGAATTTTTGTTTCGCAGTTTCCAGGTCATTATGTTTTAGTTTTTGTAAATCCCTTTCCAAAATTTCTGGTGCTGCGTGTTTTTTTGGCATTGGTTTATAATTATACAGTGTGGCATGCACTTTTTCTAATATCTTTTCGGGAGTAGAGAAATCAAAATCCTGAATTTCTCCTGAGGAAATTCTTGTAGAAAATTCCAAATGCTCCACCATATGTTGGGGGGTCATAGTTCCCCAAAGAGGTTTGGTATCCTTTGATAACTTGCTTAAATAAGCTTCAATTGTTTGACGGTTGATTTCGACAAAAGTCTCTTGTTTCTTTTGAACCATCGTCAAGACAGTTGCTAATGCGACCAATTCATCTTCCACATCAAAAATTTCGGCAAACCATTTCACGATACCGCTTGGATGCTCGGTACCGCGGACATCACGATCTACTTTTTGTTTACAGGTCAGTCTTACATAGATCGTATCGTTATGATATAATGGGCGTAAGAATCGGCATTCTTCTAATCCATAGTTTGCAGATACAGGTCCTTTATTTGGATATACGAACAAGCCTGCTGCTGCGGAAATAATGAAATAGCCGTGCGCTGTACGTTTTTCGAAAATACTGCCGTCTAAGGAGGTGATGTCTGTATGTGCATAAAAGTGGTCCCAGGTGACATTTGCAAAACTGATAATATCAGTATCGGTAATGGTACGCTTGTGGGTCTTCATGGACATTCCTACCTGAATATCTTCCCAGTGGTATTTAAAAGGATGTTGTGCAGCTTCTTTGTACTTGGCATTCGGTTGATAAATACCGGTAATCTCCGTCAAGGTAGTAGGCGTTCCTTGAATAGCGGTGCGCTGTAAATAATGCTTCACACCCCGCAAGCCACCCATTTCTTCACCACCGCCGGCACGGCCTGGGCCTCCATGTACCAACGTTGGTAAGGGTGAACCGTGACCTGTACTTTCTTTGGCCATTTCTCTATTCATAACAAGGATGCGCCCGTGATGACTTGCCGCATTCACCACATATTCTTTAGCAATAGTATCATCAAAGGTAGCTATTGAAGATACCAACGAACCTTTGCCCATTTGTGATAATATAATAGCCTCATCCAAAGATTTATAAGGCATTAGTGTACTGACTGGGCCAAAAGCTTCACGTTCATGAACAGCCAAATTCTCGAAAGGATGGTCTTCTCTCATCAGGATAGGGCTTATGAAAGCTCCTTTTTTGGCATCAGCACCAATAGTTTCCAATTTTTCGAGATCACCATAAACGATTTGTGCTTTTTTGGCGATTTCAGTAACACTGTTCTTGACTTCATCAACTTGCTCTTTGCTAATTAAAGATCCCATTCGAACATCATCGAGTCGGGGGTCACCAATTGTAACCTTAGCTAAGGCATTTCCCAAAGCAATCTGAACATCTTCTATCAGTTTTTCAGGGACGATAACGCGTCGGATAGCGGTACATTTTTGGCCACATTTTACTGTCATTTCCTTACGGACTTCTTTGATAAAAATGTCAAATTCGGGTGTTCCCGGAACGGCATCTTCGCCCAGTACTGAGGCATTCAATGAATCGGCTTCCATATTAAATGGTACTGCCTCCTGGATAATTCTGGGATGCGCTTTGAGGAGTCTTCCTGTTGAAGCAGAACCTGTAAAACTAACCACATCTTGAGATTCGACGGTGTCTAAAATAGTCTTTACAGTTCCATTGATGATCTGTAGTGCTCCTTCGGGTAAAATGCCTGAACTAATGATTTCTCGGGCAACCGCTTCTGCTAAATACGACGAAGATGGCGCAGGTAAGACTACGGCGGGCACTCCGGCCATCCAGTTGACGGCACATTTTTCCAGCATTCCCCACACAGGGAAATTAAAGGCGTTAATATGTACTGCTACTCCTTGCTTTGGCACCATAATATGATGTGCCATAAATCTTCCACCTCGAGACAAATCAATAGGATCGCCCTCTACGTGATAGGGCTGATTCGGGAATAATTTACGTAAGGATGCATTGGCGAAGAGATTCCCAAAACCGCCTTCAATATCAATCCAGCTATCTACTCTGGTAGCTCCCGTACGGTAACTTAGTTCATAGAAAGCTTCTTTCCTTTTGGTAAGGTATAATGCTAATTTCTTAAGCATATTTCCACGCTCTTGAAAAGTCATTTTACGAAGCACTTCTCCTCCTATGGTTCGTCCGTAGTTCAGAATTTCAGGAATATCAAGACCTTCAACCGCCGAATTTGCAAAATGCTCACCGGTTACGGCATCAAAAACAGGTATACCTTCATCCTTTCCTTCTGCCCATTGCCCTTGAATATAATGTTGTATTTTTTTCATACCACTGCCTGCGAAAACAGGTATCTTTTATTTGTTAATTCTAAATTTTCTATTAGCTGATTTCCAGTTTAGACTTAAATCATTCCAGGATGGATTCATTTCTTGTATTGGCTTTACCTTCCAAGCTCTTTTCCATTTCCTGAGTCGTTTTTCTCTAATGCGAGATTCCTGCCTGCGCAGGAAGTTATCCCATTATTCTTAGTATTCTTCCATTGATTTTCCCTTCAACACATTTCACATAGGCATCCACAATTTTATGCATAGGCACCGGGGTGTTACCAGGAAAATAATCTTTGTATTTTTCAAAAGAGTCTTCCACCAAATCTGAGCAAACAACATTGACTCTTATATGTTCTAATTCTAATACCACAGCCTTTACGAAGCTGTGGATAGCACCATTGACCATAGCGGCACTGGTGGTCATATCAACCGGATCATCGGCCAGGATTCCTGTTGATAGGGTTATAGAACCTCCGTTGTTCAAAAAGTCTTTACCAATTCTGACCGTATTCACCTGACCCATAAGTTTGCTTTTAATCCCAATATAAAAATCTGATTCACTAAGGTTATCGAATTTCTCCCATTTGGCGTCTCCTGCAATACAAATAATGGCATCCACCTTTCCTATTTTTTCAAACATATTCTTTATGGAACCTGCATCTGAAAAATCCACCGTTACATCTCCGGATGTTCTTCCGGCAATAAGCACTTCATGCCTTTCCCGAAGACGTTGACTTACCTTCTTGCCAATGGTTCCATTTCCTCCTATAATCAATACTTTCATACTAGACTCTCTCTATGATAGCCGCGTAGCCCTGTCCGACACCAACGCACATGGTTATTAAAGCATATCGTTTTTGTTGTTCATGTAATTCTAAAGCTGCTGAATAGGCGATTCTTGTTCCGGTCATACCTAAGGGATGCCCTATGGCGATTGCCCCACCATTCGGATTTAATCTTGCATCGTCATCTTTTAACCCCCAAGCTCGGATGCATGCCAAGGCTTGTGCGGCAAAAGCTTCATTAAGTTCAATGATATCCATGTCATTCATGGTAAGACCGGCTTTTTCCAAGGCTTTATTGGAAGCCTGAACCGGGCCAATTCCCATGATTCTTGGTTCGACACCCACAACTGCAGAACTTACGATTCTTGCAAGGGGTTTCAAATTATACGTTCTTACGGCATCCTCAGAAGCAATGATTGTTGCTGCGGCGCCATCGTTTAAACCGGATGAGTTACCAGCGGTTACGCTACCGACTTCTTTTTTGAAGGCCGGACGCAATTTTGCCAGGATATCTTTTGTCGTAGTGGGTTTTACAAACTCATCTTTTGAGAAAATGATCGGATCTTTTTTTCGCTGAGGAATTTGAACTGAAACAATTTCTTTGGTTAATCTGCCATTTTCTTGAGCTTTTGAAGCTTTCATCTGGCTCCAATGGGCGAAAGCATCCTGGTCTTCACGAGAAATATGATACTTCTCAACCAAGTTTTCAGCGGTGTTTCCCATACTATCGGTTCCGTAAAGCTCTTGCATTTTAGGATTGATGAAACGCCAACCAAAACTGGAGTCATACATTTTAGCGTCGTTACCATAAGCACTGGAGGGCTTTGCAATGACATAAGGGCCCCGCGTCATATTTTCTACGCCACCGGAAATAAATAAATCACCATCTCCTGCTTTAATGGCCCTGTTTGCTTGAATAATTGCTGACAATCCGGAACTGCATAATCGATTCACGGTTTCCCCTGGAACCGTGAATGGTAAGCCTGCAAGAAGCAGCGCCATTCTGGCGACATTTCGATTGTCTTCACCGGCTTGATTGGCACATCCTATGATCACATCATCATAAGCCTCTTTTGGAATGCCAGCGTTGCGTTCGACCAATTCTTTAATCACTAATGCCGCCAAATCATCTGTACGGACGGCAGCTAAGGTGCCTTTGTAATTTCCTACCGGAGTTCTGACTCCATCAATTATATATGCTTCTTTCATTTTATTCTTCCCAGTCTTTTTGTGTTCGGTAAACAACACCTTTAAACAGCGCCACCAATTCATCCCCTCGTTTGACCTCAACTACATTGAAGCCCAGTTTGTTATTCACTTTTTCAATAACACAATCGGCCACCAGTTTATCATTTTCTTCCAATGCTTCGATATGGTTAATTGAAGTTTCGATTGAAACTGCATATTTTCCATGCGTATTTGCTGTAAACCCAAAAGCGGTATCGGCTAACGAATAACTAATGCCGCCGTGTGCGTAATTCATGCTATTGAGCATTTCTTTTCGGATGGTCATTCCTACTTTTACGTGGCCAATTTCGCATTCTAATATCTCAATGCCCAACCATTGACTAAAGGCGTCTTGTCGTAACATCTTATATGGAATTTTCGCTCCACTTAAAGGCATTTGGTTCTGGGTATTAGGCATTAGTATTTATTCTTTCTAAAATTTTCTTTCTTAAAGTTGACATCATTTTTGTTAACTCAGAAATGGATTTTCTATTTTCTTCATCCTGTTCGAAACTTATATAATTTCGTCTTCTTGCTTTTGTACTGTAGCTAACGCATTCGTTCGCACTATAAATAGCATGATTCAAGTGTTTTACAAATTGAGCATCGGAACCTGGATACCCTTCAGCAATATTTAATGCTATTGAATCAGCCGCTCTTCGGAATTGAGACGATAAAGCATAAAGCTCATGGTTCGGAAACTTTTTAACCAAATTATTAGTCGATTCACCAAAATCTATTGCCTTTTGATAAACGTTTAGGTCTTCAAACTTAAAATGATATTTACTTAGATTATTCATTCCCTATACCCAATCCCTAATTCCTGATTAAAAAAAGGTTCTACCTTCTCTATTCATTTTTCTTAACAAAGGGGAGCAGCGATATCTGTCTTCGTGATATTCATGATATAGTTCATCCAGCTTATTTACGCACCAATCTATACCTTTTTCATCAGCCCAAGCCAATAGACCTTTCGGATAGTTTACACCTTTGGTCATGGCATTATCAATATCTTCCGCGGAAGCGATATTTAGAAATAAAGCATCTGCTGCTTCATTGATCAACATGACCAATACCCGATCAAAAATATATGTTGCTAATTCGTTATCCTCGTTAGGTTTAGGTTTTTCAGCACCTTCAGTATAATCGTAATACCCCTTTCCTGATTTTCTGCCAAAATAACCTGCTTCTGACAATCTTTTTTGAGTAAAAGATGGTTTGTATCTTGGGTCGAAGTAGAACGCCTTAAATACAGTTTCAGTTATTGTATAATTCACATCATTACCTATGAAATCCATGAGCTCAAACGGGCCCATTCGAAAACCACCGATAGTTTTCATACTCCAATCAATGGTCGAAAAATCAGCCAGTCCTTCTTCATAAATACGCAACGCTTCCCCATAAAAAGGCCTCGCTACTCGATTTACAATAAAGCCCGGAGTATCTTTTGCTATGGTCACTACTTTATTCCAATCATTCATGGTCGTCGTAGCTTGATTCAATACTTTTTTTGAGGTTTGCATTGCAGGAATAATCTCCACCAGTTTCATTAAGGGGACGGGATTAAAAAAATGAATACCAATACAGCGTTCCGGTTTTGTTAAAGATGAGGCTATGGAGGCAATTGATAATGATGACGTATTGGAAGCTAAGATACAATCAGGCGACACATATGTTTCCAACTCTGCGAACACCTTTTGCTTGATTTCAAGGTTTTCAATAATAGCCTCAATAGTCAAATGGGAATCCGACAAATCATGTAAACTGGCTACATACGTGATATTATCCTGTATACGGGATTTTTCAGCTTCATCAATTCTTTCTTTTGCTATCAAGCGGGACAGAATTTTTTCAAGGTTCGTTTTCGCCTTCTTTAAGGCGGCTTGATCTGTATCGAACAATTTTACCGTGCAACCGGCGGTGGCTGCCACTTGCGCAATACCACTTCCCATGGTGCCTGAGCCTATAATACCTACATTCATTACTTTCCTTTAAAGTTTGGTTGACGTTTTTCAATAAACGCGGCGACACCTTCGGCATAGTCTTCACTTTGAGCTGCTTCAATCTGGTATTTTGATTCCATTTCGAGTTGTTGATTCAAGGTATTATTCATTGATGCATTGAACAGTTCTTTAATCATCCCGAGCGCCTTTGTTGGCATTTTAGACAATTTGAGTGCTAGTTTTTGAACTTCTTCTTCGAAATGCTCCAAGGTAACTACTTTGTAGATCATGCCGATGCGCTCTGCCTCTTGGGCAGAAACCTTATCACCAAGCATTGCCAATGCCTGTGCCTTTTGGAAACCAATTAACCTTGGCAAAAAGAAAGTACCGGCACTATCGGGTATTAATCCAATTAGGCTGAATGCTTGAATGAAACTTACTTTTTCATGGGCCACAACGATGTCACACGCCAAGGCAATATTTGCACCTGCACCGGCAGCTACTCCATTAATCGCAGCTAAGATGGGTTTTTTGATTGAGCGGATTCTTTTAATGATCGGATTGTAATGCTCTTCTAATATTTTTTTAAAGCCAGGATTCATTTCGGGTGAAGTAACCTCTTTTAAATCTTGACCAGCACAAAAAGCCTTCCCGTTACCAGTAAGGACAATGGCTCTGACCTCACTATTTGTCTCACAATCATCAAAAACCGATTGTAATTTTAATGCCATCTCTCGATTAAAACTGTTAAATACTTCCGGGCGGTTCAACGTTATACGTGCTATGTTATTTTCAATTTCTAATTGAATTGAATTGTTACTCATACCTAGATTAAATTCTTCCTTATCAAAAAGGAATTATAGTTTGAAATAGGGGTTATAAATAATCCCTATTATATTTTGCCACGGATCCTTTACTGAGGCCACCATTAATTCACCTCCTACATTTGTGGGTTTCTCATGTTCTGTTGCTCCTAAATCCAATAAGCGTTTATATTCATTTTGAATATCCTCCACACCCCAGTATGACAATATGTTTTCACCTTTTACATTTACTTCATCACCTTCAGGCATCAACCCAAGCTCATAACCACTAATATTAAATCCTACATAAAAGGGTTCGTCAAAATAAGGCTCCGACTTAAAAGCTTTAGCATACCATGCTTTTGCTTCATCTAAATCACTTACGATATATGCAGTGGTTCGAAGCCCTAACATCATTTCAAACATTTAAAATAGTCAAAAGGTTCCTGGCAATCTTCACATTGAAATTGTGCTTTGCATGCCGTAGAACCAAATTGGCTTACCATTCTTGTATTTTGAGAACCACAATTGGTACATTTGACCAGGCGTTTTCCATGGAGCAAAACATCTTTATCTGCTTGAGCATCGAGCGGTGCTGCGATACCATATTCTTCTAGTGCTTTTCTTCCTTTCTGAGTAATCCAATCTGTTGTCCACGCCGGTGCCAAAATCAATTCAATGTTCGAAGTGTATCCAGCTTCTTCAAGGGCCTTTTTTATATCATCACCGATAACATCCATTGCAGGGCAGCCGCTATACGTCGGTGTTATTTGAACATGAACATTGTTGCCTCTTAAAATAGCTGTTCGCACAACTCCCATATCCATAATTGACAATACCGGTATTTCCGGATCTGAAACTTTTTCCAAAATTGGAATTAATTTTTCATCGATATGTTGTTCGGTGGTTGTCATTTTACCATTCCATATTAGGATATGTTCTTTGCATATACTGTAAATCTGCTAATAGATATCCTAAGTGTTCTGTATGAATTCCTTGCTTACCTCCTTTTTGAAACCATTTAGACTCCGGAATGTTTAATCCAGCTTCTTCTAAGATTTCTGAAACTCTGGTATAGTATTCTTCTTTCAACTTCGTCACATCAACTCCCACCTCTTCGGTAATCATAACTTTATCGGCTTCAGTTTGATGGAAGAGTTCATCAGTATAAACCCATAAATCGTCTACAGCTTCTTGCATTTTTTGTTTACTCTCTTCTGTACCATCACCTAATCTTTTAACCCAATCAGATGAAAAACGCACATGATAACTTACTTCTTTGATGCATTTTTTCGCAATTGCTGAAAGCGTTAGATCTTTGCTTTTTTGAAGCTCTGTTAGATACAGAAGATGGTAAATATCAAATAAAAACTGACGTCCAATCGTATACGCAAAATTCGTGTTTGGCTGCTCAGCCAGAAGAACATTTACATATTCACGTTCTTTTCGAAGCATCGCAATATCATCTTCGGTTCTCCCATCTCCTGCTAACTTAGCCGCATATTGAAAGTAGCTGCGTACTTGTCCAAATAAATCTAACGAGATATTCGTACAGGCGATATCGGTTTCAAGACTTGGCCCATGACCGCATAATTCTCCCATACGTTGTCCAAGAATTAGGCTATTATCTGCAATACCTAGTATATAGTTATATAAATGTTCTTTCATCACATATGTTTTACTTCATCGGGCAAATCGTAAAATGTTGGATGACGATACACCTTATCTTGAGCCGGTTCAAATAATTCACCATAATTTTCCGGATTCGAAGCAGTGATATGCTTCGATTCTACTACCCAAATACTCACACCTTCATTTCGTCTTGTATAGACATCGCGTGCATTTTCCAGTGCCATTTCAGCATCAGCTGCATGAAGACTACCAAAATGCCTGTGTTCCAATCCGTTTTTACTTCTTACGAAGATTTCCCAAAGTGGCCAATCTTTTGTTGCCATACTACTATAGTTTAAACCGCTTGTTTTCTTTTTTCTTTCTTCTCGGCATAAGCCATGGCCGCATCTCGCACCCACGCACCACGTTCCCATGCACCTACTCTTGCCTTCATACGTTCTTTGTTCATTGGCCCATGCCCCTTAACAACTTGCCAGAATTCGTCCCAATCAATTCCTCCAAAATCATAACTGCCTCGCTCTTCATTCCATTTTAAGTCTGGATCAGGAATTTTTAAACCTATTAAATCAGCCTGAGGCACTGTTTGATCTATAAACTGTTGACGCAATTCATCATTCGTTTTACGTTTCAATTTCCATTTCATTGATTGCTCGGTATGCACTGATTTGTCATCAGTTGGCCCAAGCATCATTAAACTCGGCCACCACCATCTATTGAGTGCGTCTTGAGCCATTTCTTTTTGCTCAGGGGTGCCATTCGCCAATTTAATCATGATCTCATAACCTTGACGCTGATGGAAGCTTTCTTCTTTACACACACGTATCATTGCTCTTGCATAGGGCCCATAAGAGGTATTACATAAAGGTACTTGATTGATAATGGCAGCACCATCAACCAACCAACCGATGGCTCCTATATCTGCCCAGGTCAATGTTGGATAATTAAATATACTAGAGTATTTTGCTTTACCTGTGTGCAATTGTTCATACAATTCTTCCCTAGAAACACCTAAGGTTTCTGTTGCAGAGTACAAGTATAAACCATGACCGGCTTCGTCTTGTACTTTTGCCAGTAAGGCAACTTTACGGCGTAAAGAAGGTGCACGGGTGATCCAATTACCCTCGGGAAGCATTCCAACGACTTCCGAATGTGCGTGCTGAGACATCTGCCTAATATGTGTCTGGCGATACTTCTCAGGCATCCAGTCTTTAGGTTCAATCTTTTCATCGCGCGCAATACGTTCTTCAAAATATTTTTCTAGACTCATTATTTGTTCTTCACTCATAGTTGTTGAGTTTATATTATACGTCGAAATCGACAACTACTTTCTCTGATGTTGGCACTGCCTGACAACTCAGCACAAAATTTTGTTCGACTTCTTTATCTTCTAAGGCATAGTTAATTTTCATTTCTATGTCGCCTTCTATTACTTGACATTTACATGTGCTGCAAACACCGCCTTTACAGGCGAATGGTAGATCTGCTCCAGCCCCTAAAGCCGCATCTAAGATATTGTCATATTCTTTTGTCATGGTGAATTCAAACTCTTTTCCACCATCAATTATAGTAACCTCAATACCTTCAACATTTTGCTTCGCCAAGCGCTCCGCCCTTTTTATATCTTCTTCAGAAAGGCCAGTAACGAATAATTCAAAATGGATAAGCTCTTTTGGTAAACCTGCATCAATTAAATACGAACTTACATAGTTGACCATTTGTTCTGGGCCACAAAGAAAAACCTCACTCGTATCTGGAATGTCAATAAACGTTGTGGTAAGAACTCGCATTTTTTCATCATCAAACCTGCCATTAAACAAGTCAATATCCCGGCGCTCTTTGGTTAAAAAATAATAGATTTCCAGCCTGCCAAAATATTTATTTCTAAGCTGTTCTAACTCTTCTTTAAAGATAATAGATTTTGCAGTCTTATTGACGTAAAATAATTTACATGTTGAATTAGGCTCAGCCGCCAAATGCATTTTAATCATTGAAAGAATCGGTGTAATACCGCTTCCTGCAGCAAAAAACAAATAATTCTTTGCCCGTTCAGGACTGCAATCAACACCGAATGTACCACTGGGTGCCATCACTTCAATTTCATCGCCATCTTTTAGAGTTTCATTAATGAAAGTCGAAAACTTTCCCTCAGGAATCTTCTTTACAGCGACTTTCCACGTCTTCTCAATGGGGCTTGAACACAAAGAGTAGGAACGGCGAACGTCCTCACCATTAATAATTGCTTTTAAGGTCAGATGCTGCCCTTGTCTAAATTTGAAAGTTTCCTGTAATTCTAATGGGATTTCTAAAGTTACAACGGAAGTATCTTCCGTTTCTTTATAAATGTTTGCAACTTTTAAATTGTGAAATTCTGCCATATGTACATAATGATCATAAACTAACAATTGTTAGTTACAGGTACAAATTTACAAAATATTTGCTAATTATTTCGAATACCGCTGATCAGTAATCGGCTCAGGCTTTTGGCAAGTTCATCCGGATTTAAATCCTCTTTTTTCGGAATCCATAAATACAGTGAACGAAGTGTCGTCAAGATCGAAAACATAATAGTATCTGGGTTTTCGTCAATTATATCGCTATCGGCAATTCCTTCCTTTATGATATCCCGAAAGTTATCTTCGTAATTATGGCGAAGTTCTAGGTAATATTCGAGTTGTTCTTCGAGATGCATCCAATCATTATTTAGAGAGGCCATCCCAAAGGTATTATTCGCTGTAATTTCAACATGCAAAGCAATGATTTCTTTTAACTTATTTACAGCATCTTGTTCAGATACTCTAATGGTCGCCATCCCTGAAGTAAACGCTTCTGCAATAGCAATAATAATTTCTTTTAAAATATCTTGCTTAGAATCTATGTGATTGTAAAGGCTGGCCGCTTTTATGCCCATGGCTGCTGCCAGATCTCGCATTGTCACGGCACTGTAGCCTTTTTCTTTGAATAGTTTTGCAGCGGTTAGGATGATTTCTTGTTTGCGGGTTTCGGCTTTCATTTAGCTCGAATATAAGCTAAAAAATTTGTTAGAAAAGTCATGTAATCTTATTTTCTTAATTTTGAACACAATATGCTGCTATGAAAAATATTGAAAGCAATCCTATAATTGATCGATTGCCACCTCACTTAAAACAATTTATTAAACCTCAGAATTACGAGGATTACTCTTCTATTAATCAAGCTGTTTGGAGATATGTTATGCGAAAAAGCATAGCACATTTAAGCAAAGTAGCACACCATTCATACCTTGATGGTTTAGAGAAAACAGGTATTTCAATTAATGCCATACCTAGTATGTACGGCATGAACCGTATTTTAAAAGATATTGGTTGGGCTGCAGTAGCTGTAGATGGGTTCATACCTCCCAATGCTTTTATGGAATTCCAGGCGTACAAGGTTTTAGTTATTGCTTCAGATATAAGACAGTTGGAAAATATTGAATATACACCGGCTCCAGATATCATTCATGAGGCTGCCGGCCATGCTCCGATCATAGCTAATCCAGATTACGCTGAATATTTGAGAAGGTTTGGAGAGATCGGGGCAAAGGCAATTCTGTCTTCTCATGACAATGAAATGTACGAGGCGGTACGGACATTATCTATTCTAAAAGAAGCTCGTAACACAGATGAGAAAGCAATAGTGGCGGCGGAAAGAAAAGTAGAAGAACTACAAAACAAGAAAGTGCCTTTGTCTGAAATGGCCAAGATAAGAAATCTCCATTGGTGGACTGTTGAGTATGGACTCATAGGATCAATTGATGATCCTAAAATCTACGGTGCCGGTTTATTGTCTTCTATTGGTGAGAGTGAATGGTGTCTGTCTGACAATGTTAAGAAATTGCCATACACTATTAAGGCAGTTGAACAAAATTTTGATATTACCAAGCCACAGCCACAGTTATTTGTAACTCCTGATTTTTCTTATTTGATGGAAGTCTTAGAAGAATTTGCGAATACTATGGCTTTAAGAAAGGGTGGATTTAAGGGCTTGCAAAAACTAATTGAATCAGAAAAAGTTGGAACCATTGAATTAAATACTGGCCTTCAGATTTCGGGAGTTTTTAGTAGAATGATTGTAAACGAGGACAATGAAGTAGTTTTTTTCAAAACTGAGGGCCCAACGGCATTGGCATATCGAGAAAAAGAACTTATAGGTCATGGAATTGCGACTTATCCTAACGGATTTATTTCTCCTTTAGGAAAATTAAAAGGCGTCAATTTGGCTATTGAAAATATGGGGCCAAAAGACTTAAAAGCATATAATTTTTATGATGGGGAATATCTCTCATTTGAATATGAAAGCGGTATCACTGTAGAAGGTATAAACATCACTGGTTTAAGAAGCGTAAATGGCAAATTGATCTTAATTCAACTAAAAGATTGTACAGTAACTCATGATAGCGAAATCTTATTTTCTCCTGAAGAGGGGGTTCTTAATTTAGTAGTTGGTTCCTCGATTGTATCTGTGTATTCTGGAAGTGCAGATTATAATTCATTCGAAAATCTATATGAAGTTTCAAAAACGAAGACCATTAGAACCCCTAGAATAGATAAACTTGAAACTTTGGAAAAACTTTACGGCGATATAAGAACATTAAGAGAAGCTAATGACTACGATGTTGAGAAAGGAAGATCCATATTAAGAGATATACAGTCAAAGTATTCTAAAGAATGGTTGTCATTATTAGAGTTATATGAATTGTATAGAGATACCTCTCACGAAAAGTTGAAGAATGAGATATTAAGAGAACTCGACCATCGTAAAACAATCAGTAATACTATTGCCAAGTTAATTGATAGTGGGATTCAATTATTGGAAAATAAAAGAAAAGTTAGTCAATTTTACTGATTCGTAATGTGTTCACCATTCCTTTTGCAAGCACAGGCATCGAAGTTAAATTAATAACAAAATCACCTTCTTCTGCATACCCCTTATTTTTGGCAATCTTGTTAATCTCATCTACAGTGTCATCGGTACTTTTTAATTCATCATAAAAAATACCCTTTACACCCCAGAGTAAATTAAGCATGGGTAATATGCGTCGGTTATCGGAGAACGCAAGAATATGCGTTTCAGGGCGATAGGCAGAAATTTGAAATGCCGTATACCCACTGTTTGTTAAGGTTGATATTACTGTGGCTCCCATATAATCAGCCATTTTCGCGGCTTGTCTACAGATGGTTTTTGAGATAAATCGTTCATTGACACTCTGGATGGAAGAATCAGGTTTTATAATTAAGGGTGAATCTTCTACACTTTCGATAATCCGGCGTATTTTGCGAATAACTTCAACAGGAAATTCACCTACAGAAGTTTCACCAGAAAGCATTACGGCATCGGCCCCGTCCATAATAGAATTGGCGACATCGTTTACTTCAGCCCTGGTAGGTACCTGATTGGTAATCATCGTTTCCATCATTTGCGTAGCGATAATTACCGGAACTCTGGCTCTTTTCGCCTGCAACACCAATTTTTTTTGTATTAATGGTACGCGTTCCATATCTACTTCAACACCCAGATCACCCCGAGCGACCATTAACCCATCACAATATGCCGTTATTTTTCGGATATTCGCTACGGCTTCCGGCTTTTCAATTTTGGCAATTACAGGAATTTTATAGTCGGAATGTTTATCTATCAATTCTCTTAAATCTATTAGATCTTGCGTATTTCTCACAAATGAAAGTGCAATCCAATCTACCTCAAGTTTTATAGCAAAAAGGGCATCTTTAACATCTTTTTCGGTTAAAGCAGGAAGCGAAATATTTGTGTTCGGAAGGTTAACTCCTTTTTTTGATTTTAGTCTTCCGCCACGTAAAACTTTGGTTTTTACCTCTTTTTCACCATCTGTTTCCAAAACTTCAAATAATAATTTGCCATCATCAACTAAAATCTGCTCACCGGGTTTTACATCCCTAGGAAAGTTTTGGTAGGTCATGTAGGCCTTTTCGGAGGTTCCCTCACATTCTTCTGTGGTAAAGGTGAAGCTATCTCCTACTTGTAGCTTCGCTTTTTCACCCATAACCCCTACCCGTAATTTAGGGCCCTGCAAATCTGCCAGAATAGCCACGTTATAATTCTTACGCTTATTTATTTCCCGAATTTCTTTTACTTTTTCACGAACATTACTGTAGTCGGCATGTGAAAAATTTATACGAAAAACATTAACGCCAATATCCATCATTTCTTCAATGATTTTTTTGTCGCTGCAAGCGGGCCCAAGTGTGGCTACTATTTTTGTTTTTTTACGATTACGCATAGTTAAAAAATTAAAAAATCTCGCGATTTTAAGGTTTTAGGGTTCATTGAATATGATGTAACTATATTCTTTATATCGTTAATTTTTGAGAGCATGGTTTCTAATTCTTGTACCTCGAGATTCGCATCAATTTTAAGAAAATAATCTACTTGCCTTTTTTCCTGTATCAAAACAGAAGTTTGCAGTTGCTCCTTGAATAAGTCATTTGATGAATTTTTACTGCTAACGTAGTTATACTTGTTGGCAATCAAAGACCAGTGAGTAAAAGTTTTACGGCAATCAAATTGGTACAATGAAAAATATGCTGCGTCAATATCAAAATCTAAGTCATTTTCACATCTTTTCAGCTGAATGCCCAATGTTGAATTTAAAAAAAAAGCCAACCTGTAATCTTCTAAAAAAGTATGTAACCCGATCAGGTTATAATCATGATCATTTTCGTAATTTAAGACGACTACTTTAGACATTAACATTCTTTTATGCTAAATTAAGTATTGTTTCAATACTAAAAGGGAAATTTAACGAAAACGTTTTAGGATATTTATTGTAACGCAATTTGACTTTGTAACCTGTAATAAGCTCTTTTTGAAGCTATTTCTTCGGCCTTTTTCTTTGAAGTAGCACGCCCTTTGGAAATGATATCATCGTCTAAGTATAACTTGACACTAAAATGCTTTGAAGTATCGTTACCGGTGTCTTCGTAGACATCATATTTTACCTTTCTTTTTTGTTTCTGAGACCATTCGATTAACAGGCTTTTATAGCTGGTTATTTTTCCCTCAAGGCGTTCAATATCTACATATGGTTCAATAACAACCCGATAAATAAAACGTACTGCATATTTATAACCCTTATCAAGAAAGATAGCACCTATTAATGCTTCAAATACATTGCCGTGAATATTATCACCAAAGTTTTTCTTGGGTACATTACTAATTACGAAACGGATAAGGTCGAGGTCACGACCGATTTCATTTAAATGCTCGCGGCTTACGATCTTTGAGCGCATTTGAGTAAGATAGCCTTCAGTACCCATTGGTAATTTTTTGAAAAGGAAATGCGCAATTACGGCGCCGAGAATCGCATCACCTAAAAACTCCAGCCGCTCGTAATTCAAAGGTTTGCCATCTGAAGCCGTTTTCTTTAAAGAGCTATGAGTAAATGCTTTTTTATAATGGCGCAGTTTATTGGGTTTATAACCTAGTACCTTTTGAATTTCAGCAAAAAAAATCTCGTCATCTTTAGAGCGAGATTGTATTATTTTTTTGATAAAATTCATTTACAAATTACTACCCATCAATTTTTTTAAATAAAACACAGGCATTATGCCCTCCAAACCCAAAAGTATTGCTCATGGCAATTTCTATATTGCGCTTTTGTGCTTTATTGAGTGTGAGGTTTAATTCAGGATCAATAGTTTCATCTACGGTTGTGTGGTTAATTGTTGGCGGTATAATACCATGCTCAATAGCTAAAATTGAAGCAATAGATTCGATAGCCCCGGCGGCACCTAATAAGTGACCGGTCATAGATTTAGTGGAGTTTATATTGATATTTTTTGCATGGGAGCCAAAGACTTCTTTGATGGCTTTAAGTTCTGCCACATCACCTAAGGGGGTAGAAGTTCCATGTGTATTGATATGATCGACATCTTCGGGTTGAATACCTGCATTTTCAAGGCAATTGCGCATCACTGCAATCACACCTATTCCTTCGGGATGCGGAGCTGTCATATGATGTGCATCTGATGACAGTCCGCCACCGATCACTTCGGCATAGAATTTGGCACCACGTGCTTTTGCGTGTTCATATTCTTCGAGGATAATGGCACCTGCGCCTTCACCGAGAACGAATCCGTCTCGCGTCGCATCAAAGGGCCTTGATGCGGTTTCAGGGCTTTCATTACGAGTCGATAAAGCATGCATGGCATTAAATCCGCCCATACCGGCAATGGTGACAGCAGCTTCGCTACCTCCGGTAACGACCACATCGCAATGCCCTAAACGGATGTAGTTCAGTGCATCAATCATTGCATTTGCTGACGAGGCACATGCCGAAACGGTTGTATAGTTCGGCCCCATGAATCCATGTTTGATTGAGATATTACCCGGGGCGATATCTGCGATCATTTTTGGGATAAAGAAGGGGTTGAAACGGGGAGTTCCATCGCCTTTGGCAAAGTTTAAAACCTCATCCTGAAAAGTTTCAAGACCACCAATACCTGCACCCCAAATCACGCCTACACGAAGTTTATTGATCTTGTCAAGGTCTAATTGGGAATCCTTAATGGCTTCATCAGAGGAAACCATTGCATACTGCGTGAATTTATCCATTTTACGGGCCTCCTTCCTGTCAAGAAAGTCGGTAGCCGTAAAACCTTTAACTTCACAGGCGAAACGAGTTTTAAATTTTTCGGTATCGAAATATGTAATAGGGGCGGCTCCACTTTTACCATTAATAAGACCCTCCCAATAGGCTTCTTTGGTATTTCCTATGGGTGTTAAGGCTCCGAGCCCCGTTACAACAACTCGCTTTAATGCCATATTAAATGTATAATTTAATCAGGTTTGGTAAATAAAGAACTACGAGCATGTCACCGTAGTGATGCTCGTAGTTTGATAAGTATCGTTAGATTACTTTTTAGCTTCTTCTATATAGCTTATTGCTTGGCCAACAGTTCCTATGTTCTCAGCCTGGTCGTCTGGTATTTGAATATCGAATTCTTTTTCAAATTCCATGATTAGCTCTACAGTATCTAAAGAATCTGCGCCTAAATCGTTCGTAAAGTTAGCTTCAGTAGTTACTTCATTTTCGTCAACTCCTAATTTATCAACGATAATTGCCTTTACTCTTGATGCAATGTCTGACATAATTTTCTAATTTTTAAATTTAAAATCGGGGCAAAAATAAAAAACTTTGGTTTAAAACAATCTTTTGCCGCGAAAATATGAGGTCTAATTTAAAAAAAATACTTCAATTTTTACTTCAATTAAACTTCATTTGTTAATAATAATTCTTTTTTTTGCGAAAACAATTTCTACACACTTTATGAAACGAATTGTGATTTTTGCTTCGGGTTCTGGCACTAATGCAGAGAACCTCATAAACTTTTTTAAGGAAAGTGCTGTAGCGACTGTTGTTCGAGTGCTTTCCAACAATCAGCATGCCAAAGTTTTGGAAAGAGCTAACAGGCTGAATGTAAACACCTTAATTTTTAATAAGAAAGATTTTGTGGCAGAAGATACAATATTGAATTTGTTGAAGCAAGAGGCTGATTTTATTGTGTTGGCCGGGTTCCTATGGCGCGTTCCGAAGAAAATCGTAGCGGCTTTTCCGAATAAAATTATTAATATACACCCTGCCTTGCTTCCTAAGTATGGGGGTAAGGGAATGTATGGTATGAATGTCCATAAAGCCGTTGTAGAAAACGAGGAAAAAGAAAGCGGTATTACGATTCATTATGTGAATGAAAACTATGATGAAGGGGCTATAATTTTTCAGCAATCAGTTTCACTGGATGCGACTGATTCAGCAGAGGATGTTGCAGGAAAAATTCATAAGTTGGAATACAAGTATTTTCCAAAAGCAATAGAAGAAGTAATTTTAAAAGCACATGCCTAAACAAAAGTTCTACGTTGTTTGGAGAGGACATAAAATCGGAGTTTTTTTATCATGGGAAGAGTGTAAGAAACAGGTCACAGGTTATGAAGGTGCACAGTACATGGCCTTTTCTGACCGGGCTGAAGCGGAAAAAGCTTTTAAGAAGAAGTATAGTGACTATAAAGGGAAAAATACTAAGAAGAAGACACTTTCAAAAGCGGAAAAAGCCAAATATGGAACCCCAATTCTAAAAAGTCTCTCGGTCGACGCGGCTTGTAGTGGAAATCCGGGGATTTTAGAATATCGCGGTGTATTAACAGAGACGAAAAAACAAGTCTTTATACAAGGCCCTTTTAAAAATGGTACGAACAATATTGGTGAATTTTTGGCTCTGGTACATGGTATCTCGCTCTTAAAAAGTAAAAAATTGCCTACGTACCCCATCTATTCAGATTCTAAGATCGCTATTTCCTGGGTGAAGAAAAAGCAATGTCGAACGAACATTGCATTCAATGAAGACAATAAAGAATTGACTGATTTGATCAAGAGAGCCGAGAAGTGGTTACGGGAAAACAACTATCAAAATCCCATTTTGAAATGGGAAACCAAGGCCTGGGGTGAAATTCCAGCCGATTTTGGTAGAAAATAATTACTTGTCGATTTTCGATATTGCAAAAAGTTTTTCGATCAAGTTTTTCAGTTGGTGAGGTGGATTCCCATCATCAAATGAAGAAGAAGTATAGACAACCTTATTACCTAAGGTAATAATGACAACAGCGATCATTTTTCTATCTGTAGATCGATCATCACTAGGGGCTTCTAAGCTGTGAATCTTATCGAGTTTAATCTCATTAACCAACTCGATAATGTGATCCCAGTCTTTTGAAGTAACCTCAATTTCAGATGTATCAGTCAACAGACCGACTTTACATTTTTCTTTAGTCATCACGATGGATTTTGATGCCCCTCGTGTTTTAGCCTGATATTCAATTTTAAGAAGGTCTCTTTCTTGGGAACACGTATAATTAGAAAACAATATAGCAATAAGAATAATGATGTTCATATGAATATATAAAGTGTTAAATTAAAAAAAAGACGCTCCAATGAGAGCGCCCTTAAAATAGAGTTGATTATTGACTAATTTAACATTCCTTCTCTTGCGCCTCCAGGACCAAATAAAGCGCGCATTCTATTGCGCTGTCCATCTGTAAACATATACATGCAAGCATCGTACGTATAATCCATATAGTTCATTGTCATATCGGCTGATTTACAATGTGTTGTTGGGAATGTAGGACAACCGCCATTTGATCGGTCTGATTTTGGAGTGTCTTCTACGAAATCGTCTCTGTTACACCTGCCATCACCCCAAATATGGCGTAAGTTGAGGTAATGACCTACTTCATGCGTACCAGTTCTACCTAAACCATAAACACCGCCGGTATTTCCGAAATAATCACCTCCTAATACAATACCATCGGTTGAAGGGTCGCCACCAGGGAACTGTGCGTAGCCTAAAATTCCACCACCAATATTACATACCCAAATGTTCATGTGAGTTTCAGGTGTAATTGGCGGGTACGCAGCCTTAACGGCATCATTAGTGCCCCAGGAAGACTGTGAATCATTGTGCCTGAAAACAGCCTCAAGCGAAAAGCTAAATCCAGAATCTGTAGCGTCATTAGCAAAAGTAGTTCCTGAAGGTAATTGGCTCGTATTAATATCTCTAAAATCAGAATTTAAAGTAGCCATTTGGCTGTTTACCTGAGCATCTGTTATGCTGTTGGCATTTGGATAGACAATATGAATGTAAACTGGTATGTTAATAATTCCAAGACCATCATCAATTGGTAATAAATCTACATCTCCATCACCATTTCCTCCGCCACCATTTCCACCACCGGGGCCACCGCCGGGCTTACCTTTCGCCGCAATAAGTTTTCGCACATTGTACTCAACATCATACATCTTTTTGTACAAACCAGGACTTTCATCTAATTGCCTATTCAACACATTCATTGAATGACATCTATCTAGCCCGTTGGCCGATTTTGTCTGAACGTCATCAGTTCTTACATAAAAATCACTCATGTCAATAGCCTGTTCTTGATCAAGGTTCAATTCGTTTGAATTGTCCTGACAGGCCACAACAAGCATAGCTAGGGCTGCTAACCCTAAGATCAGTTTTTTCATTTTTAATAATTTGTTTTTGGATTAATAATTCTCGGTCTCCCCTTTTTAAAATTTTGAGACGGGCGAATATATAAAAAAATAACAAAAAGACTATTTATTGTTTAATTTTGGACATTCAATTTTGAGAAATTGTCAAAAAGTTAGCACTTTATTAACAATGTTCCTGGAGGGTATTTAAAGTGAAAAAGGTGAAAAATTAATGAAGAATTTAAAACTTATTAACAAAATAAAGTTTACTGCTAATTTTCAGGAAATGAACTGAGTAGCTCTTCACTTTGATCGGAGTAAAGGTGCAAGTACCCGTCCTTAATTTTGAAATAAGCCGCTTTTTGCAGGCAATCAAAAAACGCTTTTTCAATATTCATATGGGTACAGTACATCTTTGTGGCCATAGCTAAGCCTATTGAAATTGAATCGTAGTTTACTGTATAACCGGCGCTGTAATTGTTGCACCCGGCATTACCCGAAACTTTACCTTCTTTAAATGTTAAGGTAGGCTGTACTGTAAGAGAATCCATGCCCAACATGCTTGCAACTTTCCATGCTCCTGAAAGTCCCTGGGCAGCTTCAATTTTATCTTCAACCGGTTCCTTATAAATCAATTTTGACAACTTATATTTTAGGCCGGAGGTATCACCAGTTGAATTTTTAACTTTTGAAACAGTTACTTCAAGTTTATAAACAGAGCCTTCCTGGTACTCAAAACCTTCTATCTCATTATTGAATAAAGTCCATTCGTCCTCTTTATTTTCCTTAATCTGCATGCATTTTTGTTCACTATTGCTATCACAATTAGCGAGCATAGGAGCCACATAGATAATTTTGTTCTCATCACAAGATGTGACGAACAATGCCAGTGCGATTAAGGAAATGATCTTTGACATAATTTCGAAATTATGATAGCATCTTCTTTGCGCGTTTTATAGCATCTACCAGTTTAAGAATTTCTTCTTTGGTATTATAAAATGCGAATGATGCGCGTACCGTTCCGGGTATTTTATAATAGTCCATTATAGGTTGTGCACAATGATGTCCGGTACGAACAGCAATCCCTAATTTATCAACAATAGAGCCAATATCATAGGGATGAATTCCCTTAATATTAAAGGATATTACTGAGGTTTTGTTTGGAGAAGTCCCATAGATTCTTAACCCTTCTATTTCGAGGAGTTTTTCAGTGCCAAAATCAAGCAATTCCTTTTCGTATGAAGCAATAGTATCGAACCCGATGTCATTTAAATAATCCAGGGCAACGCCAAAAGCGATCCCTCCGGCAATATTGGGTGTACCGGCTTCAAATTTATGAGGCAGATCGGCGTAGGTCGTTTTTTCAAAGGTGACTTCCTTGATCATTTCGCCACCACCTTGATATGGAGGCAATTTGTCAAGCCATTCCGACTTTCCGTATAAAATACCTACTCCTGTGGGACCACACATTTTATGGGCCGAGGCTACATAAAAATCAACATCCAATTCCTGAACATCAGGTTTAATATGCGGACAAGCCTGAGCACCATCGACGAGTACTGCTGCACCTACGGCATGCGCTTTTGTAAGGATTTCTTCAATGGGATTTATGGTACCTAATGCATTGGAAATATGGTTGACAAAAACCAGCTTGGTTTTTTCCGAAAGTAATTCATCGAATTTTTTCATTTGTAATTCACCTTCGTCATTCATCGGAATTACTTTCAGTAAAGCTCCAGTCTTCTCGCAAAGCATTTGCCATGGCACGATGTTAGAATGATGCTCAAGCGCTGACACAAGAATTTCGTCATCTTTTTTGAGAAATTTTTCGAATCCGCTGGCTACAATGTTAATCGCATGGGTCGTGCCAGAAGTAAAAATAATTTCGTGCGCCTTTTCGGCATTAAAATGCCGTTGTATTTTATGCCTGGCCGCCTCGTAGGCATCTGTAGCTTCCTGACTCAGGGTATGGACACCGCGGTGAATATTGGCATTGTAATTCGAATAATAATCGACGATGCTATCGATCACAACCTGAGGTGTTTGTGATGTCGCTGCGTTGTCAAAATAAACTAAAGGCTGTCCGTTCACTTTACGTTGCAAAATCGGAAAATCAGCTCGAATTCTTGATATATCAATCATGGTTCTTTCTTAGAATCACTCTAAATACAAACTTACAAAACAAAGCTAGAATTCGCCTGATTCATTTATATTTGTTTTCAATGGAATTATAAGTTAAAGTAATGAGCAAGAAAGTTCTGAAATTAGTTTTAGTAGTGATTGTTTTAGCACTTATTTACGTGGTTTACCATCAATATCCTCGCTTAAATATTTTGGCAGGCTATTCTGCTAAGAATATGAGTTCTTCTGTTTTTTTGGCAGGCCGAAGTTTTGAATTTACAGACACAAATGATAATAATTTCCCTCCAGTAAACCTGGCTTCTGATGAGGTTGATGGTGAAGCAAAATCTGCGACAGCTTCAGTTTATGGATTGTTGACCAGAAAAGCTATTTACAGAAAGGGTCTGGGTAGCGTTTTAATTACCGAAAATTATGATGAAAGCACCAGTTTTTTAAGCCCTAAAAGGACTAAAACCACTACAAATTTACCCTACCCTTACGGGGATTTATCTCAAAAGGACACGACATTTCAGAACGTAGATTACAATGCATTAGATAGGGCAGTGAATAGATCTTTCGAAAGTTTATACAAGACACGGGCAATTTTAGTCATTCATAAAGATCAGATTGTTGCTGAAAAATATTCAGATGGATTTGATAAAGACTCAAAAATGCTGGGATGGTCAATGACAAAGAGTATCACCGGAACCATTATAGGCATTTTGCAAAGTCAAGGAAAATTGAGAGTTCAGGACAAGGCTCCAATCGAATCATGGAACAATGATGAGCGTTCAGAAATTACCATTCATAATTTATTACAAATGAACAGTGGTTTGGAATGGGTTGAGGATTACAATAATATTTCAGATGTAACAAAAATGCTTTTCCTGTCTGAAAATATGGGTGAGGTTCAAGAGCATAAACAGTTTGTTGGTAAGCCTAATGAAACCTGGAATTATTCATCGGGTACAACAAATTTACTATCCAATATTTCACGTTCTTATTTTGACTCGCATCAAGAGTATTTGGACTATTGGTACAGTGATTTGATCGACAAGATCGGAATGCATTCAATGACGATAGAAGCTGATTTAAAAGGAAACTTTGTAGGATCATCATATGGTTGGGCCACACCAAGAGACTGGGCAAAGTTTGGCTTACTTTATCTACATAAAGGAAATTGGAATGGCACACAAATTTTTGATGCATCTTGGGTGAACTATGCAACATCACCCACGAATACATCAAATGGTCGTTATGGGGCTCAAATATGGTTAAATGCAGGGGGCCATTATCCAGACGCACCGCAGGATTTATATTCTTTTAATGGTTACCAAGGACAGCGAGTATTTGTTATTCCTTCTAAAGAATTGGTAATCGTAAGGATGGGACTAAGCGAAATCGATTTTAATGAGTTTTTAAGTGGTATCATTGAAACAATCGAATATGACAAAAAATGAAGTTGCTATTGCGTATATTGAGTTCTTGAATACCGACAAAATTCTTGAAATTATAGATTTATTTGCAGATCAGGGCAAAGTTCATTCGCCGATTTATGGAGTAATGCTCGCCAAAGAATTCTACCCTATGTTACGAAGTTATTCAGAAAGCTCAGAGTTGACCCTTGATACACTATTTCATGAACCCAATTCGAGTAAACTTGCGATCTATTTTAACTATAAGTGGACTTTAAAGAATAACAAAACTGTTAAGTTTGATGTCGTTGATATTCTTTATTTCAACAGTGAAAATAAAATTACGGACTTAAAGATCATTTATGATACCGTTACTGCAAGAAAATTAATTGAAGAGATGAGAGGTTGAGTGATTTTTGCCTATAAATCAAACCCTAAATCCACACCCAATTTACTAGCTATGAGCTTAGTAATCCTTGCTTTTAACTCAGGTATTTTAATTTTTTCCAATGCATCATTGGCAAAGGCATATAAAAGTAACCCTTTCGCTTCTTTTTTAGGAATTCCGCGTGAACGCATATAGAATAAAGCGTCCTCATCAAGTTGGCCGATCGTACAACCGTGTGAGCATTTTACATCATCGGCAAAAATTTCCAGTTGAGGTTTTGAATTGATGGTAGCGCCATCATCCATCAAAATATTATTGTTCTGCTGAAAGGCATTGATCTTTTGCGCTTCTTTGTCAACAATTACCTTTCCATTAAAGACACCTGTTGATCTATCGGCATACATTCCTTTGTACAACTCATTACTCTCACAATTCGGAAACTTATGATGTACTAAAGTATGATTGTCAACATGCTGTTTTTCACCAATTATAGTAATACCATTGAGGTTTGAAGTACAATGCTCACCTTCTTGATGAAATTCTAAATTATTACGGGTTATATTTCCTCCAACTGAGAACGTATTTACCGAGGCAATACTGTTTTGCTGTTGTTTGATGTAGGTGTTATCAATCAGGGAAGCAGCCCTATTGTCATTCTGAATTTTGTAATAATCAACAATAGCACGTTTATTTGTAAAAATCTCGGTTACAGAATTGGTCAAAACCACATTTTTGCTCAAACTTTGATGACGTTCTATGATCTGCACATGCGAATTTTCACCGACAACTATCAAATTACGTGGTTGTAAAAGTAAGTTTGCTTCATTTCCTGTTGAAAAATGTAGGATTTGAACCGGCTTTGGCAATACCGTATTTTTTGGTATATGAATATAGGCTCCTTCTTTAGAAAACGCTGTATTTAAAGAGGTTACACTATCCGTTTTTGAGGCAATAGTGTTAAAATAATGGTCAATGACCATTTTGTATTTTGGTCTTTTTAAAGCAGCTGAAAGCAGGCAGACATCATATCCGTCGTGAGTGGTTTCAGATAAAAAAGAACTGTAGACGCCATCAATAAAAACAATTTTATATGATTCAATTTCATGTAAAAAGTATTTTTTAACAGCGGCATATTCGAGCGCAGTTTCAGCCTCAGGAAACACATTGTAGTCGTGCTTTAGTAACGGTTTTAGCGAGGTATATTTCCATTCCTCATCACGTCTGGTTGGAAATCCATTCTGCTCGAAATACGTGAATGCTGCTGAGCGAATATCATGGACAGCACTATCAATATCGGTACTTACTTTATTTTCAAAAGCTAAAAAAGATGCTTCTAATTTTTCTTTTAAATCCATGTCGAATTACTTTACCCAATCATATCCTTTTTCCTCCAATTCCAAGGCCAGTTCGGCACCACCGGATTTTACGATTTTACCGTCATGCAATACATGTACGTAATCTGGCACAATATACTCAAGCAATCGCTGATAATGCGTAATCAGCACTACTGCATTATCTTCACTTTTCAATTTATTCACCCCATTGGCCACAACCTTTAACGCATCAATGTCTAAACCTGAATCCGTTTCGTCCAGAATGGCTAATTTTGGTTCTAACATTGCCATTTGAAAAATCTCATTCCGTTTCTTTTCACCTCCTGAAAAACCTTCATTTAATGAGCGAGATAAGAATTTTCTATCAATCTCCAGTAATTCTGCAGTAGCTCTGATTTTCTTTAGCATGTCTTTGGCAGGAAGCTCCTCCAGACCATTGGCTTTACGTGTTTCGTTGATCGCCGTTTTGATAAAATTGGTGACCGTAACCCCAGGAATTTCAACAGGATACTGAAATGACATAAAAATACCTTTATGCGCTCTTTCATCGGGTGCTAAATCTTCCAGGTCTTCACCATTTAAGACAATTTCTCCTTTAGTAACTTCATAATCTTCTCTTCCGGCAATGACGGACGACAACGTACTCTTACCAGATCCGTTGGGCCCCATTATGGCATGTACCTCGCCCGGTTTTACGCTGAGGTTGATTCCTTTTAGAATGTCTTTATCTTCTATACTTGCGTGTAAATTCTTTATTTCTAACATATGCTAATTCTATCCTACTGAGCCCTCAAGGCTGATTTCTAATAATTTTTGTGCTTCTACGGCAAATTCCATTGGAAGTTTATTCAATACTTCTTTACTGAACCCATTAACAATTAAGGCAATCGCTTTATCGGTATCAATACCTCTTTGGTTGCAATAAAACAATTGATCTTCGCCAATTTTAGATGTTGTCGCTTCATGTTCTATTTGCGCACTTTTATTTTTTGCTTCAATGTATGGGAATGTATGCGCACCGCATTCATTGCCCATTAATAAGGAGTCACATTGAGAGAAATTTCTCGCATGTTTTGCACGTGGGCTTATTTGTACCAGTCCTCGGTACGAGTTTTGTGATTTACCCGCTGAAATTCCTTTAGAGATGATGGTGGATTTGGTATTTTTACCTAGGTGAATCATTTTTGTTCCAGTATCCGCCTGCTGAAAGTTGTTGGTAACGGCAATAGAGTAAAATTCGCCAATGGAATTATTGCCTTTTAGAATACAGCTTGGGTATTTCCAGGTAATAGCTGAACCGGTTTCTACTTGTGTCCAAGAAATTTTGGCATTGGTTTCACAGAGTCCTCGCTTGGTGACGAAGTTAAAAACTCCACCTTTTCCCTCCTTATCACCAGGGAACCAATTTTGAACAGTAGAGTATTTGATCTCGGCGTCATCAAGTGCGATCAATTCTACCACGGCAGCATGAAGTTGATTTTCATCACGTTGTGGAGCAGTGCAACCTTCCAGGTAACTGACATAACTACTTTCATCGGCGATCACCAAGGTACGTTCGAACTGACCTGTTCCACCTTCATTGATACGGAAATAAGTAGAAAGTTCCATAGGGCATTTTACACCCTTTGGGATGTAGCAGAAAGAGCCGTCACTGAACACAGCACTGTTTAGAGCGGCATAGAAATTGTCTGTCTTAGGCACTACCGAACCTATGTATTTTTTGACCAATTCTGGATGCTCTTGGATCGCTTCTGAAATAGGACAAAAAATTATGCCTTTTTCGGCCAATGTTTCTTTAAATGTTGTGGCCACAGAAACAGAATCCATTACGATATCAACAGCGACACCAGAAAGTCGTTTTTGCTCTTCAATAGAGATGCCTAGTTTCTCAAATGTTTTGAGTAATTCTGGATCTACCTGATCCAAACTTTCGAGTTCGGGTTTTTTCTTTGGCGCTGAGTAATAGGAGATATTTTGAAAATCTGGTTTTTGATAGGTCACATTGGCCCAATCTGGTTCCTTCATTTCTTGCCATATCTTAAAGGCATCCAATCGCCATTCGGTCATCCATTCGGGTTCATTTTTCTTTTCTGAAATGGCGCGAACAATATCTTCATTTAAACCTACTGGAAACTTATCAGCCTCTATCTCTGTGTAGAATCCGTACTCGTACTCCTTGGTCTCGAGTTCTTTCTTTAAATCATCCTCGGTATACTTACTCATCTCTTAAAAATTTAAAGTGCGAAACTCTCGCCGCAACCACAAGTTCTATTGGCGTTAGGGTTATTGAAAACAAAGCCCTTTCCATTAAGGCCTCCAGAATATTCTAATGTAGTGCCCACTAAATATAAAAAGCTTTTTTTATCTACGATGATCTTAATGTTATTGTCTTCAAAAACTTTATCAGTTTCTGTTTTACTTCTATCAAAATTCAGTTCATATGATAAACCAGAACAACCACCGCTTTTCACTCCCACACGTACAAAATCAGTGGTAGCATCATAACCATCTTCTCGCATGAGTTCAATCACCTTATTTTTAGCTATATCAGATACTTGGATCATAATTTTTAATTATTCTAAATAACGGATTGCAAATTTACATTAAATAGCGCAAATAGAAAATCTTTAGCTAGTAATTGTTTTGTGTGCTTAAAATAAGACCATTATTGACAAATTACCATTCAACGATATATTTTGTTGATTCAACGATATGAAATTGATACTTGTCGTAAATAGAGGTATTTCAATGGTTTATACTAATTATTTTTACCATTCGTTTATAAAGAAGTGATCGTTACCTTGTGTTTCTGCAATAGGCTGATTGAAAGCGGGTTATTTAGAGTAATTATAAAGTAACAAACAAATTATTAACAAATGTTTTAGGTTATTAACATAATGTTAACAGGAAAAAGCCTAGCATATATATTTGTGTAATTTAAGTAAGAACAGATTAGTATAGTCGGGCTCATGAGGCTATAACGATTTATGAATTTAGAAAAAAGGGTGTTTTCTCTGAAAGATATTGCAATACTTATACCTACTATTCATTGATGTCAATTAGTGGATAGTAGGAATTTTGGTTTTAAGGGTGTTCTATTTAGTTAGGAGGCTATTTAGAAAAGAAAAAGAAATTACGAGGTATGATTTTTAGAAACGAAGGGGTTTAACATTGCTAAGCGGCGTATGATAAAAACAGTACTCGGTAAACCAAATTATAAACTAACCTTGAGTAGCCTTAACAATAAAGTGCGTGTAACTTTACTGGTGTTTTTTATGCTATTTACTGCGTCGGTGATAGCACAGACCTTTGATGCACATTGGTGGAATGGAAGGGGCTATTTAATGGACTTTAGAACTAACCCTCCCACTATTTCGTGTGGCCTCACCTCTGATGGAGCTTTTGAAGCGACTTCAGCATGGAGTGACCCTGTTACTGGAAATTTATTATTTTATGTTGATGACGGAACTGTTAGAGATAACACCGGGGCACTATATACTAACGGTAACCTTATAAATACAAATCCTACCAGAACCCAAATGGCCGTTGTGATGCCGGTACCCGGGTCAAATCTGGATCAGGTTTATATTCTACATGGAGATGGCAGAGATGAAGACCGACAAGGTACAGTCTATTACTCCATAGTCGATATTCCCAGCCAAACCGTAATAAGCAGCAATAATGTACTGCACAATAATACTACCGAGGCTTTATATGGTACAAATAATGGAGCCTTATGTGGTGCTTGGGTAGCAAGTATTGCAAATGACGATGGCTCATGTACGACAAATTGTGCGGCATCAATTGAACTTTGGCGAGTAGATTCATCGAATTTACTTTCAGCGGCAAGAGCCGACAATCCAGATGTTAGTGTCTCGCTACCTATAAATTTACCTCGTAGGGGCGAAAGAGCAACAATTCGATTTTCACAACAAAATGATCGGATAGCCATAGCAATTGAAGGTGGAGGCAGTACATCGAATGGAGGTATTTTTTATGCGGATTTTAATGCCACAACCGGAGCTATAGGAACCTGGACGCAAGTACCTTTAACCACCACGGTAAATACGTTTACAGGGTATAGCGTAGAATTTTCACCAGATGGTAGCAGATTATTTTATGCACATGATTTTAATAATACAAGTCAATCTGATGGCCAGGCTGTTGGTTGGTTTGACAATTTGCGTGTGCATGTATTGGGTAGCAATACTTCATCATTGGTAAGCTCTAGTTCATATTCTGGTGTTCAGCTAGGACCGGATGGTAATTTATACGCCTCCCGATCTGGTTCTACGACATTGGTCAGAATCACGAATCCAGATGCCGTTACAGGAAGCGGGAATGCTATATTCTCGAATTTGACTATCGGTTGCGGTGCAACCCAAGGATTCAATTTCACCCAACAAGTGGTTTTTTTTCCAACGTGTTTAGTAGATACCGACAACGATGGTATTTATAACGAGACTGACATTGACGATGACAATGATGGAATTATCGATACTATTGAAGGCGTAGGTGATAGTGATATTGACGGTGTCATTAACAGTTTGGACTTAGATTCTGATAATGATGGAATTCCTGATAACGTAGAAGCCCAAACAACAACCGGTTATATCGCACCTAGTAATATTGATTCGGACGGTAACGGTTTGGATGACGCATATGAGACCACACCTGGATCAGGCGAGGGGCTTACTCCGGTGAACACCGAAGGCACTGATAACCCGGATTATCTGGATACGAATAGTGATAATGATGGCGGTGATGATACTGCCGAGGCAGGACTGACACTCGCTAATAATGATGCGGATGGCGACGGATTAGATGACAATGTCGACGCGACAGCCGACTATTCCGACCCTGGAGGAACGGTTGATAATGTACTAAGTGGAGCTGTAATATTCCCCGATGAAGATTTTGATGCAACAACAGGAGGAGATGTCGATTTCAGAGACATTTTCTTCTCTGGTGACAGTGACGGCGATGGAATTCTTGATAATGAAGATCTTGATGATGACAATGATGGTATTACTGATACACAAGAATTATGTGGGACAGATCCGGCAATAAATACGGTTCCTTCCAATATCGTTGTACGCATTTTTACAGATGCCCTGCCCAATGAAACGACATGGGTTCTTAACGGTCCGTCGGGTGTTGTTGCAAGCGGAGGGCCTTATACAGGGCAACCATCTACTTTAATTACGGTTCCCATCTCAACACCTTTAACGGGAGCTTTCTCATTTACTATATCCGATAGTGGGAGCAACGGAATCTGTTGTACCTTTGGCAATGGCTCGTATAACGTATTTCTGAATGGAGCATCTGTAGCCAGTGGAGGTAGTTTTGGCGCGTCAGAAACTACCGGATTTGTGGTAGCAACGAATAATAATCCTTTCACATGTTTAGCTGGAGACCCTAATGAAGATACTGATGGCGACGGAATATTAAATTATCGCGATCCAGACTTTTGTACATTAAATAGTAATGGTGTATGTACGACCCTAGATGCTGATGGTGATGGCGTTATAAATAGTTTAGACCTTGATTCTGACAATGATGGAATTTTTGATATTGTTGAATCCGGTGCCATTAATGTAGCGGGAGTCAATGACAGTGACAACGATGGAATTATTGATGGGTCTACTGTGCCCGCTTCTGTAGGTGCTAATGGCGTATTTGACACGGTAGAAACTGCTCCGGAAAGCGGCCTATTGGCTTACACGGTAGCAGAAAGTGCAGATGATAGTGATACGATAGCGAATTTCTTAGATTTAGATTCTGATGGCGATGGAGTTCCAGATAATGTAGAAGCCCAAACTACGCTAGGTTACATAGCACCAAATGCTGTATTTACTTTTAATGGTGTTGACTCGGCCTATCCTAATGGCCTAAATCCTGTGAATACAGATTTGGCCGATAATCCGGATTATTTAGATACAGATAGTGATAACGAAGGTGGCAATGATACCGCTGAAGCAAATATTACGTTAACTGGAGCCGATAGTGATGGTGATGGTTTAGACGATGCAACTGATGCAACAACAGATGGCACGGACCCTGGTGGAACGATTGACGACCCTTTATCTGGGGCGGTCATCTTACCCGATATAGATAGCGATGTTTCAAGCGGCGGAGATGTTGATTTTAGAGATGCTGTAAATGATAATGCCGATATAAGTGTATTGAAATCGGTAAATGACAGTGCACCGGCAGCCGGGAATAATGTCATTTTTTCAATCACTGTTACCAATAACGGACCAAGCAATGCTACAGGGCTTCAGATTACCGACCAGTTACCTTCAGGATATACGTATGTAAGTGACGACAGTGGCGGTTCGTATAACTCCGGAACAGGAGTTTGGAACATTGGAACATTGAACAGTGGAGTTGCTATTACCTTACAAATAACGGCTACCGTTAATGCGAGTGGCTCATATGGTAATACAGCCGAAACGACTGCAAGTAATAATCCTGACCCTGATTCTACTCCAAATAATAATGACCCAACGGAGGACGATCAGGACAGCGTTAGTACTTCACCAATAATAGTAGGCGACCAGGACGCTGATGGAATTTTGGATATTGATGATCTAGATGATGACAATGATGGAATCACTGATGCACAAGAACTATGTGGAACGGATCCTATCGTAACTGTAACCGGTACTGCCACGATTACAATAAACATTGATTTAGATACTTTTGAAAACGAAACCACATGGACCTTAGTTGATCCCAATTCAAATACCATTGGATCTGGTGGTACATATGCCAATGGGGACGATATCATCGTACAAAACTTTGTTGTTAATACTCCCGGAAATTATGTTTTTACCATTTTTGATTCTTTTGGTGATGGGCTAAATTCTAGTTTTGGCTCGAACGAGAATGGTCTCGCCAGTTATGCAATCGACGTTGATGGCACCAATATTTTTACATCCAGCAATCTTCCGAATTTTGGTTTCTCTGATGTTCAGGCATTTTCTGTCACGGTACCAACTACTACTTCCTTTACGTGTTTGACCTCAGACCCGGCAGGAAATGACGATGCTGATGGATTAACAAATTACGAAGATCCTGATTGG
>JASJDL010000092.1 GCA_030065775.1 Flavobacteriaceae bacterium | reverse complement strand
ATCCAATAAATCTGAACAGCGATAATGCCAATCAAGGCGGTACTCATCAATACGATTAAGAGTATAAATATGCGTTTGCTCATCTTTCGAACAAATTTAATTTTTCTTTATCGCTAGTTTAATTCTTTAACTAACATTAACTAAAGGATTGTCTTTTTAACACTTTTTTAAGAATTATCAAGGCTTTTAAAAATTTAAAGAACATCCATAATTTTTTTATGAATTTTAAGGACCTCGGCTTTGGTTTTTTTTAAGTCAGTATTTGTAATGACGAAATCTGCCTTATCTATTTTCTCATCATCTGGTAATTGATTATCGATTCGCGCCAACACCTGCTGTTTGGTGACCTCGTCACGTTGCATAACTCTTCTAATTCTTTCTTCTAATGGGGCAGTCACTAAAATAGTATAGTCAAATTTTCTATTGGAATTGGTCTCAAATAAAATCGCATTTTCCTGAATTACATAAGCACTATTCTGTTTTCCTATCCAACGTTTAAAACTATTGGCCACTGAAGGATGAACAATACTATTGATAGCCGCTAATTTAGAAGTATCGTTAAAAACAACTTCTGCCAAGTAGGCGCGATTCAGCTTTCCGTTATGGTAGGCTTTTTTTCCAAATTCGTGTATTAATTTTTTCTTAACAGCTTTAGAAGTTTCCATCAACCGCTTGGCATGTTGATCGGCAAAATAAACCGGTACGCCCAGAGAAAAAAATAAATTGGCTACTGTGGTCTTACCACTACCTATGCCCCCTGTTAAACCAACTACTATCATTTCTCGAGTAAAAACTGGATTTTACTGGGTATTACCTTTACGTCTTTAACGATGGCAGGCTTGCTTACTATCTTAGGAATCAGATAATCTATTTCATTACTTTGAGAAACTTGATAGTCGCACACTACACTAAAATCTCTTTCTGTAATTTTATTGAAGTCAGAAAGACCAATTTGAAATATCAATTCAACTTCTTTTGGAAATGTAACAATCTTATATGAGCCCGGCCTATTAATAATTTTGAAACCGCTTACAATGGTTCGTTCTGTAAACTTTTCTACCATACCTTTAACCCTCACTGTAGTCTCAGAATAATTGACTTTAGTAAACTTTTTGTTTATATCTAGCGCCAATTCTTTATCGATCGATTCATTTACACTGTTCAATTCCAATAATTTTGTTTTGATCTCTGTAATTGAGTCTACCTGCGCTTTTGGACCAGAAATAGTTATTTCGCTCGGCTCTACTTCTAAATTGCCTGAAAGGTTAAATCCTGATTGGAATTCAATTTTAGCATCTGGCCAAACCTTTAATTTTTTACTTACACTTTTTCCGAGATCAAAAAAGAGCGTATCTGGTTTAATGGCAATAACGTCTGCCTTCGAGAACTCCCTACTGATATCTACCAAAATATCTGTTGATTGATAATAATAGATACTTCCTTTCTTTTGTTTTAAATTGGCCAAACTCACGGGTATCTTTTTTTTGGCCACTTTATGCTTCAACAGGTTAAAACCTATTGTTTTTAATGTAACATCAATTTTATCAGCCGGTTCTACCTGCAGCATTTTATTTTTTGGTACATCAACATAGATTAATTTTACACTTGCATGTCCAACATATTCCCTGGAAAGTTTGATAAGCATCCAAAATAACAACGATACTAATAAGAACAAGAATAGAACCCTTAGTTTTTTATTATTTTTGAATTTTTTCTGTTCGGAATTCATATAGGAAACAATCGCACAATTTTAATTATTAAAGATATAAAAAAAGTGGGTTTTGCTAGCAAAACCCACCTGATATCAGATACCTTTTGATTATTTCTTAGCTGGTTCTTTAGCGTACCTTTTGCTCAATTCCATCGAGATTGCTGAGCGCTCAAATTTGATCTTACCCGCACTTGTTTCAATAGTGCAAGTATTATCGTTATCATTTAAATCTACTATCTTTCCATGGATACCACTGGTAGTTACCACCTTAGCCCCTTTCTTAATAGCAGCCTGAAATTTCTTTTCATTCTTTTGACGACGCATTTGGGGGCGGATCATAAAAAAATAGATCACTAAAAACATTAAGCCAATCATTAAAAAATTGCTCATGTCACCGCCGGGTGCCTGCAAAAATATAGCTAACGACTTCATATTACGAATTGGCTTTTTTAGCTTTTGGTGTAACTTCTGCTTTGATTACAACCTGTTCCTTACCAGCTGCGGTATTGGTAGTAAGTGTAACCGTTTTACTCTGCTTATTAGGTTTACCGTTTGAGTTAAATTTAACTAAAATTTCACCGGTTTCTCCAACTGCAATAGGCTCTTTCGGCCAACTGGGCACTGTACAACCGCAAGGTGCAGTGGCATTTGTGATAATCAATTCACTTTTACCTGTATTTTTAAAACTAAATGTAGTTTCTACAACATCGCCCTCATTGATAGTACCAAAATCGTGTTCTTTTTTATCAAAAGTAATGACTGCTGCACCATCACCCATTTTATAATCACGCTCTTTGGCAACTTGCAAATTTTCTTTTTTAATCTTAGCTGCTACATTCTCTTTGCACGATAGCACCGATAATGCCATCAAAGCTAAACCTGCTATTACTATTCTTCTCATTTGTTATTAAATTTAAGTTTAAACTTTGGTAAGGTAAAATTATACAATTTATAATAATCCCCTTCCTATTTTTTGAATTTTGCCCTTTTCTGAATATTCTTTTGAGAGTTTATCTAAGACGCCATTGATAAAAAAGCTGCTTTTCGTAGTAGAATAATCTTTGGCGATTTCAATATACTCATTTATGGTAACCTTTGTTGGGATAGATGGAAAATACACAAACTCTGTCAATGCCATTTTCATAAGTATCAGGTCTAACTCGGCAATGCGATCGGTATCCCAATTTGGTGTCTTTTCATCAATATCTTCTGTAAATTCGTTATGGTGTAACGCTGTTTTCTTAAAAAGATCAGAAACAAATTGTCTGTCGTCATCATCCCTAAATAACATCGGTCTGTTAAAAGTCTTACCCTTATTTAGTTTCGTCAATTTTTTAACGATAAATGTATTAACTAATGGTATATCGTCTACCCAGCTAATATTTTCACTTTCTAAGTAATCAAATAATTTTTCGTTGGGTGCAATGATTTCTTTATAAATCACTATTATGAAATCTTTGTCTTCGTTAAATGATAATTCGCTGGCATTTATATAGTTCTCGTAACGATCACTTTTTTTGATTTCATCCCATATAACACGAACGTATTCATTGTGCTCTTTCCAATGATGTAACTTATTATCAGCTATGTATTGACTAATAAATGGGCTATTGATCAGTTGTTTTAACACCTGATTTTCGACAAATTTCCGATTGGGGTTCTTATCTTCAGAGGTCGCTAAATATTTTTTTTTGCGTAGTTCTATATGCTCATAAGCTAATTGGCGCACCTCGATAAGCATGCTCAACATTAATACATATAGGGCCTCTATTTTCTGAATACTTGCGTGTAAGAATTTTTCTTCCTTTACCAGGTCATCATTTTTTGATTGAAGCAATGCATAAATAGATTGCATCACTTTTATGCGTATATGTCTTCGGTTGAGCATTAGTTAAAAGAGCGTAATTGAGCTGTTGTAAAATTAGACATTCATCATTGTAAAAACCGCTGCAAATGTAAGTTAATTTTTAGCATTTTAGAATAAAATTTATACCCTTAAAAAATATTTTTAAGACTTCTTTAACTACTATAAATTTTAATACTATTTTTATTTCTTTAATATCGCACATTGAATTTCAGACGCTTTTGAAAGCTTTAAAATACCTAAATAAATTCTTCATTAAATACAAGTACCGACTCATCATCGGACTTGTTACCACCATTATAGCACGCATTTTTTCATTATTTACACCAAGATTAGTGAATAAATCACTCACAGTGGTTGAAGAATATCAAAAAGGCACTGTTGCAGAACTCTCTGTAGTGAAAAATGAACTACTTATTAATATTCTGCTCATTGTTGGAGCAGTGATCTTATCTGGATTTTTCACCTTTTTAATGAGACAAACGATTATCGTTATGTCACGTTTGATTGAATTTGATCTCAAAAATGAAATCTTTCAGCAATATGAGCGGCTATCACAAAAATTTTACAAAGCCAATCGTACCGGAGACCTAATGAATAGAATAAGTGAAGATGTTGGTAAAGTACGTATGTATTTTGGGCCTGCCATCATGTATACGATCAATATGATTACCTTATTTGTGATAGTCATTGCCAATATGCTGACAATTGACTCCACCTTGACCTTATTTACACTACTTCCGTTACCAATTCTTTCTGTTTCCATTTATTTAATAAGCAGAATCATTAATCAGAGAAGCAGAATAGTACAGGAATATCTGTCAAAACTGACCACCAATGCCCAAGAGGTATTTTCAGGTATCAACGTTATCAAAGCCTATGGTATTGAAAAACCTACTTTCAACACTTTTAATACCTTGGCCATTGAGAGTAAAGAAAAAAATATCTCGTTGTACAAAGTACAAGCGCTTTTCTTTCCTTTGATGATTTTGCTGATTGGTCTAAGTAATGTACTGGTCATCTACATCGGGGGTATGCGTTATATCAATGGGCAAATTGCCAGCCTGGGAGTAATCGCCGAGTTTATTATGTATGTGAATATGCTTACCTGGCCTGTGGCCGTAGTGGGTTGGGTGACTTCCATTGTACAGCAAGCTGAAGCTTCTCAAAAACGTATCAATGAGTTTTTGGAAGTAAAACCCGATATTAAAAATACTGCGGAGTATGCTTCAGAAATCAAAGGTACTATAGCATTTAAAAATGTATCATTTACCTATTCTGATACGGATATTAAAGCGCTGAAAAATATTAATTTTTCGCTTGACAGCGGCAATACGCTAGCCATATTAGGAAAAACAGGATCTGGAAAATCCACGATTATCAATTTAATAGCCCGATTGTATGATGCCGACTCAGGGGAGGTTCTCATTGATGGAAACCCAATAAAAAATATCAATTTAGATGATTTAAGGGCAAGTATTGGTTTTGTACCGCAAGAAGCTTTTCTATTTTCAGATTCCATCAAAAACAATATCAAATTCGGTGATGCCAATGCTACTGAGCAGGAGATCATTGAAGCTGCTAAGAATGCACATATCCATCATAACATTGCCGAGTTTAATGACCAGTACGAAACCTTTGTCGGTGAGCGCGGAGTAACACTTTCCGGCGGACAAAAACAACGAATTTCTATAGCCAGAGCGATTATTGGAAATCCGAAGATCCTAATTTTTGATGATTGTCTATCGGCGGTAGACACTGAAACAGAAGAAATCATCCTCAACAATCTCGAACGAGTAAGTAAAGACAAAACAACAATTATAGTTAGCCACAGAGTGTCATCTGCCAAGAATGCTGATTTGATCTTAGTGCTGGATGAAGGTAAGATTATTCAGCAAGGTACACATGAAACCCTATCCAATCAAGAAGGCTATTATCAGGAGCTTTACAACCAACAACTTACCGAGCAATCTACTGAAAGCGATTAAAGAATTTTTAATTATTTCTTGTTCTAGTTATTTATTTTTTTAGATTTGTTCACTGTTTTAATAACGATTATTATGAGTGATAAAGAATTTGTAGAACAAGAGGAAATCTTTTCGCAAGTGTTGAGAGCAGGTAGAAGAACCTATTTTTTTGATGTAAGATCAACGAAAGCTGGTGATTATTATTTAACTGTTACAGAAAGTAAAAAGTTTACACATGATGATGGATCTTTCCATTATAAAAAACATAAGATTTATTTATACAAAGAAGATTTTTCAGAGTTCAAAGAAATGTTAGAAAAGGCAACTAGTTTTATTGTTTCTGAAAAAGGTGAAGAAGTCATTTCTGAGCGTCATCAAAAAGATTTTCAAAAAGAAGTCCCTGTTGAGGATTCATCAACTGAAAGTTTTACCGATGTAGATTTTGATGACATCTAAATAGCTAACTAACTCAATTATTTATAGTAAATCAAGAAAACCGTTCAGTGCAGATTGAACGGTTTTTTTATATTTACAACTAGAATTACTCTCTTATTATGCTGAAAAGAATCTCCCTACTTGTTTTTTGTTTTAGTACCATATCCCTGACTGCTCAAAACGACTTAGATCTCTCCTATTATTTACCACAAGACATTTCATATAATCAAAATATCCCAACACCGGAAAGTGTATTAGGGTTTCAAGTAGGTCAATGGCATGTGTCACATGACAAGATTGTTGAATATATGAAAACTTTGGCTGCCGCGTCTGACAGAATCACCATTGAAAACAGAGGAAAAACTTATGAAGATCGTCCGCTCTTATTATTGACCATAACTTCACCCAAAAATCATGAGAATTTAGAGCAATTAAGAACCGAACATTTAAAATTATCTGATGCCAGTGTCTCCAGTACCTTGAATACTTCTGAAATGCCATTGGTAGTCTATCAAGGCTTTTCTATTCACGGTAATGAGCCCAGTGGTGCGAATTCAGGATTGCTATTAGCCTATTACCTTGCTGCCGCAGAAGGTGATGCTATTAACGAATTACTTGAGAATACGATTGTTCTATTGGACCCATCTTATAATCCCGATGGTCTTAATCGTTTTGCCTCCTGGGTAAATACGCATAAGAATCAGAATTTAACGCCAGATGGAAACGATAGAGAATACAACGAGGCGTGGCCACGAGGGCGTACAAATCATTATTGGTTCGATATGAACCGTGATTGGCTTGTCTCTCAACTACCGGAATCTCAAGCACGGATCAAGAGTTTTCATAAATGGAAACCAAATATCTTGACCGACCACCATGAAATGGGTACGAATACCACCTTTTTCTTTCAACCTGGCATTCCATCAAGAACGCACCCGCTCACACCAGCTATGAACCAACAGCTTACAAAAGAAATTGGAATGTATCATGCTGCGGCATTGGATAAACTTGGCTCACTTTACTATACCGAAGAAAGTTTTGACGATTTCTATTACGGTAAGGGCTCAACATTTCCAGATATCAATGGTGCGATAGGAATACTATTTGAGCAAGCCAGCTCAAGAGGGCATTTACAGAATAGCGATAATGGCGTGCTTTCTTTTCCCTTCTCTATTCGAAATCAATTGACCACCGGATTATCAACTCTTAAAGCCGGGAAAGAACTTCGCGTTAAGCTATTGAATTACCAACGTGACTTCTACAAGAATGCACAAAGGGAAGTTACGAAGTCGAGAAATAAAGCGATTGTTTTTGGAGATCCGTCAGACCGGGCAAAAACATTTCATTTTGCGAAAATGCTACAGCGTCAAAACGTAAAGTTTTACAGGAATGTAAAAAACGATCACAGCTATATCGTACCAATGAACCAACCAAACTCAAGGATGATCAATGCCATGTTTGAAAAACGCACAAAATTCCGAGACAGCCTGTTTTATGACGTTTCCGCCTGGACACTCCCTTTAGCATTTGATTTACCGTATAATTACCAATCGAATCTGTCAAATTTAGGTGCAGAAGTAACGAAACTCGACTTCCCTGAAGGAAAGGTTTCGAAAAAAAGTAATTACGCTTACTTATTTGAATGGGATGAATACTACACACCTAAGCTAGCCTATCAGCTTTTAAAAAGAGGGCTACGTGCTAAAGTTGCAATGAAACCTTTCAAGCAAAATGGAAAAAACTATGATTATGGTACCATAATGATACCGGTGCAGAATCAGAAAAAGTCTGCTGAAACGATGCATACGCTTATGGGCAATCTCGCGAAAGAAACTGGTATTAACATTGATGGCACTTCAACCGGATTAACAGAAGGGATTGACCTTGGCAGTAATAATTTCAGAGCTTTGAAAAAACCTAAAGTAGCTATTATCATAGGAGACGGCATCAATTCCTACGATGCAGGCGAGATCTGGCATTTATTAGACACCAGGTATCAAATACCGGTTACCAAGCTCGATACACGAAATATCGATCGTGCAGATTTAAATAAATATACTGCGATTGTTTTGCCCAATACATCAGGTGCGGCCTTGAATAAAGTAAAAGATAAACTAAAGGACTTTGTAAAAAAGGGTGGCACGCTTATCGGTTATAGAAACAGCTTGAAGTGGCTGAATACCAATAAATTTATCAAGCTTGATTTTAAGAAATCGAAAAGTGAAACCAAGAACGTAGCCTTTGATCAGCGATCAAATTTTAGAGGTGCGCAGTTTATCGGTGGTGCGATTTTTGAAGCCAATATTGATAGAAGTCACCCGGTGAACTTTGGCTATAATTCAGATAAAATAGCCCTTTTTAGAAACACAACCGTTTTTGTAAAGCCCGATAGCGCAATGACTTACAAGCCGGCACTACAGTACTCGAAGAATCCTTTATTGAGCGGTTATATATCCAGAGAAAACTTAAAACATCTTTCAGAATCAGTCCCATTTAAAAAGGCGAATATGGGTAAAGGAAAAGTCATCGTATTTACCGATAATACCAACTTTAGGGCATTTTGGTATGGCACGAACAAATTATTGATGAATGCTATTTTCTTTGGAAGGTTTATGTAAACATAAATAGTAAGGTCATACCAAATTGTATTATAAGCGATAACAGCATTAGTACCATTAATACGATCATTGTAACACCAATAGTCTTTAACCAGCTTTCCTGAAAGACTTTATGGTATAAATACCCAATTACGACAAACGAAATTATTGGTACGGCAACCATCATGATGCTAAAATGGTCCAGAAATACCGTCATGGTACTGAGAACGAAACTAAGCCAGGTTGACGTTCCAAAGATGAAAGCATTTATTGCTAAGTTCTCCGCATAATTATAATTCTTCACGAATAAAATCATGGTAATAAAACTTACAATCGGAATAAGGATCAAATAAAAGATATTTTGATATGAAAGATACGCTTCCTGCGCTCTGTTAAACGGCTCCATAATTGGAAAATTTAACTTCTCTTCTAATGGTTTGTAGGTCTTTTCATTTGTCGCTCTTAAATTCTCCATAGTATTGATAAAACTAGGGTGAACTGAAATTATTACTGTGTAAAGTGCAACGCCAATCAAAATATATTGAAGCGGATTAGAAAATCGTCTTCTGTCAACATTAAGATAGATATCGATAGTATCATTAGGGCGTTTTAATAGCGCTACAAATGTAAAAAGAAGTCCTTTTTCTAAGTTAAAAAAACGTAACGTCTCATTTTGAATTTCTTTGACTGTAAGTCTAGGTAGCTGATTCTCTGGTAGTCCCGGGAGTCGATTTTCCATACATTTTGGTTTCTCGTAAAAATACTAAAATCAGTGAAAAGAAAGAGAGCTGCGTAGTGCAGCTCTCTCGAATAAAATCTTGTACCTTGAATTATAAAAGCTAAGCAAGTACCTCTTGTACCTTGTCCGCAGCTTCCTGGAATTCTGTCGCAGAAATAATTTCCATTCCGCTAGAATCAATCAACTCTTTGGCTTCCTTGGCATTTGTACCTTGCAAACGTACAATAATTGGTACCTGAATCGCATCACCCATATTGGTATACGCATCAACTACACCTTGCGCCACTCTATCGCAACGAACAATTCCACCAAAGATATTGACCAGAATAGCTTTTACATTTGGGTCTTTTAAAATAATTCTAAATGCTGTTTCCACGCGTTTCGCATCAGCAGTACCTCCAACATCCAGGAAATTTGCCGGCTCACCACCGGCTTGCTTGATTAAGTCCATGGTACCCATCGCCAAACCGGCACCGTTTACCATACAACCCACATTTCCATCAAGGTCAACATAATTTAATCCCGCAGCCTTTGCTTCTACTTCTATAGGATTTTCCTCGCGCAAGTCACGCATCTCAGCATAGTCTTTATGACGGAATAAGGCATTATCATCTAAAGTTACCTTGGCATCGACAGCCATAATCTTATCATCAGATGTTTTTAATACCGGATTTATTTCAAATAAGGTAGAGTCAGACTTCACAAAAGCGGTATATAATGAAGATACGAACTTCACCATTTCTTTTAATGCACCACCAGAAAGCCCGAGGTTGAACGCTATCTTTCGTGCCTGGAAAGGTAATAAGCCAATCGCCGGATCGACTTCTTCCGTAAAAATCAGATGCGGTGTTTCTTCCGCAACAGCTTCAATATCCATTCCGCCTTCAGTAGAATACATGATCATATTTCTACCGGTTGCCCTGTTCAACAATACAGACATATAGTACTCTTCCGGCTCATTTTGACCGGGGTAATAAACATCTTCAGCTATCAATACCTGATGTACTTTTTTACCTTCGGGTGGCGTTTGAGGAGTTTTAAGCATCATCCCGATAATATCTTCAGAAATAGACTCAACTTCTGCCAGGCTCTTAGCCAGCTTAACTCCCCCACCTTTACCGCGTCCTCCGGCATGTATTTGGGCTTTGATAACCCACCAGCTCGTACCGGTTTCGGCAGATAATTGTTTCGCAGCATCTACTGCCTCTTTATGATTATGTGCAACGATACCGCGCTGCGTTCTAACCCCAAAGCTGCTTAATATTTCTTTACCTTGATATTCGTGTAAATTCATCTTTTAAGTTTGATTTTGACCAGCACAAAAATAGCAAACCATTTCTAAATTTGATCCGGTTTTGGCAATAAACTTTCTACAAAATAGAATCATCTAGTCTAATTTGATTATTTTCACCGCACAATTATTTTTATGGAATGATTCAGGCAAAAAATATCATCAAATCCTTCGGAAACTTACAGGTTTTGAAGGGTGTTGACCTTCATATAAAACAAGGGGAAATTGTAGCTATTGTAGGTCCTTCGGGAGCCGGTAAAACTACACTTTTGCAAATTTTAGGCACTTTAGACAGACCTTCCCTTAATGGGAATACTATACTACAGCTCAATAGCGAAGATGTCTTACAATTAAAAGATAGAGCCCTATCTCAATTTAGAAATCAGAATATCGGATTTATTTTCCAGTTCCATCAACTATTGCCGGAATTTACTGCTTTAGAAAATGTATGTATTCCAGCCTTTATTGCCAATCGAAGTAAGAGTGAAACAGAAGACGAAGCCAGAAAACTCCTTGACTTTTTGGGGTTGGCCAATAGAATAAACCATAAACCAAATGAACTGTCTGGTGGAGAACAACAGCGTGTCGCCGTTGCCAGGGCACTTATTAACAATCCTAAAGTGATTTTCGCCGATGAGCCCAGCGGCAATCTAGATTCTGCTTCTGCGAAAAACTTACATGAACTCTTTTTTAAATTACGTGACGAATTCAATCAAACCTTTGTGATTGTTACGCATAATGAAGAGCTGGCAAATATGGCCGACCGTAAACTTGAAATGGTAGATGGAAGGATTGTAAGAAGTTAAAAGTGTCAAGAATAAAATTTGTGATTTAACTGTTGAAATTGACGAGTTATGATTGCGATCATGAGCGCTATGCGAGAGGAGCTCCAAACCCTGGTGGAACACCTTGAAAACCCTACCACGACTGTAAAAGGTAAAAGGCGTTATCATCTCGGCACCTTATTTGGCAAGAACGTTGTTTTGGTATTTTCACGATGGGGAAAAGTTGCTGCCGCAACAACTGCGACACAGCTTATAAATGATTTTGAATTGAGTGAATTTCTATTTAGCGGTGTTGCCGGATCCGTCACTGACCATTTAAACATTGGTGACATTGTCATCGGCGACAAATTGTATCAGTACGATATAAATGCCACTCCATTGTACAAACCTTTTGAAATTCCATTACTGGATAAGACTTATTTTGAAACAGATCTTCTCAGACAAAGAGAATTGCTAAATGCAGGTACTCTATTTTTGAATGATTTTAATACGATAATTTCTAAGGAGGAAGCAACCAATTTTGGAATTGCGAATCCTAAAGTAGTACGAGGTGGCATAGCCAGCGGTGATCAGTTTATCAATAGCAATTCTCAGATAAATTTTATACATTCGAACTTACCATCGGTTGTTTGTGTTGAAATGGAAGGAGCGGCCGTTGCACAGGTTTGTTATGAATATGGGGTTCCATTTTCTATCATTCGTATTGTTTCTGATAAGGCCAATGACAACGCACACATCGATTTTGAAAAATTTGCTGCTCAGATTGCCGGCAAGTACACTTTAGAGATCTTAAAAAATTATTTGAGCTGATGCCGTATATAGAAAATTCTACATATTCACCATCATTTATCTTTAAAAATGGTCATGTAAATACCATGTACCGGGCGGTATTTTGCCATCCTGAATTACAATATAGCCGGAAGCGCGTGGAATTGACTGATGGTGACTTTATTGATCTTGACTTTTCTACGATTGGTTCGAAGAAGCTAGTTTTATTGATCCACGGATTGGAAGGAAGTTCCAATTCTTCGTACATGATATCCCTGACTAATGAATTAAACCGCGCTGGTTACGATGCTGTATCTATGAACCTTAGGGGATGCAGTGGTGAATCA
>JASJDL010000091.1 GCA_030065775.1 Flavobacteriaceae bacterium | reverse complement strand
TATCAGGCGTACGTGTGCTGCCATTTTCATTACCATTCATGCTTGCCATGTCTTCAATTTTTAAGGTTCATTACTGTTTAATTAATTATTCTGATAACATCTTATGGCTGAATCTTAAAATGATAAATTCTGCCGGCCTCACCACTGCCATTCCAATCTCAACGATCATCCTTCCTTCCCAGATATCAACTTCGTCCATCGTTTCGTTTAACCCAACTTTTACATAAAAAGCCTGCTCCGGGGTTGTTCCCATTAAAGCCCCTGCTTTCCATTGTTGTACTAAAAAATTTTCGATCATAGATTTTACCCTTGACCAGGTATTGAGGTCATTGGGCTCAAATACAAATTGAACCGTTGCTTTTTTTACGGATTCTTCAACCATGTTAAAAAAGCGGCGTACGGGCACATAGCGCCATTCATTACTGTTACCGGCAAGGGTTCGGGCTCCCCAAACCACTGCTGAACCTCGCCCTACAAACGATCTGATCACATTGACAGATTTTCCTGCGTTGACATCAACATTTAAATCTCTTTGCTGCTTATCGGTGATTTTGATGACAGGTTCAATAACATAGTCCATACTAACATTGGCCGGAGCTTTCCAAACTCCTCGAGAAGAATCAACGCTGGCATAGACACCAACGATACCAGGTGATGGTGGCATTTCCATGGGGAAGTCTCGAATTTTCGCCTGTGCATTAAAGTACTGAACGTTATTCTTTTTTTGCAGTTCTTTCAGGTTCCCGCCGAGGGATCCGTCTCCCTCCAGATGTTCAATAATTACATTATCATCTCCTTTCCCTTCACCTCCGTAATAATAGTTCAAAATGGTTTTAAGGTTGGGGAAATATGTCGCTCCATATTTGGCAATATTCTCTTCTGACGGAGCTTTTAAACGCATATTTTCTATGTTCTTAAGGTAATCGGTTTCATTGGGGTCTTGCCAGATATCCATAACGGTAAAGCGATCCTTTAATTCGACACACATATCTAATGAAGCTTTGAAAACGCTGTAAAAATTATCGAGGTTTTGAATTCCCTGTGCGTCTGGATATACGTATAATGTCACCTCATCGACCTTTTCGGTGGCATTCAACCCTTCTATAAGTGTATCAGAATCTATTATTCCGGTTGAATAATCTCCTACAGATACGATATAACAGGGCCCTCCACCATTGGCAAAGAACAATTGCATGGCATAGTGCATCCTATATGCCGACCTGTTATCTATGGAGGCCAAGACCGATTTCGGATTTGCAGCGTCCCCGGTAATAGTTACTTTTATGCCTTTTTCGGCAAAAGGCATTCCGAACAATCGTTCATATTCTAATAATGAACTGATCCTTCTGGGTTCTTTCGATAAGTTATCTCCATTATCATCTACTGCTTTATCGGTGTACCCGATAAAGGCGGGTATAGCAGTTTCAACTTGTGCAATCGACGGTGGAAGTTTAGGGATTTCTTCAATATAAACTCCGGGGGTTTTGTAATTCATAATATCATTTTTGTATTAAGATTAATTTCAACTGTGTACTAATTTGTTTGATTTATTAATATAGATCTCTGAGAATATCCTTTTCCCGTCTACCCTTAGAGAAGGTGTTTTTGGGTAGGGTAATATCTTCTCATTGGCTCCACTTTTAAAGGGAACCAGGGTTCGTGTTAGCCCTTTCGGACTTTTGGAAATTATTTTTCTTGTGGCAGGTTCAAATACGAGATATGGGTTGAGGTCGGCTGTGATATCCCCTGCCTGGAAGTCAGTTTCTTGTTGGTACCTCCAATACGTTCTTCTATTCTTAAATCGTATTTCATAAACAGGATGTGTTATTTTTTTTCCAGCAGCGTTGGTCCTGGTTTTGAGATAGCCGTCTGCATCCAGAAGACTGAATGGAGAATCTGTTTCATCCATGCGAATATCAATGACACCAAGGTGGTTTTTAGCATACAGGGAGTCATTTAGATAAACGGTATACGACAATTCAGGGTTTCCATTCTCCTGGATCTTTAGTGTGTAAATCCCTTCCGGAATTTTTACCGGATCATCTATGGTCTCATCGACCATTTCAAAATTTAGCGAGACTTTCTGGAGGGCTGTGGCGCTATTCTTTGTTATTGTTTTTATCACATTGGAACTGGTATCTTCCAATACAGCTTTTAACTGTGTTATGTTTTGTTCCTTCTTGACAGGATAACTGAAAATTGGGGGTAATAATATCCTGTCGGCGTTCGTCACATAGCGTCTGTCTTTTAAATTTTCCCAGAAATTCAGATCATTCGTATTTGCATTCGTGAGTTCTAATGCTTCCCTTAAACCATTCCCAAATTTTAATAAGGTTCCCATTTCATAGAACATACCTGCCTGGCGTTTTTCTGCTGTTGCGGAAATAGGTAATGATTTGTGATTTGGGCCGGTTTCATTGAATACCTTTTTATCTTTATTTGTAAAGTAGTAGTTCGCCGGTAATGCAGGTCTCAGCCCAATATTGGTCATGCTTAAAAAATTGGTGGCCAGCGTACGTATAGTAAAGGTTAATGAAAGTGTGTCAGGGAGTTCAAATCGGGGTTTATAAACCTGGGCACCCAAATGAAGTTCAGGTATTACCTCGGCACCCACGACAAATCCCAAGGCGGTTTTTCTAAAGATCAATTTATATTCAGCGAACCTTTGCTTCGCTATTTCGGAAGGTTCTATTTCCAAAAAGTCGGCCACCTGATACATCTCGTGATAATGCATACTTTTGAGCAAGGATTCTTTTTCTGCATGGGGTTTCTCAAAGAAAGAACCGCCATCTGAGGAGATTAAATAATAGTCATGTAATACATTGACTTCAAATAGGCGTTTATATAAGATCTCACTCATCGCAGTCGGCATTTGTTACCACAGCTGTGTTTTTAATTTCTTCAATTATCGGAGCTTCATACGGTGATATTTCCTGGATTTTAACAAGCCTTACTTTGTACATAGCAAATGGTAATTGCTTGCCGCCCAGGGAACCCCATAAATGATTTATTTGCTCAAATGTGAGCGTATAAAGTTCAACATTGAGCTTCAATTCATCTCTCAATTCATTCGTTATCCAGTCGTCTTGTATACCCGGTTGGTCTGCGGATATTTTGCTATGAGGAGAATTCTGTACCGTAAAGTTCTTCTTGGCCTGGAAGAACTGTAAGACTAAAGACAATCTATGTAGTGCAAATTGATAATTATCAGAGAGTGGTTTGTCTTTTGGTATCGACGATATTAAAATATAAAGATTTAGATGTACTGCAGGCTCCATATATTTTAATCCTGCACCGGATTTGATACTATGTTTCCCATTCTTCAAAGTACTTTCCTCTTCTGTATTCACGAGTGAAAGGATGACTTTATCATGAAAAATGCCTGTATCATCATTATCAATTGAGGCTATATTACCCAGAACAATTCTATCGTTTGTAATAGTATCGCCCGATCTTTTGTTTTGAACAATATAGTCGCTCAATTCATCTCTAAGTAATTTTAGTGCGAGGGCAATCATAGCTATTTTCTTTTCTGAAGTTTTTCATAGACGAACAACTCCGGACCTAAGGTATTTATAATGAAGCCTTTAGTCAATCCCCATTTTTAGGGATTTTCTTCACATCGTTTCAATGCAGAAGGTTTCATCATTCGCTGTAGGAGCGTATAGCTTAACTAAAGTATTACGGGCAGTTAGCGAAATGAATTCGTATTTTCATGACCTACAAAACAATGCTGCGACCATGACGAACGAAAGCCAGAAATTATGAATTTCTGGCTTTTTTTATTTGAATATGTGGTAAGTATACTTTCTAAACCTAATGAAGTTCAAGAAGATACGATTGGAACAGTCTTACTATGTCTTCACACAAATGCAGTTCTATCTTTTACTTGATCATTTGAAAAAAATCTTTTTTGATTTTGTACCCGTCTTTGGTTCGTTCCCAAATGAGCAGTGCTCTCGTTTTTGACATAACTTCTTGCCCCCCATGCTTATATGCCAGACGTGATTCGATGACACTATATACAAAATTGGTCGACTCTTGCACTTCCAACAAATCAAGATCCCATGATACTCCAATGCCTTCTAAGGTTTTCCAATATTTTTTTAAATCTTCACTGCCTTTGACGATACGGCCCCCAGGTTCGAACATTTGAGCATCGTCGGTATAGAAGTCAACGATGCCTACCATATTGTTCTCATTAAATAGTTTTTCCATCTTATTGAGCGTCGCATCCAACAATTGATCAGTACTTGACTGTGCATTGATGTTAAAAATCATGATGAGATGTACAACTACTGCGATACTAATTCTTTTAAATTCCATTGTTTTCGATTTACTTAGGATATATGATGATACACTTATATTCAATTCAACTACTTTTCTCAAAAATATGGCAACGGCAAAAAATAAAGCTTCGTAAAATCTTCTATTTTTCTTCTGTACCGTTAAAAACTGTTAATTCTAGAAATTTCATACCTAAAAAGATAGTGCCATTCCCATTCTTGTTAGTATTTTTGAAACACAATCTTAATAAAACCGAATGATTACCGGGTCAAATTCATTTGATCTCCATGGCTATAAAGTTCTCACTGATTCAAATGAAATCATAGTAGATGGAGACGTTATAAGATTAACTCCAAAAGAAAAGGACGTTTTGCTGATTCTATATAATAATAGAGGCAGAACCGTTTCACGGTCTCAGCTACTGGAAACTGCCTGGGGTGATGCTGTCGGTAATGATTTGGGCCTGACCCAGGCGATCTCAAGGCTCCGGCAAATATTCAAAGATGACCCGAAACAGCCGAAAGTAATCAAAACGATTCCTAAATCAGGGTATCAGCTACTGACAGATACTCATTCTAAGCTCATTCATGAGGGTAAAAAACCGGGTATATTTTCCTATTATCGTAATTTATCGAAGCTTGAGAGATCAGGTATAAAGGTAATTTTGGTATTGATCCTCCTTCTTCTCATCTTATTACTCGTTACTGATATTCAAATTAGAGTTGAAGAACTTTAATATTCCCGGTAGTACAGATGCGGTTAGAAAGCTTGGATAGACCTTGGAAGTCGTTCCATAAGATCACGTGAGACACAGAAAAAAATTCTTATCGAAAGAACCACAAAATTTAGTGGATACTTGGTCTTGGTCATGATAGGGGTTATTATCTTGATTAGAGTAATTAATTATTAATTGAAAGAAGTTAGGTTCGATTACTTTTTTTTTATAAGAAATTGTATATTTGCCCCCCGAAAGATTAACTAGGGATTGGTTTTCGAAGAGAACTTACTTTCTTGAGAAAACTGGGAGTTTGCCCACGCACCTCCTGGCCCTTAAAATTGAGAGTGCTGAAAAGGTTGCCGGCGCGCCTGCTGGTTCTTTCGCTAAAAATGTCTATCAGACATTTTCTTAACGCTCAGCCCGGTCGCGTAGCTCAGCTGGATAGAGCATCTGCCTTCTAAGCAGACGGTCGAAGGTTCGAATCCTTCCGCGATCACAACTAAATAGTTCCATAAGAAAAAACGCCAAGCTCGCTTGAGCGTTTTTTTGTTTGATCTATTTTCAGCACGGAGTTTTGTAAGGATGTATAATAGCACTTAAACAGTAACTTATTAATAAGGACTTTTGAGCTGAATTATAAACAGAATTGAGAACTTTCTTTTAACTGATGCAACTATAAAAGCCATTGCAAGCATAAGAACTTTACAATGGCTTTTTTTATTTTACTTAATCGTTTTGCTGATTAATCTCCCGAGGTGCTATCACCGTTGTAGCACGCAGCGCCATGAGCGATTATATAAATAGCATCTCCTGACATTCCCGTAACAGTGTAACTGTCGGAAGTTGCCCCATTAAGATTTTCATGACTGTGTGGAAACTGACCCGGAGCTACTGTTGCATTACCATTGTTATTAGTGGGATACATAGCATCACCTATATATAAATGTGTTTCATTAAATACAAAACCGTCGTTAGCCTCGTAGGTCACCTCAACTACATCGCTTTGGTAAGAGACCTTTAATACACCTACGAGATCCCCTTTTTGAGTATCACACTGGCCTGCGCCTCCATAAATATCAAAGCTATACTCGCCCTGAGATAATGGACCTATACTCCATCCCCAACGGTTAAAACCATCATTTAAGAAACAAGTTGAATTTGAATCATCTCCTTTTGCGAATATGGTATTACATCCGCCTGTGGTTGTATCATCATTATCATTGGAGCCGTCTGAATCATCATCGGAATAATTAGGAATTCCATCACCATCCGTGTCATCATTGGTCGGATCGCCATCTCCATTAGTGTCCTCATCTGAAGTTGGAATACCATCACCATCATCATCCATATCTGAATAATCAGGCGTACCATCACCATCTGTGTCATCATTGGTCGGATCGCCATCTCCATTGGTGTCCTCATCTGAAGTTGGAATACCGTCACCATCGTCATCATTATCTAAATAATCAGGTGTACCGTCACCGTCAGTATCATCATTGGTCGGGTCATCATCTCCATTCGCGTCTTCATCTGAGGTTGGAATACCATCACCATCATCATCCGTATCTAAATAATCAGGTGTACCATCACCGTCGGTATCATCATTGGTCGGATCACCATCTCCATTAGTATCTTCATCAGCATCAGAAACTCCGTCTCCATCACTATCAGCTAGTCCACAACTATCAACTGATGATTGCAATATACTTTCTAACTCCTCTAGACTATTAACTATAGTCACCGTACCATCTGCATCTACGAGTGATACCGGGAATAGTACATAATATGGATTCTCTGCAGTTAGTGTCGTACTAAAAAATTGTAGCAACTCCTCATCACTATTTACTACGATCTGCTGTGGTGTTGGATTATCACCATAATAAGCATCAAATGTAATTGGGTACTTAAAACTTGTACAGTCTGTTGAAGATTTTTGTGAACTTTTAAGCTCTGTGTTATTGTTCTTTATATTGTTTTGAGCAATTTGAGTCATGAGTTCCACCACTTTGGAATCTTTAGTAAGAAGATTCTTTGAATCAAAAACGAGAACCTCCTCACTATCGCAAGAGGTGAAAACAAAAAACGAGACTCCCAGCACTAAATATAGTAGGCCGAGAAATGGTAATTTTTTAGCGATCATAATAATTGTTTTTTAATGAAACTACCTTTCCATTTAATTCCAAAAAAAGTATGCTTTAACTTAAAATGATAAGAAATAGCGTACGCAATCTATTATAAAACAACTTTAACCAAAAAAATCCTCAAATAGCATCTAGGTAATTTCCTTATGCTGTTTAAAGGAAGCTCGAAAACAAGATAAACATGATAGAAAAGAGCGCAAAAAGAAGAAGAAAAAAGATAAAAATGATCAGTAACTATAGCTGGCCTAATAAAAAAACCACTCAATTTGAGTGGTTTTTATTTTTAAAGTAGTTGTCTCTTCATTCAATAGGTGTTTTTTTAGTATGTTAGCGCAATATTATGTCTTTCCATTATTTTTCTCGTATTGATCAATGCATAACGCATTCTTCCTAAAGCTGTATTGATGCTGGTTCCTGTAATTTCAGCAATTTCCTTAAAACTCATGTCACGATAAATGCGCATCATCAACACCTCTCTTTGCTCTTCAGATAACTCATCTACGATTCTCCTGACATCATGATGTACCTGATCTTTTATGATTTGTTTTTCTGCATTTAATGAACCATCACTAATGACAGAGAAAATGTCAAATTCATCGGTATTTTTAAATGTCGCCGCACGTTTTTCCTTTCTAAAATGATCAATGATCAAATTGTGGGCTATTCGCATCACCCAAGGCAAAAATTTACCTTGTTCATTATACTTTCCTGCTTTCAGGGTATTGATCACCTTAATAAACGTGTCTTGAAAAATATCTTCAACGACATCGGCATCCGCTATTTTTGAATAGATAAAACCGTAGATTTTTTGTTTATGACGGCCAATCAAGATCTCTAATGATCGTTCGTTACCATCCATGTAGTTCTTGACTAAAATGTTGTCACTCGTTTTTTGATTTTGCATGTTTAATTCCTTTTATAAATTGTTAATAGCTCGTAGACTTATACTGTTTTAAATACATATCAAAAGTATGGCCATTATACTGCAAAAACTGAGTTTTTCGATGAATGTCACCTTCCAACCGTTAAACGAAAATTAAGTGCCGTTAAAGGAAAATCTCAATAATTCATTTGAATCGGTGTCCTCTTTAAAATAAAGAAGCCCTAAGATTCTATAGGGCTTTTTTTAAATGTTTAGCGATGTGCATTTAATCCGCTCAAGGTGCTGGAAACTGTTGCTTCTTTACTGTTTTGGCTAAGTATTCGTCATGATTGAAATTCATAGGAACCTGTACACGGGTAGATCCCCATCCTAAAACCATTTGTAATGTATCTTCTTGTGTCTTTTTAAAGGCAATCGAAAATGTCGATAGCATTTCAGCTTTACTCACTGAAACCTTTACTTTGGCTACATCAAATACCGGGTCATACTGAAACGCTCCGAGTACATCTAAATTACTGCTCAGAATAACCTCCCACTCATGTTCTCCCGGAATCGTATATAGCACATAAGTACCAGCTTTCACAGATGTGCTACCAAATACTATATCTTTATATATTTTTATTTCTGTTGCTTCGTTGGCACCTGTTCTCCATAGCTCATTAAATGGAACTACCGTGCCGAATGCTTCACTCCCCTCTTCTACAGATGGCCTTCCATAAATCGCTTTCACTAATGGAGTGGTAATTCTTGATTCCCTGTAATATGCAATATCATGAGGTGCCTTATCCAATGGCTGAAAGCCCTGAGAAAACACGTTTAGATTTCCTATTAGCGCAATAATTACAATGACATTTTTACTTAATCTTTTCAACTTTTTCATAACTTTTTTTTAGGTTTGACTAAAGTTGTTAATTCATTAACAACTTACTTAATAAAATTCCTAAGGTGCGATGAGTAAAAAAATGATCAAAAAAGTTGTCTGATTAAGGCTGCTCTAATTTTTGAATTAAAGCAGCCCTGCATTTAATCCTACACCCTTTTTTAATCATAATAATTTCCCATTCGTTATAAAAACAATCTAAGCACTAAAAGTCCTGAAGAAAATCGATCTTTTTAAAAATATTCTTTTTCGTAGTTCCATGAATACCTGTCTACTTATCACTTAAGGCTGAATTTACATCTGTAATAAAAAAAACTGCCTCGTCATTTTTGACAAGGCAGTTTTAAATAAACCATTAACATATGGAATCTTTCTTTGGTTTATTTAATATAATGTGTTTAGCGTTCTATTTTTTTTCAAATACCAACGAATCTGTTTCACCACTACCACCACTCACATCAATCAAATCAATCTTTGATGAAGTATTAGAATTAATATCCCAATCATCTGTGAGTTCTTGAAAAATCTCGGGAGCCGTGAATGAAATATTGAAATCAATATCATTATCATCGTCGTCACTACTGTCTGAATCCCTGGTTACTGACCAAGTCCCATTAATGGTTACCGTACCTTTCGTGGCAACTAAACTTCCATCGTTTTTAAAGGTGAATACATATCCGTCGTAATCACTTGTTTCATCTTTACCAGAATCTATGTAGCTGGTAATTTTCCAAGTCCCAGATGCTGCTTGAGCAATAATTTGCTGCATTCGAGCTTCGCTATTCATATCTGCATCATCTGAACTGCACCCTATAAGCACCGCTATAACCAGCACACTTATTATGTTGAATACTTTTTTCATGATTTAGACTTATTTAATTACACTCATTTTTAAATCGCAGGCGATCGTCATTCGGCATTCTAAGATCTACTTTCTTCTCGTCAATTTCATCTTCTATTTCATGTAGGTTCCAATTACCGTTAAACTCTTCCTCATATCCCGGAACATTAATAGCCACTACGATATTTTGGCCACCTCCCTGAGCGCTCCATGATCCGGTGAAGTTACCCGTGCCATCATTTATTTCAATGGTACCATCACTTAAAAAGTCAAATAAAAATCCGTTGAAATTATCTTCAATATCATTGTCATTTACTTCAAATTTATCTATGAACCAGCCGGTACATCCTGTGAGAATAGCTTCTAATTGATTTGTCGTACAATTTTCGCAATCGTCATCATCAAAATCGAAATCATCATCTTCATCACAATCATCTTCGGCATCTTCGATTAAATTTTCCAAAAGCTGTAGACTATTCGCCTGAACTTCCGAACCATCTGATAAAATTAAATTCACCGGAAAAACTATATTTAAAACATCATTATCATCCAGATCATCAACCAAATTGAAGAATTCTTCATCATTGGTTACGGTAATGTCTTCAACTACCTCTGTCAAGGTATTGAACAAAGAAACCTGTACAGGGTAGACAAAATCAATACATTCAATATCATCATCATTTTCATTTTCGCCGTTACATGAATTGACCAATCCGTCTAACTGATTCTGGTTATTGACAGGTATTTCAACAAAATCATTACGAATAACCGTAATTGGAAATTCGATTTCCAGAACGTCGTTATCATCATCTGACTCATCAAGTATGTCCTCGATAAGGTCGTAATCATCTTCTGAAGTTACCGTAACCTCTATGCCATTTACCAAAACGTTAACAGGCAAGACAACGGTCAAACAATTCGCTTCATCTAATATATTATCGTCTGAACCATCCTTTAATGTTGTTTTTGCAATCAGGTCTGCAGCCTTCGAATTAACAACTAAGGCATTATCAGCGTTGGGGTCTGTATTCGTAATAATTGATTCTTCCTGACAAGAAATCAATGACATTACTAATACCAGTGTTAGCGCAAAAATTTTTTGATACTTTTTCATAATTCTCTACATTATTTGTTACTGTTAATTTACCTTAAAACAATTAACTTCATAAAAATCCTGAAACTTTTTTAAATAATTTTTAGTAGTTTCGAATTCCCCTTAACTCTGCACGACTTATGTCCTTAAAAAATGTATGTGATGAAAAAATTTTCACCACAATTTATAATGATTATGTAAGCGATCTCCACAACTATCTATACTATCAATACGGTGACCGGTTTAACCCGAATGATAAGGTTCAAGAAGCTTTTGCCAAGTTATGGACCAATTGTAAAGAAGTAAGCTTTGAAAAGGCAAAAGGATATGTTTTTATGATTGCTAAAAATATGATGCTCAACGAGATCAAGCATCAAAAAGTAGTTTTGAAACACCGGGAAGTAAAACCAAAAGATTATACCAACGAAAGTCCCGAATTTTTGCTTGAAAAGAAGCAATTCTACAAGAAGTACCAGAAAGCCTTGTCAAAATTAACAGAAGAACAGCGAAGTGCCTTTCTCTTGAATAAAACTGAGGGGAAGAAACACCAGGAGGTGGCAGATATTTTGGGAATTACCAAAAAAGTAGCCGAATATAGAATCTATTCAGCATTTAAAATCATTAAAGCCGAGCTCAAAGAAATAAAATAATTGATTTTTTTTCAGGATATATCGAGTTCTAGTTGTTTTTATGACGAAACACAGAAAAAATGACCAAAAATGGATAAGGAAAAGTTATTAGAAAAATGGCTTAAAGATGAATTAAGTCCCGCTGAGCAAAAAGCATTTGAACAGCAGGAGGATTTTCCGCTTCATGAAGAAATTATTCGAGGTGCAAGGCAATTTAAAGCCTCTCATTTTTCGAAACCCCCTTCATATGAAGAATTTAAAGCCAACTTGAAAAAAGCAAAACGACCTGTAAGAGTTGTTCGACTCAATACGTTCATACGAGTAGCAGCCGCTATTATAATCAGTTTCGGCCTATACTTTGCCTTTTTCAGCAATCAGAGTACTACGGTGGAAACTCTGGCAAGTCAACAAAATACTGTTGAGCTTCCAGACGCTTCTGAAGTGACCTTGAATGCACAATCAACTATTACTTACAACAAAAAGAACTGGAATAAAAAACGTCAGGTTACCTTAGATGGTGAAGCCTTCTTTAAAGTAGCAAAAGGCGCTACCTTCGATGTTCTTACAGATGTAGGAACTGTGACTGTACTTGGCACTGAATTTACGGTGAACGAGAGAGATTCGTATTTCGAGGTAAAATGTTTTGAAGGTGTGGTGAAAGTCGTCACACTAGATGAAGCACATACTTTGACACAAGGAAAGTCATTTAGACTATTGAATGATCAGTCTATACTAAGTGAGTTTACAATGAGAAATCCTGAATGGTTAAACAATATCACCAATTTTAACAGCGTTCCTTTTATCATTGTGCTCGAAGAATTTGAAAGACAATATAACATTGAAGTTACAACAGAGAACATTGATATAGACCGTATATTTACGGGTGGATTTATTCACAATAATTTGGATGACGCATTAAAATCAATTACAACACCCCTGGAAATTGATTACAAAAAAGAAAGTAAAAATAAGATCGTATTATATTCATCGAAAAAATAAGTGCAAAAGTTTGACTTTTGTACTTATTTTTTTGATTTCATTTATTTCGTC
>JASJDL010000090.1 GCA_030065775.1 Flavobacteriaceae bacterium | reverse complement strand
TATATAGCTATCGAGTATCCGCAAGGTTATAATCTTTTGTTCATCTGGTTTACCATTTGGTTTTTCCAAGTGGTAAAATCACCTGCTAATATATGCTTTCTCGCCTCACGAACCAACCATAAATAAAAGCCGAGGTTATGAATGGAGGCAATCTGTTTACCTAAGTATTCTTTCGCCACAAATAAATGGCGTAAATAGGCTTTAGAATACTGCGTGTCTACATAGGTAATACCCATTTCATCAATAGGTGAAAAATCATCTGCCCATTTTTTATTTTTAATATTGATCGTACCATGTGCCGTGAACAGCATTCCGTTTCTTGCATTTCTGGTGGGCATCACACAATCAAACATATCAATACCCAAAGCAATATTTTCCAAGATATTTATTGGTGTTCCAACTCCCATCAGGTAGCGTGGTTTATCCTTCGGAAGTATGTCACAAACGATGTCTGTCATCTCGTACATGTCTTCAGCCGGTTCCCCTACTGACAGGCCACCAATGGCGTTTCCTTCAGCTTCCGCGGAAGCGATAACCTCAGCAGACTCTTTGCGTAAATCTTTATACACACTACCCTGCACAATGGGAAACAGGGTTTGCTTGTAGTCGTAAATTTCAGGGGTTTTGGCTAAATGGTCTATACAGCGTTTCAACCAGCGATGTGTCATATGCATCGATCGTTTTGCATAGCTGTAGTCACAAGGATACGGGGTACACTCATCAAAGGCCATAATAATGTCTGCGCCGATGCTACGTTGAATATCCATTGAAAATTCCGGTGAAAAAAAATGTGAAGACCCATCAATATGAGATTTAAACTTCACGCCTTCTTCATTGATCTTTCGGTTGTTTGAAAGCGAATAGACCTGGTAACCGCCGGAATCTGTGAGGATAGGCCGGTTCCAATTCATAAATTTGTGTAGGCCACCCGCCTGCTTCAAGACTGGGGTTTGAGGTCGTAGGTAGAGATGATACGTATTCCCAAGTATGATATCGGCATTGATATCCTCTTTAAGCTCCCGTTGGTGTACACTTTTTACCGAAGCAACCGTACCCACAGGCATAAAAATGGGCGTCTCTATAAGCCCATGATCTGTGGTGATGACACCAGCTCGTGCTTTGCTATTTTGGTCTGATCCTTTGAGTTCAAATTGCATGAATAGAACTTACAAATTAAATCTAAAATGCATCACATCACCATCTGAAACGACATATTCTTTTCCTTCAACCGCCAATTTACCTGCTTCTTTTACCTTTAGCTCACTACCATAGCCCACAAGGTCATCGTACTTCATTACTTCGGCGCGAATAAATCCTTTCTCGAAATCGGTATGTATCACTCCGGCAGCTTTAGGTGCCGTATCGCCAATATTGATGGTCCAGGCACGTACTTCTTTTTCTCCTGCTGTAAAATAGGTTTGAAGGTTCAGGAGCTTGTAAGCAGCACGGATTAATTTCGAAACCCCTGGCTCATCCAATCCTAAATCCTCCAAAAATAATTCCTTTTCCTCGTAAGTTTCTAATTCGGCGATGTCTGCCTCTGTAGCCACGGCCAGCACTAATAATTCAGCATTTTCATCAGCAATTGCCGCTTCTACTTTTTCTACGTAAGCATTTCCTGTTTTCGCTGAAGCCTCATCGACATTGCACACATACAAAACCGGTTTATCAGTAATGAACTGCATCGGTTGCATATATACGGCTTCCTTTTCTGTTCGCTCTATCGCACGAACCGATTTTCCGCTTTCAAGCGCTTCTTTTACTTTTTCTAAAACGGCTTGCTCTGCCTGGGCTTCTTTATTACCTGTTTTCGCTGTTCTTTTGACGCGCTCCAAGCGCTTCTCAACTGATTCCAGATCTTTGAGTTGTAGTTCTATATCTATGGTCTCTTTATCGCGAATAGGGTCAATGGAGCCATCCACATGCACGATATTATCGTTATCGAAGCAACGTAATACATGAATTATAGCATCTGTTTCTCGAATATTCGCTAAGAACTGATTTCCTAAACCCTCACCTTTACTGGCGCCACGCACAAGTCCGGCAATATCAACAATCTCCACGGTGGCAGGAATTACCTTCTGAGGATTTACCAGTTCCTCCAATTTTTCTAAACGTTTATCGGGTACATTTACTACTCCAATATTAGGTTCTATCGTACAAAATGGGAAGTTGGCGCTTTGCGCTTTCGCATTCGATAAACAATTAAATAAAGTTGATTTTCCTACGTTCGGTAGTCCTACAATTCCGGCTTTCATTCAATACTAAATTTTGCGGTGCAAATATAGGGTTTCTAAACTGAAGTAAGGACATAAAAAAATCCCAATTTTTCATTGGGATTCTCTATGATAGTAAGGATAAAAATCTAATCTTCAGGATGCATAAATCGTTGCTTGCCTAGTAATTCTTCTTCTGTCTCCACATGATCTTCATCGGGCACACAACAATCTACAGGGCATACGGCAGCACACTGCGGTTCTTCATGAAATCCTTTACATTCTGTACATTTATCTGGAACGATATAATAAATTTCGTCTGAAACGGGTTCTTGTACTTCATCTGCATCTACTTCTTTCCCATTCGGAAGCACTACTCGTCCTGTTAAAGAGGTCCCATCTTTATAGCGCCAATCATCGGCACCTTCATAAATAGCGGTATTTGGGCATTCAGGCTCACAAGCGCCACAATTGATGCATTCGTCTGTTATGATAATTGCCATAGTAAATTTAACTAAATTTGCAGCTGCAAAGTTACAACACCTGAACGTAAAAAACGAATGAATGTTGCTACAAAACAGAATTAAGGCATTTGTTGAATTTGGTAAATTTTTAAGCCAGTTTTCAACGGATAAAATAGAAAAATCAGCTGCTGTTTTATACAATGACCTATTTTTTGATGCTTTCAATCTCCAGCTAAAGCGTGCGAAAGAATTTAACGGATGGTTTACGGAAGACAATATCTTATATGCCTTTGAATCATGGTCTAATCTGCTGACAGAAAGTAATTTGAATGACTGGATTTCAAATTACTCTTTAAATTCGAACAATAAAGTTGTAGCCGTGGTGATGGCGGGAAATATTCCATTGGTTGGGTTTCATGACTTCTTATCGGTCTTACTTTCAGGGCATGCCATTATTGTTAAACAATCTTCAAATGATAAGTATTTTCTTCCGCTTATAGCTAAATATATAGAAAAAGTGGAGCCCGGATTTAACAAAAGAATAACATTTACCGAGGGTAAATTAACCGACTTTGATGCGGCTATTGCCACTGGAAGCAATAATACGGCTCGTTATTTCGAGTATTATTTTGGAAAGTATCCGAATATTATTCGCAGAAACAGGAATAGCGTCGCAGTACTTACGGGAGATGAATCTGAGGAAGATCTTGGCGGATTGGGAGAAGATATCTTCCGTTATTTTGGTTTAGGATGCCGAAGTGTATCCAAACTGTTTGTACCAAAAGATTATGATTTTGATCATCTGTTTAAAGCGATCTATAAGTATAAGGACATCATTGAATATAAAAAATATGCTAATAATTACGACTATAATAAAGCTGTTTACCTAATGAGCGAGTTTGAGCTTTTGGAAAACGGATTCTTGATGCTTAAAGAAGATCAAAGTTACTCCTCGCCTATTGCCTCATTGTTTTATGAATACTATGATGGTCTACCTTCGCTGCAACAAAAGTTAGATGATGATAAAGAGCAAATTCAATGTGTCGTCAGTAATTCGCTAGAAAGCAGTGTGGAATTTGGCAAGACGCAGCAGCCATCATTGACTGATTATGCTGATGGGATTGATACAATGTCGTTTTTGAGTTCTTTGTAAACAGCAAGCGCTCAAGAAAGTTTCTTGAGCGCTTCATATATACTTTTAGAAGGGTGTTTTTAATCACCGAACTCCGTATCGAGCTTGATATAATCTAAAAATTCGCGTTTTGTAGCTTCCTCTTTAAATTTACCTCCAAATTCAGAAGTTACGGTACTACTGGCCACATCGCGAATACCACGGGAATTTACACATAAATGTTTTGCGTCAATCACACAAGCTACGTCGTCGGTATCCAGGGCTTTCTGCAATTCCTGAACAATTTGCATGGTCAAACGTTCTTGTACCTGCGGACGCTTCGCAAAGTAATCTACGATACGGTTCATTTTCGACAAACCTATTACTTTTCCACTAGAGATATAGGCGATATGCGCTTTTCCAACAATCGGTAGTAAATGGTGCTCACAGGTAGAATATACCGTAATATTCTTCTCCACGAGCATCTCACCATACTTGTAATTATTTTCAAAAGTCGATGGTTTTGGCTTGCGCTTAGGATTCAACCCACCAAACAGCTCCTTTACAAACATTTTTGCCACGCGCTTTGGTGTACCTTTTATGCTGTCATCGGTCAAATCCATTCCCAATTTATGCAATATGTGCGCTATGTCTTCTTCTATTGCCTGTATCTTTTCATCATCTGAAATATCAAAAGCATCATCACGCAAAGGTGTTTTGGCCGACGTAAACAGATGGTCATCTCCTAGTCCTTCCATACTCACTTTATCACTTTTACCTTCAAACATCACTTAAAATTTATGCAAAATTACGAATTCCTAACGGCTTGCAACAATTCTTCAAGGTCTAAGGTCTGTTGCTCACCAGAATTCATTTGTTTTAATGTATATCGCTTACGCTGTAACTCTTCTTCACCTACCAGCACGACAAATTCTATTTCACGTTTATTCGCGTAATTTAATTGTTTCTTGATTTTGAAGGCATCAGGATAAATCTCAGCCTTAATATCGCTTTCGCGGAAAGCCTTTAGTGCTTCTAAACAATAATTAGCTTCGGCTTCTCCAAAATTTAAGAACAAGACTTTAGGCTTTGGTAATTCCACAACTTGTTTAAACAAACCCAATTCTTCAAGCACTAAATAAATTCTATCCAAGCCAAATGAAATACCAATACCGCTCATATCTTTTAATCCGAAGATACCCGTCAAATCATCGTAACGGCCACCACCACCTATGGAGCCCAGCTTCACATCATTCGCCACCACTTCGAAGATAGCCCCGGTATAATAATTTAATCCACGTGCCAGGGTCACATCCAGCTCCAACTTCGATTGATCAAGACCCAATTTGCTGATGCTTTCAATGACGAAACGCAAATCCTGAACACCCTGCAGTCCTTCGTCGGAAGAAGCAAGCAGCCCTTTCAACGTATCTAATTTTTCTTCACTTGTACCCGATAATTCAAATAAAGGTTTCACTTTGGCAATTGCCTCTTGAGAAATACCCTTCGTAAGCATTTCATTCACAACACCCTCCTCGCCTATTTTATCAAGCTTATCTAAAGCCACTGTAAAGTTGATCAACTTATCTTTGGCACCTATGATCTCGGCAATACCTGATAATATTTTTCTATTGTTTAGTTTAATAGTTGCAGTGACGCCCAATTCTGAAAAAATGGCATCATATAATTGTATAAATTCGACTTCCTGGAGTAATGATTTGCTTCCTATCACATCTGCATCACACTGGTAGAACTCTCTAAAACGCCCTTTTTGAGGCCGGTCTGCACGCCAAACCGGTTGCATCTGGTAGCGTTTAAAGGGAAACACCAGCTCATTTTGATGCTGCACCACATAACGTGCAAAAGGAACAGTCAGATCATAGCGCAAGGCTTTTTCTGAGATTTGAGCAGTAACCTTACTACTATTTTTGTCTTTAAGAAAATTTTCATCCGCCTTAGCGAGAAAATCTCCTGAATTTAAAATCTTAAAGATCAGGCGGTCACCTTCTTCACCGTACTTACCTAGTAAGGTCGATGAATTCTCAAAGCTTGGCGTTTCAATAGGTTGAAACCCGAATAGCTCAAAATGCTTTTTTATGATTGCAAAAATATAGTCACGCTTTGCTACTTCTGTAGGAGAAAAATCTCGAGTGCCTTTAGGTATGCCTGGTTTTTGTGCCATCGCTGAAATTAAGCTGCAAATATCTAAAATTTATACCTATTTGTATTAAATATTGCTAAAAACATAGTTCATACTAGACGTCATGCTGAACTTGTTTCAGCATCTCATGAAATTTTAGAAATGAGGTTTCAGTATAATGAGACCCTGAAACAAGTTCAGGGTGACGAGCTGATCACTCTAAGCTGCGTCTCGGTTTAAACCATTTAAATACTTTAAACATCAACCATAAGATGATAATTACCAGAATAATTGCCAATACAGGTGCGACAAAAGCCAGGATAGACATCACAATTGATGAACCCGTTTCTACGGTTGACACCACCGGGTTCGCAATTCCTCCCGTGGTTGCAGAAGAGGCGAGCCTGGTTGTTGATGTTGATGTTTTAATCGCTGTCGCCGTACCTCCACCGGCAATAATGGCCAAAGACCAGGTAACGACGGGGTCGAGGTCTGCTGCCGTAGACAGCATTACGGCGGTTCCCGCAACAGCAGCCAAGGGCACCGCAATCGTATCTAATAAGTTATCGAACCAAGGGATTAAATAGCCTACAATTTCAACAATGGTGGCAATCCCCAACGTAATCATAGCCGGTATACTACCGATCCATTGCCAACTTTCATTTAAAGGGATGACCTGGTAATAGGAAGCGATACTCAAGGCGAACAAGGGTACAAAAACACGAAAGCCTACTGATGCGGCCAGGCCAATACCTAAAAGGACACTAAAAATTGTTGATGCTTCCATAGTTCGGCTAATTTAAGGATTAATCTAAAAAGTGTAAACCTAAAGTAACCGGTTGACATACAAAATTTGCACAAAAGATACAACGGGGAAAATTCCCCTTTTTTCCAGGGGATTTTTCCTGAATTTAATGTTTGCCCTTTCAGCAATGCTACTTTCTAAATACATTTGTCAAAAGAGGATACAAAACAAAATATTATTGCTGAATGCAATATCACGATAATAAAGGAAAAAGTTTGTTTGAAAAAAATAGTCAATTCTGGGATCGATTAGTTAAGGGTTTGTTCATCTCAGGGCTGTCTATTATTCTTTTAGCAGTCGTTCTGAAATGGTTAGGATTTTTATAATTGCAATAATTTTACTACATTGCATATAACAAAATTGACTGTGAAAAAGAGCTGAGCCCTTTATAGTTTAACCAACTGTAAAGGGTTTATGTTTTTTGCTTCTTTTTCTTCGCTGCGGGAAATAAGACATTATTTAAAATCAAGCGATAGCCGGGCGAATTAGGGTGCAAGTCCAGTTCTGTTTTAGGGTCACCTACTCTATGCGTGTAATCTTCAGGGTCATGGCCACCATAGAAGGTCCACATACCTTTGCCTTTCACACCATGAATATAACGGGCTTCGCCATTACTTTTATTCTCGCCCATAATAAGTACATTCGATTTTACTGTACTTCTGTCGAAGCTAGTGGTTTGGCCCATAAAACCTTTTACTAATTGTGTATGGTTCTGACAGAGCATCGTAGGTACCGGGTCCCATTTGGCTGAATACTCCTGCAGCGAAAAATAGTCCTCTGTGCGCTGTATGCGTCGCTTTCTGGTCATATCTATCGACGAGAACTCGTATTCCATTGGACTCCGGACCAACTGAAAATCTTTAAAAGCAAAGGTTTTTGTGAAATCGATCTTTTGCTGATAATTCGCTTCAGCGGGGTCACCATCAAACATAACTTCACATATATCTACACCTTCTGCCGCCAATGCGATATCAAAACTATCGGTAGCAGAGCACATAGCGAACATAAAACCACCACCAATGACATAATCGCGAATGCGTAAAGAGACCGCCAATTTGGCTTCAGATACCTTCGTAAAACCTAATTTTCTTGCCAGGTTTTCTGAATAGCGCTTTCCTTCTATATACCAGGGTGCCGCACGAAATGAGCCATAAAATTTGCCATACTGACCCGTAAAGTCTTCATGATGCAGATGCAACCATTCATATAATAAAAGCTTGTCTTGCAAAACTTCTTCGTCATAGACCACATCATAAGGTATTTCGGCATAATTCAAGACCATGGTTACGGCATCATCCCAAGGCATTTTATCTTTGGGTGAATACACAGCTATTTTTGGTGCTTTCTCGAGAACGACCGCTTCCATATTTTGAGATGGGCTCTGAATTTCCTCCAATATTCTCAAGGCCTCTGTATCAGATATTACCTCGTAGGAAACACCTCTGATCGTACATTCTTTTCGAAATACCTCCTGGTCTTCTAATAAAAATGAGCCACCGCGATAATTCAGTAGCCATTTGACATCACTACCTTTTTGCAAGGAAAAATAGGTGATACCGTACGCCTTCAGATGATTCTTTTGAGCGACATCATCCATTGGAATAAGAATAAAGGACGCATTCGCCAAACTATACGTCAAAAATAAAATTACGAAAAGTACAAACCTCATAATTACCTTTTAAAATGGCACATCATCATCTGGCGTGCCAAAAACGTCGTCGGCACTGGGTAAATTACCCGGCAAAATAGGATCGTTGAGTTTTGATTGGTTCATTGACGATTCAAATTCACTGGAGAATGATTCTTCTAAATCTGAGAATTGTGCCAAATGGCCAGTAAATTTCAGTCGTATATTGTCTAAACCACCATTTCTATGTTTGGCAACTATAAATTCCGCCTGTCCCTCGCAAGGAGTTCGTTCTTCATCATCCCATTCGGTATGCCCATAGTATTCTGGGCGATAAATAAACGAAACAATATCAGCATCTTGTTCTATAGCACCTGATTCACGTAAATCTGATAATAGTGGTCGTTTGCTTCCTCCACGTGTTTCAACAGCACGCGATAATTGTGATAAAGCAATCACAGGAATATTCAGTTCTTTTGCCAATGCCTTCAGGTTTCGGGAAATAGTTGATATTTCCTGTTCACGGTTACCACTGCTTTTCGTGGCGGTACCGGCTGTCATTAATTGTAAATAGTCAATGACAATTGCTTGAATACCATGCTGAGATGCCAATCGCCTTGCCTTTGCCCGTAGATCAAAGATAGACAATGAGGGTGTATCATCAATAAAAATAGGGGCTTTTGACAGATCTTTAACTTTTACATTCAACTGTTCCCATTCATGAGGCATGAGGTCACCCTTACGCAGTTTACCCGATGAAATACCGGTTTCGCTGGAAATCATACGAGTAATCAATTGTACTGAAGACATTTCTAATGAGAAAATAGCAACCGGAATTTCAAAATCGATAGCCATATTTTTAGCCATTGACATTACAAAGGCGGTTTTACCCATACCCGGCCGTGCCGCCAAGATCACTAAATCAGAAGGTTGCCATCCTGAAGTTAAGGCATCAAGTTTTGTAAAACCCGTCGGTACACCGCTCATTCCTTCTTTGCTGGAAATCTCTTCGATTTTTTTCAAGGCCTGGGCTACCAGTCCTTCTGCGGCTTCTGAGCTCTTTTTAAGATTGCCCTGTGTTACTTCAAAGAGTTTGGTTTCAGCAGCATCCAACAGATCGAAAACATCACTTGTTTCATCATAGGCCTCATCTATAATTTCACTGGAAATCGAAATCAGCCTTCGTTGAATATATTTCTGTAAAATGATGCGTGCATGGAATTCAATATGCGCTGAAGAAGCTACTTTTTGCGTTAGATTCACCAGGTAGAAATCACCGCCAATTCCATCGAGTTTCCCGTCTTTCCGCAATTGGTTAGAAACTGTCAATAGATCAATTGGTTCCGAAGCGTTGAAAAGCTTGAACATAGCATCAAAAATATCCTGGTGGGCCTGCTTGTAGAATGCATCGGCATGTAAAATATCGATGACGTCATCAACACCTTTCTTGTCGATCATCATGGCACCCAATACAGCCTCCTCTAAATCAACCGCCTGTGGCGGTAACTTACCTTTTTCGAGATTTATGAGCGTCCCTTTTTTAATATTTTTTGTGCGAACCGGCTGTAATTTTTCCATCAGGCAAATGTAAATTTTTATCGCAAAATTCTTCTCTAAGTTAGTACTTTATTTGTACACAAATGCTGTTAACAAAAAAATCTTTTGTTAATAAGTATTGTAAATTTTACACCAAATAATATTTGGTTATTTTTGGGTAATGAAGCCCTTGAAAATTTATGAAATACTGACCCTGTTTTTGTTTGTGCAAATTACTTTTATAGCAATTTTAAGTAGATTTCCTGCCATTGTAGAAACTTATTATTCAACGGGTATCTACCCGTATATCTCCTCAATATTTAGAACCGTTTTAGGGTGGATCCCTTTTTCATTTGGTGACCTTTTTTATTCACTGGTGGGAATATTTCTGCTGCTCGCCGTCTATAAAGTTATTAAAAATGGCTTCAAAAATTTCTCCAGGTACTTTTTTAAATTCGGCGCTTTTGTTTCTATCATTTATTTTCTTTTTCATTTTTTATGGGGATTAAATTATCATCGGGATTCCTTATTTAAGACCTTAGGATTAGAGCAAAAAGACTATACTACTCAAGAATTGGTAAGTCTTTCTAAGGAGTTGATCCAAAAAACCAGTGATATCCATTATCAGATCACAAAAAATGATACTTTAAAAGTGACCATTGATAAATCCAAGGAAGAAATTTTAAAGGATGTGTCTCATGGATATGCAAAAGCAAGCCAAAAATATACACATTTAGCCTATGCTCAAAAATCCGTTAAGAAATCACTGTTTAGTCTACCTTTAACGTATATGGGATTTTCGGGGTACTTGAACCCATTTACCATCGAAGCACATGTAGATTATTTGGTGCCAAAGCACAGTCTACCAATCATCACAAGCCATGAAGTGGCCCATCAGCTAGGTTACGCTTCAGAAAGCGAAGCTAATTTTATCGGGTATCTCGCTGCAGCCAAACATCCTGAATTATACTATCAATATTCTGCAAATCTAATGGCAATGCGCTATGCCGTTGCTGCTACCTATGGCAAAGACACAGTAATTGGTAAACAACTTATTGACAGTATTCCGAAAGGTATTATCAAAAATATTAAAGAATCACAAGAATTCTGGAGGTCCTATCAGAACAGCGCTGAACCCTTCTTTAAATTATTCTATGATAACTATCTCAAGGCCAATCAGCAGCAAGATGGTATTAAAGGCTACAGTAAAATGGTTGGCCTACTGGTAGCCTATCGCGAAAAGTACGGACTTGAATAACTCTTAAAGAAATGTTAATTTTAAGAAAATTGCTGCCAATAATTTTAATCCTTTTAAATTTATAATCTTAACTAATTCTCTTAATTCAACGATGAAAAAACAAAACTCAAAGTTGTTTGTAGGGATTTTACTTTTGGCCGTTAGTGTAACTATCAATACCCTAGACGCTCAAGAATACTTTCCTAAGAATGACGGTGTAAAAACCAATAACAAAAACTACACCGCATTTACCAATGCGAAGATTTATGTAACCCCATCACAAGTAATTGATAACGGCACTCTATTAATTCAAAATGGTAAAGTAATTACTACCGGGACAGCTGTTACCATCCCAAATAATGCTGTAGTCCTTGATCTTAAAGGAAAGCACATCTATCCTTCTTTCATTGACATCTATTCTGATTTTGGGATCAAAAAACCAAAGCGCCAAAGTACATCTGGACAACGTCCTCAATACGACGCCGGTAGAAAAGGATACTATTGGAATGACCATATTACTCCGGAGATTAATGCTGTCGAAAAGCTAAAATTCGATAGTAAAAAAGCCAAAGAGCTGGTAAAATCCGGTTTTGGAGTTGTGAATACACATTTTCAGGACGGTATCATAAGAGGAACAGGAGCCCTGGTCGCTTTAAGTGATAACATCGGCAATGACAAGCGGATACTCAGCGACCGTTCAGCCCAACATTTTTCATTCAGAAAAGGAAATACCTCCAAACAATCGTATCCGACCTCCTTAATGGGTGCTATGGCGCTCATCCGACAAGTTTATCATGACGCCAAATGGTATACCGCCGGTAATTCAGATTCAAAAGATTGGTCTCTCGAAGCTTTTAATAGAAATAAAGGATTACCTCAAATTTTCGATGCCGGGAGTTTAGCAAATGACCTCCGAGCCGATAAAATAGCCAATGAATTCGGTGTTAATTATATTATTAAAGGTGGTGGCAATGAATATGCGCGTATTTCCGAAGTTAAAGGTACCGGTGCCAGTTATATCATCCCTATTAACTTTCCGGCCGCATATGACGTAAGTGATCCGATAAATACCGCAATAGTTGAGTTAAAGGATATGCGCCATTGGAATCAGGCACCCACCAATCCTAAAGTATTGGCAGAAAATGGTGTGCAGTTCGCCTTAACAACCGCTGGCTTAAAAAAAGTGAGCGAATTCAAGAAAAATTTACAGCTTGCCATGAAACATGGTTTGGATAAAACCAAGGCTTTAGAGGCCTTGACAACCGTACCTGCAAGTCTTTTAGGAAAAAGCAATACTGTCGGCAGCCTTAAGAACGGATCGGTGGCGAATTTCTTGATTACCTCTGGTGCTATTTTCGATAAGAAAACCATACTCTATGAAAACTGGATATTAGGTCATAAAAATGTGATCACCGATATGACCACTAAAGACATCCGTGGAGATTACGATCTTTCTATCGGTGCTGATACTTACACACTTAAAATTTCAGGTGAGGTGGTCAAGCCTAAAATTGACCTTAAAAAGGATACATTAAAGATTTCAAGTAAGATCAATTACAAAGACGGATGGGTAAATATATTCTTCACTCCTAAAAATGAAAAAGCCACCGAATTTGTACGCTTAAATGCAGTTGTGACGGACGCAAATAATTTTACCGGTAGGGGTACCGACACCAATGGCAAATCCATTTCTTGGTCAGCAATTAAAAAAGAGGCTTCTGCTAAAAAAGATGAAAAGAAAAACAACGCTAAAGAAGAGGAAACCCCGATCGTTTTACCGGTCTCCTTCCCCAATACAGCTTATGGAATGAGCGAAAAGGCAAAAGCTGAGTCTATTTTATTTAAGAATGCGACTGTCTGGACTAATGAAGCAGAAGGCATCTTAGAAGCGACCGATGTATTGGTTCAAAATGGTAAAATTGCACGAATAGGTAAAGGTTTATCTGCCACCGGGGTTAAAGAAATTGATGCTACCGGTAAACATTTAACAGCTGGTATCGTTGATGAGCATTCACATATTGCCGCTGCTGCGATTAATGAAGCCGGGCATAATTCCTCTGCTGAAGTCACCATCGAAGATGTAGTGAGCGACGATGATATCAATATATTTCGAAACCTTTCAGGTGGTGTTACTTCGATTCAAATATTACATGGTTCTGCGAATCCCATTGGTGGTCGCTCGGCAGTTCTAAAATTAAAATGGGGGGAAACTGCTGACAAGTT
>JASJDL010000089.1 GCA_030065775.1 Flavobacteriaceae bacterium | reverse complement strand
CATCGTTGAACATTGATTTGGCGAAATATGTGGACAAGCCGCATCCCAAGCGAAGATATTACTTTCAGAGAGCCGAAATACTATGATGCCCTTAATACCATGACCGGGTACGAAAACACTGCCATTATTGATGAGCAGGTCCTGGTAAGCAGGTAAGTTCAAATTCAGGCTTACATTTACCGCTACATTCGGCAAGATAGTATTACCATCGTCAGAATTGCTACAACCAAAAAGTAGCGAAAATAGTATTAGGATACAGATTTTTTTCATGCCTATTTTGAAAGGCTGCAAGTTACTAATTACAGCTAGAAATTAAAATATTTTGTACATTTGTAGGCTGAATCTCATCTCAAACACATTCGAGCTGGGATTTTTATTTTTCTTAAATACATGGATTATGAGTAAGGTTTCATACTATACGGCTGAAGGATTAAAAAAATTAAAAGAAGAATTAGAACATTTAGAGCATGTGGAACGTCCTCGTGTCTCAAATGCAATTGCAGAAGCAAGAGATAAAGGTGATTTGAGTGAAAATGCTGAGTATCACGCTGCCAAAGAAGAACAATCGCTATTAGAATTTAAGATTGCGCAGTTGAAAAATGTAGTGGCTAATGCACGGGTAATAGACGAAAGCCAATTAGATACCTCTAAAGTATTGGCATTGTCAACTGTGAAAATAAAGAATACTGCCAATAAAATGGAATTTACCTATACGCTTGTTGCGGATTCTGAATCTGATTTCAAAACAGGAAAGATTTCGGTGAACTCACCCATTGGTAAAGGATTATTAGGTAAATCAGTAGGTGATATTGCGGAAATTCAAGCTCCAAATGGTGTTATGAAATTTGAGATTTTAGAAATTACCCGAGAATAATGGCTTCTATTTTTACAAAAATTATCAATGGCGAAATTCCTTGCTACAAAGTAGCCGAAGATGCTGATTATTTTGCTTTTTTGGATATAAATCCGAATGCCAAAGGACATACTTTGGTTGTTCCTAAAAAAGAGGTGGATAAGATTTTTGATCTGGATAAAGATACCTATACAGGACTATTAGAATTTTCGAGAAAGGTAGCAATTGCCATTGAGAAAACAGTTCCTTGTCTACGAGTTGGCATGTCTGTTATCGGTTTAGAAGTACCGCATGTTCATGTGCATTTAATACCGCTGAATTCTATGGCCGATATTGACTTCAAACATAAGGTGAATTTGAGTAAAGAAGAGTTTGAGAGTACCGCCAGAACTATTGCAGCGAACCTATAACTCGTTGAGCAGTACTGTAAACGTTGTGCCTTTATCTAGTTCTGATTTTTCTACATAGACTCTACCGCCATGATAATCCTCAATGATACGTTTCGTAAGGGACAAGCCTAAGCCCCATCCACGTTTTTTGGTCGTATAACCCGGGTCAAAAATTTTTCTGAAAAGGTTTTTAGCGATGCCCTTTCCGTTATCAATTACATTTATTTTTACAAACTTATCATCCTTCGAGCCTATCTGTATGGTAATGGTGCCCTTACCTTGCATGGCGTCGATGGCATTTTTTACCAGGTTTTCGATCACCCAACTGAACAATTGTGGATTGATCATGGCATAAATCTTATCCTTATTGATGATTTCAAAATTGAAGTCGATAAGTTTAGAACTTCTTGATTCGTAGTAATCGAAAGCTTCTTTGGTTTCTCCTACGAGGTCGTAGCGTTGTAATTTAGGAATGGAACCGATCTTTGAGAATCGGTCTGCAATAGTATTGAGTCGTTCCACATCCTTTTCAATTTCCACTACAGTCGCCTCATCTGCATTTTCCATACGCAGTATCTCAACCCATCCTAATAAAGATGACAATGGTGTACCGATCTGGTGTGCTGTTTCTTTAGCCATACCGGCCCAAAGCCTGTTTTGCTCAGCGGCTTTATTCGATTTGAAGACCAGGTAGATGATGGTTCCAAAAAGAAATAATATTAATAATAAAGCCAGCGGGTAATACTGTAATTTATTTAAAATATCAGAATCTCTATAGTAAATAAAATCTGAGACGGTACCTGAATCACCCTCATAGGAAACTTGAAAAGGTTCGTTATCACTTTTCATTATTTTTAGTTGCTTTGAAAGATAAGATCTTTCAAGAGTAGGCAGATTTTCATAATCAGCGCCTCGCTCTATTTCTAAGTTAGCCCATAACTTTATCTTCCCTTCTTCGGTGGTCACGATCATAGGAATATTTGTATTCTTTGCCAAAATCTCTCCTTCCAATGTAATATCTCTGTTTAAATCTGGAGAGTTCATATTCTTTATCGCACTGGCAATTACCTCCATTTTAGCACGTTCTTCCTGTTTAAATTTTTGAAAGAAAATATTCGTATTCCACAAGATGAGGGCAACAACCAGAAAGGCCGCAACAATAAGTATCCAACGAAGTAAGGTTTTGTTTTGAGGGAGCTTCATCCTCACAAATATAGAATTATCTATGATATAACTAAAAATTTAAAATGATATTATAATCACCTTTTATTAATTACTTTTATGTTTTAAACAATACGAATGTTAAGTATAAACCCAAAAGATATTTCTACTGCAAAAATGCATGGCTACTTACTGAGTGCAATAGCGCCAAGGCCGATTGCTTTTGCCAGTACCATCGATAAAGAGGGTATTCCTAATTTATCACCCTTCAGCTTTTTTAATGTATTTAGTGCCAATCCGCCTATTATGATCTTTTCGCCAGCAAGACGTGTAAGAGGGAACACCACAAAGCACACCTTAGAGAACGTTCGAGAAGTACCAGAGGTGGTTATTAATGTGGTGAATCATGCCATTGTTCAGCAAATGTCATTGTCAAGTACAGAATATCCCAAAGAAGTGAATGAATTTGATAAGGCAGGCCTGACGATGCTAAAATCGGATCTCATTCGGCCTTTTCGTGTCGCCGAGTCTCCAGTACAATTTGAGTGTAAAGTAACTGAAGTAATTGAACTTGGTGACGAAGGCGGTGCGGGAAACCTAATCATTTGTGAAGTACTCAAGATGCATATTCGTCGAGATGTATTAGACGAAAATGATACTATTGATCAAAATAAACTTGATCTGGTAGCAAGGGCAGGTGGTAGCTATTATTCAAGGGCAAATGCCGGATTTTTTGAAATACCCAAACCCCTTTCGACTTTGGGTATTGGTATTGATCAGCTTCCTAAAGAAGTTAAAAATAGCACTGTCCTCTCAGGTAATGATCTTGGTATGTTAGCCAATGTAGAAGCACTGCCTCATCAACAGGATGTTGATAACTTTGCAGCTAATAATCCTGATTTCAAAGGACTAAACACACAAGAAAAACATACTTTTGCTAAAGAGTTTTTGGAAAATAATGATGTATACGGTGCCTGGAAGGTACTGCTATTAAAATAAGTATTTATGGAAATTACAGGAAGAATTAAAAAAATTGATGAAACCAAAACCTATGGGGCCAGTGGGTTTAGAAAACGAGAGGTGGTAATTACAACGGAAGAACAATATCCACAAATGTTATTGGTAGAATTTGTACAAGACAAATGCGATTTACTAAATAATTATGAAATCGGTGAACCCGTAAAAATCAGTATTAATTTACGAGGTAGAGAATGGATCAACCCTGAAGGTGAAGCCAAATATTTCAATTCCATTCAAGGATGGCGTATTGAAAAATTACAAGCCAATACCCCGGCGGAAATGCCACCTATAGAAGCCGTAGATGCCTTTGAAGCTGCCGAAAATATTACAGACAATGAGCCAGACGATTTACCGTTCTAGGTTGATTCTTGAATTAAGATAGAAAAGGGCTTCGTAATGAAGCCTTTTTTATTGACACCCCAGAAGTCTTCTCAATGGAAGAATTTTTCTATAATTGATTTATGAAGCGTACTATTGCAGGAATAGCTAAATTTTTCACGCATACAGGAAGAGACATAGTATGATTATGCTTACTTAAGAATGTATTGGTTATCAGAAGAATTATGGTTTCCACCCGTCGAAACTGCCACCCCAGAGGGTATTTTGGCACTTGGCGGTGATTTATCCATTGAACGCCTACAACTGGCTTACAAAAGCGGTATTTTTCCCTGGTTTTCTGAGGGTGATCCTATCGTATGGTATAGTCCTGACCCTAGAATGGTGTTATTTCCAGATGAGCTTAAAATCTCAAAAAGTATGCGTCAGATTCTTCGTAAAGAAGAGTTTACAGTCACTTTTAATAAGAATTTTAAAGATGTTATTGAAAATTGTAAAGTGATCGCCCGTAAAGGCCAGGCGGGAACGTGGATTACCGAAGAAATGAAAGCAGCTTATATCGAATTGCATAAAATTGGCTGGGCAAAATCGGTAGAAGTTTGGAGACTTTTCGAAACATCTGAAATAGGTAGTAAACAAAAGGCTCAAAATGAAAAAGATTTGATAGGTGGCTTGTATGGTGTCGATTTAGGTACGGTTTTTTGTGGTGAAAGTATGTTCAGTAAAGTCTCTAATACCTCGAAAATTGCTTTTATTTATTTGGTGGAAGAGTTAAAAAAGAAAAACTATAAACTTGTTGATTGTCAGGTTTATAACGAACACCTGGCGAGTTTAGGTGCCCGACAAATATCAAGAAAAGAATTTTTAAAGTACCTTTGACACACTGTTTCAAAAATGAAAATGACCCTTAAACCAGTAACAAGAATTATAATCATCTTAAGCCTTGTTTTTTTAAATGTAGGTTGCGACCAGATTTCAAAGAGAATTGTTCGGCAAAAAATTGCACCTAACGAACGAATAGAAGTACTCAAACACAATTTGGTCCTGACCAAAGTTGAGAATAAAGGGGCGGCCTATAGTTTAGGAGCCGATTTGAATCCGTTGATTAAGATCATTTTATTGCAAATCCTACCGGCAGTAGTTTTACTTATTCTCTTGGGAATGTTATTAGTTAAGAACGAATACTCCCGTAAACTGATCTTTGGTTTTTGCTTTATTGTCGGCGGCGGTATAGGAAATATTTTTGATAGGATTGCCTATGGCTCCGTGACCGACTTTCTGTATGTAGATTTAGGATTTTTTACTACCGAGATTTTTAATATGGCGGATGTGTCCATTGTTTTTGGAACGTTGATCGTGTTGACCTATTCAATTTTTGGAAAAAAGGATCCACCGAAATTGGAAGAAAACATTGCTTGATATGAATATAGAAAATGCTCAGAGAGCTGTAGATGAATGGATCAAGAAGCACGGAGTGCGTTACTTTAATGAGTTGACCAATATGGCTCAGTTAACCGAAGAGGTTGGGGAAGTGGCGAGGATTATAGCAAGGCGTTATGGCGAACAAAGTGAAAAAGAATCCGATAAAAATAAAGACCTCGGTGAGGAACTGGCCGATGTGCTTTTCGTAGTGCTATGTCTTGCGAATCAAACAGGTGTTGACCTGCAGGATGCATTCACTAAAAAACTGGATTTAAAAACCAAACGTGATCACGACCGCCACCACCGCAATAAAAAATTAAAATAATGACTTTCGCAGAAAAGATAAAAACAGCCGTATTTTGGAAGCATGTCTTAAGAGTTTCTTTACTTTTTTTTGTGTTGTTGGTTCTAATTTCTTTATTGATCAATAGTTTTTCTGATATCCTGAAATTTGATACCGAGGCCGTTTATACGAAGAACTTTGCGGATGGCAATTGGATACGGTTCTTTAGTACCAAATTGATAATAAGTTTGGTGTATGGAATGTGGATTATTAATAGAAATATGAACTAAAAAAGAGGCTGAATTTTTCAGCCTCTTTTTTAGTTCAATCGTTCAGTTGAATTAAATCAACCGCACTTTCTTTTACACGCTTGTTTAATTCTTTAACATCTTTGTTGAAGATAGTATAAAGTGCCGCTAATTCTTCATCAATTTCTTTAGTGATCTCATTTTTAAACGCTATCGCCTGGTCAGTTGGCTTATAATTGCCAATAGAAGTCAACGAATTCAAGTGCCCCAATTTATTGTTTAGCTTAATCGGAAAATTCAAAGGATCTTGACGACTTTTGCTTTTAGTCTGGTATAAATTGTTCTCAATTTTGGTCACTTCCTTTGAAATGTTGGAAGCAAATTCGAGTAATTCTTTATGCGCTTCTTTATCTAATGTTTTCTTGAGCTCACCTATTTTTTCGCGTACCTTTTTTACATTTTTTAAGGCTTTGTGAATTTCGGTGAGTTTATCGCGAACATCTGTTATGAAATCGAATTGCGCTCTCATGTCTTCATCTGACGCTTCTGTTCGGGGATCCTTTAAAATCATAAATTCTTGAGATTTAGTGGTGCCATTTTTCGACAGTTCCACAAAATAATTTCCAGGTAAGGCTTTGGGCCCACTCAATGATGCCCACCATAAGATCATTCCCTTTACTTTTTCAGCATCGGGGTAAAGCATATTCCAATAGAAGACGTTGCTTCCTTTTTTGACTTTTAATTCTTCCTCTTTTTCATCCTTATCGGGATGTGTGGAATATTTCTTTATCAATTTTTTATTCCTGTCAAGGAAAGCAAGGGTGATGGTATCGGCTTTAGCAGTATCTTTTAAATAAAAATTGACACCAACACCGCCATAATGGTTCTGACCACTGGTTTTTGATTTGGCCCCGCGCCCGCCATTCATTCGATAGCTATCTACAGGTTTTAAGAGAAAGAAATCTTGGTTTACTAACTCCTGGTCCATTTGGTGTAAAGGAGTTAAATCATCTAGAATCCAGAACGAACGCCCTTGGGTAGCAGCGATCAAATTATTGTTTTTTATGGCCAGATCGGTTATTGGAACAACCGGCAGATTCAACTGGAATTTAGACCAACTTGCTCCATCATCAAAACTGATATACATACCGCGTTCGGTACCTGCGTATAACAATCCCTGTCGACTTGGATCAGCTCTAAGTGCTCTTGTAAAGTCCTCATTTCCTATACCATTGGTAATTTTTTTCCAGGTTTGACCATAATCTGTTGTTTTATAGATATAGGGTTTATAGTCACCGGTTTTGTACTTGGTACCAACAATGTATGCCCCGCCTTTATTGAACGGATCAACTTCTAAACAATTTATCATCATCCATTCAGGCATATTTTTAGGTGTAACATTTGTCCAGTCTTTACCTGAATTTCTTGAGATATGTACTAAACCATCATCAGAACCTGCCCAGATTAAGTCTTTTTCAAAGGGTGATTCCGCAGCAGCGAAAACCGTTCCATAGTATTCAACACCGGTATTATCTTTTGTTATGGGGCCACCAGATGGGCCTAAGGTCTTTGGATCGTTTCTTGTCAGGTCAGGACTAATAATTTCCCAAGATTGTCCTTCATTCGTGGTGACATGTAAATGGTTGGATGCGGCATACAGTTTTTTCGGGTTATGAGGAGAAAAGAAAATGGGAAAATTCCATTGGAAACGGTATTTAAAGTCTTCAGCACCATGCCCCATTGGGTCATCAGGCCATACATTTATGGCACGAACTTCTTTGGTCTTATGGTTGACACGTGTTAAAAATCCGCCATAGCTACCTCCATAGACGATGTCATTATCGTTTGGATCTACCGCAATATGGGCACTTTCACCACCAGCGGTTGATTCCCAATCGCTTTCTGTGATAAAACGGCCATTGGTGCGATGCGCTATGCGAACTGTAGAATTATCTTGCTGTGCACCATATACCCGATAAGGAAAATGATTATCTGTTGTTACACGATAAAATTGTGATGTTGGTTGGTTGTGATAGGTCGTCCAGTTCTCACCCGCATCAAAACTTACCTGGGCACCACCATCGTCTCCAATGATCATGCGCTGGTTATTCTCGGGTGCGATCCAAAGATCGTGATGATCACCGTGAGGGGCATTATACGTTGTATAGGTCTTTCCTCCGTCGGTTGATCGATGATATCGTACGTTCATTACATATACTATGTTTTCATCCTGGGTGTCAGCATAAATCCGCGTGTAATACCATGCGCGTTGCCGCAATTTTCGTTCTTTATTTATGAGTTTCCACGATTCTCCGGCATCTACTGATTTATAAACTCCTCCGTTTTTATTTTCGATAATTGCATAAACGATATCTGAATTTACTGGTGAAACTGAAACTCCAGAAATTCCCCAAATACCTTTAGGGAGTCCGTCGTTACCCGATATGTTGGCCCATGTGTCACCACCATCTACACTTTTCCATAAGGCCGATCCTTCTCCACCACTAGAGAGGCTGTATGGGGTTCTGCGCACATTCCACGTGCTGGCATATAAAACACGAGAATTATTGGGATCAATAACCAGATCTATAGCTCCGGCATCTTTATTGGCGAATAATACGCGTTTCCATGAGGCACCGCCATCAGTTGATTTATACACACCTCTTTCATCCGTGGATTTATAGAGATCTCCTAAGACTGCAGCATAAACAACATCAGGATTTTTAGGATGAATACGGATCCTGGGAACATGACGAGAATTCTTAAGGCCAATATGTTTCCACGTTTTTCCGGCATCTACAGACTTCCATAGGCCATCACCCGAAGAAACATTTCCTCTAACAGTTTTTTCACCATTACCGACATAGATGACATTATTGTCCCATTCGCTGACAGCGACTGACCCTACTGATCCCCCAAAATATCCATCCGATATGTTTTCCCAGGTATTTCCGGCATCAGTAGTTCTCCATATACCACCACCCGTCGCACCGAAGTAAAACAAATTCGCTTTTCCGGGAACACCGGTAACGGCTGCTGAGCGCCCTCCGCGAAAAGGGCCTATATTACGCCACTGTATGGCATCATAGAATTTCTGATCAAAATTTACCGTGTTTTGTTGTTTTTTTCTTTTGTACTTTTGGGCTTCGCCTGAATAGCTTACTAGAAATAGCAAGCATAACTGTAGTAAAATGATTCTTTTCATGATTTGAGTTAGATTGAAAGGACGCTAAATTTAACAATAAAAAATCACTTTTATAGCTCGTGGATTTACATTTAGATTATACCCAAAAGCAAATAAATAATACTGCCGTTAAGATCTCTGGCTCCAAAAGTGAATCGAATAGATTATTGATCTTGCAACAATGGTTTCCAAATCTATCACTTGAAAACGTCTCAGATTCTGATGACACCCGTCATTTGCAACATGCGCTGGCTACTGAACTCGAACACATTGATATTGGCCATGCAGGAACGGCGATGCGATTTTTAACTGCGTATTTTTCTGCGGCGGAAGGAAGAAAAGCAATACTTACAGGGTCGGAGCGTATGCAAAACCGACCTATCAAAATTTTAGTAGATGCCTTGCGGAGCTTGGATGCCGAGATTACTTATGTCGATAAAGAAGGATACCCACCGTTGCAGATAAATGGTAAAAAAATAATAAAGGATAAAGTTGCCATCAACGGCAATGTCAGTAGTCAATATATCTCGGCTTTATTATTAGTTGCACCGAGCCTTGAGAACGGACTGAAAATTGACTTAGTAGGTGAAATTACCTCAAGACCCTATTTGGAGATGACACTGACCTTATTGGAAAAAATTGGCGTAAAAACAGAGTGGATTGAAAATACAATTCAAGTCTTCCCACAAAAGGCGATTGATAATTTGACGATAGTCGTTGAATCTGATTGGAGCTCGGCTTCCTATTTTTACAGCCTTCTTGCCCTAAGTGAAATTGGCGCCAAGATCTCTATTTCTTCCTTTAATAAAAAGAGCCTTCAGGGAGACTCTTGTTTAGCCGAAATCTACAACTATTTTGGAGTGAAGACCGAATTTAAGGATCATTCGGTAGTCTTAACAAAGGAGAAAAATCATAATTCTCAAACTTTGATTCTTGATTTGGTAAATGCTCCAGATATTGCACAAACCATAGCAGTGACCTGCTTCGGACTAGGTATGGTTTGTAAACTTAAAGGCTTACATACATTGAAGATCAAAGAGACCGATCGGTTGGTGGCATTGCAAAATGAGTTAAGAAAGCTAGGGGCTGAAATTACTATCACTGAAAACAGCCTGCATCTTAAAGAGTCATCTGGAATAAACTCGAATGTAACCATTGACACCTACAATGACCATAGAATGGCCATGGCGTTCGCACCTCTCGCATTGAAAGTACCAATAACCATTAATGATGCAGAGGTAGTCACAAAATCGTATATTCGCTTTTGGGAAGACCTGGAAGCTTGTATAGGATAAAATTATATGGATAACCTAAAGTATCGAATAGTACTTTCCTTTTTTCTTTTACTGTGTGCAAATTCACTTGCGCAAGAACTACCTCCTGTTCAGAATTTTACTCCAGTTGATTATAAAGCAGAAAATCAAAACTGGAATATTTCACAATCGCAAGATAAGCTCATTTATGTAGCAAATAATAAAGGTTTGTTGGAATATAATGGTGCAAATTGGACCTTGTATCCTACACCCAATGAAACCATAATGAGGTCGGTTACAGCTATTGGTAGCAAGATTTATACAGGAAGTTATATGGAATTTGGCTATTGGCAAAAAAATGAACTGGGTGTTCTTGAATATACTTCCTTATCGACAGATATGGGTATAGACTTAATTGAAGATGAAGAGTTCTGGAATATTATCGGGGTGGATGATTATGTGATTTTTCAGTCGCTTGACAGAATTTACATATACAATGCCTTAAGTAACTCGGTAAACACGATTACCTCCGAACAAAGAATTATCAATGTGTATGACGTCGAGGGCAGCATCTATTTTCAAAGAATTGATAAAGGGATTTTCAAAATAGAAAATGGAAGAGATATACTATTCTTAGACAATGAAGTCGTCAAAAATAATGAGGTTGTTAATATCTTTTCTATAAGGAATGCATTGATATTGGTCACACGTGATAATGGTATTTTCAGTTATGACAAAGGAATATTGCGTGAATGGCAGAAGGCACTAAATAATCGCTTGCAAAATGTTAGCGTTTACAGTGCAAGCCAATTGAGAAATGATGATTTCCTTCTGGGTACCATCGCTGATGGTCTCATTTACATAGATCAAAATAGCAATGTATCATATGAAATTAACCAAGGTAATGGTTTATTAAATAATACAGTCTTATCTGTTTTTGAAGACACAGACAACACGATTTGGCTCGCTCTTGACAATGGCATTAGTTATATAAATAGTGATGCTCCTTTTAAAATCTACAAAGACCAAAAAGGGCTATTGGGCAGTGTATATACATCCGCAATTTTTGGTGATAATCTTTATTTTGGTACCAACCAGGGTCTTTTTTATAGACCTTTCTTGGGGAGCGACGAATTTACATTTATTAGAGGTACCGAGGGACAGGTATGGAGCCTTAAAGCCATTAATAATGAACTATTTTGTGGACACCACAGGGGAACATTTGTTATCAACGAAGATAATGCCAAGAAAGTTTCAAATACGCAAGGTACATGGAGTATTGAAATGGTAGATCAGCAACCGGATCTGCTAATCCAAGGAAATTATGATGGCCTCTATATTCTGGAAAGATCAAATGGCAACTGGGAGGTTAGAAATAAGATTCTGGGATTTAATAACTCCTCAAGATATTTAGAGTTACTGGGTAATTTAATTTTTGTAAACCATGAATACAAAGGCGTCTTTAAAATAGAAATTGACGATTCGTTTACTAAAGCAAAGAATGTAGTTATTGATACCTTGCTCAAAGGTGCGAATTCTGCACTTGTAAAACACAAAGGGGCTATTTTGTTTGCGTTTCGGGAAGGAGTACTAAAATACAACAGTACAGAGAAAAGATTTATTAAAGACAGTCTGTTAAGTACTATTTATACGAAAGATAGCTATATCTCAGGAAGAATTTTATCAGAGAAGGGCAACGATCGATTCTGGTTATTTTCAAAAGATAATTTGACCTTAGTAGCTCCCGGAGAGTTGGCCAATGTTCCTAAATTTATTACCATTCCACTGACCCATGAAGAGCGAAATAATGTTGTCGAATATGAAAATATTATAGCTACTGAAACTGAAGAGAAATATGTGCTTGGTACAAGTTCAGGGTATATTATTTTAGACCTTAATAAAATAGAGGCAAAAGAATTTATGGTCTATCTAGATAAAGTTGATAACGGAATCAAAAAAGACCGCAGCGCTTCTAAAAACCTATTAGATAAGAATCACAAGGGTGATTTTAAAAGTTATGAGAATACCTTGGGCATTTCCTATTTCACTCCCAGTTATAATAAATATTTAAGACCAACTTATCAATTTAGACTTCTAGGTATATATGATGACTGGAGTCAATGGTCACAAGAATCGTCAGTATTTTTTGAGAATTTACCCTACGGAGATTATACATTTGATGTACGTGCCAAAATAGGAAATGAGGTGTCACAGAATATCGCATCTTATGATTTTACCATTGCGAAGCCCTGGTATATTACAAATGTAATGCTTGCTGTTTATGCGTTCGGAATTCTGTTGTTTTCTGTTTTTATGCACAATGTCTATAAAAGGCATTATCGCAAAGAACAACTGAAGTTAATAGAAAGAAACAGAAGGGAATTAGAGTTTGCCAAAGTACAGAATGAGAAGAAAATAATTCAGATCAGAAGTGAAAAGCTAGAAAAAGAATTCAAGTCTAAAAGTAAAGAGCTGGCCGCATCCACAATGAGTATTGTTAAGAAGAATGAATTATTAGCCCAAATTAAGGATAGATTACTGCGGCTGAACAATAGTAAAGAAGCCCTAGAACCTGTTATTCAAGTGATCGACAGGAATTTGAATCATAATGACAACTGGGAGTTCTTTAAAGAAGCCTTTGATAACGCCGATAGTGAATTTTTTAAAACACTGAAAGAAGTCCATCCAAATCTATCACCAAATGACCTAAAGCTATGCGCTTACTTAAGATTAAATTTATCATCAAAAGAAATTGCTCCAATGTTTAATATTTCGGCAAGGAGTGTTGAAATTAAACGTTACAGGCTAAGAAAAAAAATGCGACTGTCAAGCAACCAGAACTTAACAAATTATATTCTCAGCCTTTAATTCCTCTACAAAAACCTAATGAGACCTCAACATTGCCTCTACAAACATGATGATTAATTAAATACGAACGAATTTTTGTTCTTAGTAGGAATTTGGTACTCTAAAGTTAATTTTAATATTAATGTCATAAAAAGTGTTATAAATTTTTATGATGTATACTTTTTGTAGCGGTACTTTTTATTGATTTCGTAATTATTCGAAATAATTTTATTACTTCAAACAAACATACCTTCAGTAGAACCCAGTCTTCATTTAATTA
>JASJDL010000088.1 GCA_030065775.1 Flavobacteriaceae bacterium | reverse complement strand
TTTAATTTTCTTATTAAACTCTTGCAGTGAAGATGATTCAATGCAAACATCGACTGGTACCGGAGAACTTGAAGAAATAGGGTCTACTATCAGCTTAGATGAATTTGAAACCGATGAAGGAGAAATAGGTATCCGTATCAGTGCACGAAATATTGCAAAGAAAGGATACAAACCTTTTACAGCCACTATTTCTATAGATGGAGAAGCAGGCCAAGATGTTTTGTTCGATGAGTTCAATAATCTTGCGGACTTATCATTTGAACGTAGTGAGCTGGAAGATTCTTTAGAAGAAGCACTTAAAGAAGGTGTTCCTGTGACTGTAACGGTAAAAGACGAAAATGGTTTTGAACTTTCTTCAAGAAGTTTTACAAAACTATCTTTTGCGTCAAACCCACCAGTACAGGAAATTAGTGCCGATGCTTTGGAAGACCAATTTAAGGAGGTGATGCTACGAGAAGATTACGACTATTATGTACAACTCGTAGACAAAAACAACATAGTATTTGGTGCTCCTGGTTCGCAGCGTTTTATAAATCAAGATCTTTCCACAGAAGTGAGGCTTTTAGCTGATCTGGATTACGATACGAATGAACAAATACTAAATGACTATTCAAGGTATAGATTTGCAAAAATTCCAGGTAATGAAGAATATTTCTCTATTGCAAAACATGACGGGAATAATATTCACTACCTTTATATGAATAATAATCAACTTTTTGTTCAAAGTAAAGGTAACCTTACGAGAAACGGCGGAAACATTGAGGACATCTCAGCTTTTCGTAATTATTGGTTCAAAATTGAAAGACAAGAAGAGGGGTTTTATAAAATTATCTCCTATGCAAGAGAAAATCCTTTAATTTTAGATGGCTCAGATTTTAGAGTTGCATCCGAAGCAGAACCCGCAGACCCCACCTATTTTAGAATTTTGGCTTTTGATATTGATTGGGACATACAAGGCATAGATTCTAAATTCTTAGCCCCTATTATGCCGCCCTCTTCCAATAACAGTGAAGTCAATACTACGCTAAGAAATTGTGGTAGTGTAACCACCAGTCAATCTGTAGGTCAAACTGAGAGTGTGACCTCCTCAGAAACTGTATCATGGGAAGAATCAATGTCTGTTGCCACTACTAATTCTGGCGGAGTATCAGTAACGATCTCTCATGAAGCAGAGACCAAGTTCTTTGGCACTGGTGGAAAAACAACAGGTTCTGTTACAGGGAACTATCAATATACTAAAACAAGAACAGAAACCACCACGAATTCTGAGAGTTTTGGCAAAGAAAGAACGGTACAAGTATCAGTTGCTAGAGTAATAACTGTTCCTCCTGGTCAGGCCGTTGCAGTAGCAGATGTCTATCAGCAATACACTGATGTCAAAGTACCTTTTGTACAACGATTTAGAGTTTACGGTAATTATCAACAAGACAATGCTGCTTTGAGTGGAAATGAGATATTAACACAATTTAATTTTAACGGTTTTACGGGAGTTGTAACTGAAGTAAATGCTGATTTCATTGAAGTTACTGTAAGAGGTAATACCGTTTTAGAAAGAATTATACAAACTACTACAGAAACAAGAGATATTGATGGTGTTTGTAATTAGATTCATTATTTGAATTAGTATAAAAAGCAGGCCCCAGGGCTTGCTTTTTTAGTGCAATAAAGGAAAATTACTAACTTTAGATTCCAATCAAAAGTCAATGAAACCCTTATTAATTACTTTTTTGATTACTCTTATCTCTGTTCATTCAGCGCTCTATTCTCAGAATAATGAAGCATTGGATAGCATCCAGAACTTGATCCCAGAACAAAGTGATTCGATGAAGATTCAATCATATGTATTGATGTTTAATAAAACTGTTTCTAAGAACCCTGAATTCTCCAAACATTTCTTAGATAGTGCCAATGCTATCGCCGAAAAGCTAAATGATGAAATGTCATCCGCTTTTGTTTTTAACCGATATGGAAGCTATTATCATCGGATTGCTGATTTTCGAAAGGCCGAAGAAGTAATAAAAAAATCGATAGACCTACTTGAGAAAAATGATAAAAAAGTACATCTCACCAAAAGTTATCGCAACCTTGGAATGGTTCAAAATAATCTTGGTAAATACCAAGAGTCCATTGATAATTTAATGATCTCCTTAAGATTGCAAGATTCACTCGAGTTCACTCCTTTAAGAAAGGTCTCAGTTTATTCCTCACTAGGTGCCATTCACGGTAGGATCGGCAATATTGATAAGTCAATTTACTATAATGAAAAAATTGAGAAAATATACATAGAGAATGACAAGCAGGAACGGTTGCCCATAGTCTGGAATAATTTGGCTATAAATTATAAAAAGCTCGACAAATATGAAACAGCGTTACATTATTATAAAAAATGCCTGAAGAGCTATCTCGACGCCAAGAATAACTTCAAATTAGCTTTGATACATAATAATTTGACCGATCTCTATTTAGAAATCGACAGTTTGAATTTAGCGGACAGTCATTCGAAAAAAGCACTTGAAGCCGGCGAAATCTCTAAAAATAACACTCAGGTGGCCTCGAGTCTTTTTTATCAAGGCATAGTGAATACACGTAAAAAGAAATTCGAGAGCGCCATCAACTATTTGAAGCGTGCAGAAGCCATGGCGCTTCAAAATGGTCGAAAAAAACGCGTAGCAGATATCTATAGGGTCTGGTCAGAAGCCTATCTGGGCATGTCAAATTTTAAGAAGGCCTACGAAATGAGACTAGCGCATTCTCAACTAAAAGACAGTATTCTGAATCAAGAATCAATTGATAAGATTAACGAACTAGAAATTCAATACCAAACTGAAAAAAAAGAGCAAGATTTGGAACTCAAACAAAAAGCAATAGAATCTCTTGAGCAAAAGTCAGAAATAAATAAGCTCCAAAAAACCCTTCTGGGTACGGGACTCGGACTGTCATTACTAGCCATTGGTTTTGGCTTCTATGGCTTTAGGCAAAGATCAAAAAGAAACCAACTAGAAAAGGAAAAATTAGATACCGAACTTTCGTATAAGAAAAAAGAGCTTACAACACATGCACTGCATTTGGCACAGAAAAACGAAGTGCTCGAAAGTATCAAATTGAAAGCGAAAGATTTAATGAGCAGCAAAAGTTCTCAAGAATATCAGCAGCTTATTCAGACCATAAACTTTGATCAACAAAACGATAAAAGTTGGGAAAACTTTGTTCAATATTTCGAGGAAGTACATAAAGATTTTAACAGTAAAGTCAGTTCAAGATATCCTAACATCTCACCTAATGAACTCCGACTTATGGCACTGATAAAAATGAATTTATCCTCAAAAGAAATGGCCAATGTTTTGAATATTTCTATCCCAGGAATTAAAAAAGCCAGACAACGTCTGCGAAAAAAAATGAATTTGAATACTAAGGATTCTTTAGAGCAAGCAGTATTAGCTATTTAATATAATTTACTGATATTCAGTTTTTTAAATTATTATTTTATCTCAGTATACCATTTGTCTCCCCTTAAAATTTTTGTTTACCACCGCTTCATAATACGTTTGTTTCGTCATTGATTGACAACACGTTTTGTGGTTTCCTATTCGATTGTGGACTGCAGCCATTTTCGGGTGGGAACAACAAAACGAGTAATCTTTAACCGCAAAACAAATATTATGAATGTACAACGCAAATTTTTGAAAAAAGCAGTTTGGCTGTTTGCCTTTGCTACACTACTGGCCTGCAGCGATGATGAAACTCCTATGGATCCCGGAGGAAACAATGGATCGCTAGAAATTATTGGGGGGCTCTCGGACGATGATATCGAAACCTATGAGGGAGAAATCGGGATCACGGTTAGTACCCGGAATATCGCTCGTAAAGGATACACCCCTGCCCAAGCGGAAATAACGGTAAACGCAACATCTGGAGACTTTAGTAAAACAGTAACCATCGATCCTTTGTTAAATATATCCAACCTTTCCTACATGGTTTCTGAACTGTCTGAAGCCGCGAAAACAGAATTAAGTGATGGCATCGGAATTTCAATTAAAATATTGGATATAAACAATAAAATTCTGGTTGATCAGGCCATTAGTGCTATTTCATTTACTTCCGGACTATCCACTATTGAAGTCGACGCAACTGGTCTAGAAGATCAATTAGCCGAAGTAAACTTAAAGGAAGGGGTGCGCTATCATATACAGACTGTACCTGGTGACGGTGATGAAATTAATGGTGCCATAGATGCCATACTTCATACTTCTGGAGCAACCTATTTAAATGGAGCCCCCATAATCGCTGCGGATTTGGACAAATTGGATTATACTAGTTCGAGCATTGATAATTTTTATTCCTACTACTTTGAAGAAGTACCGGGAGAGCCATTAGTGTATTATATCTATGTGAAAAATATAAATGATACGAACGTAAAACACTATTTGTACATTAATCCATCCGGAAGTTGGCTTTCTATTCGAAACTTAGCACCTTTCGGAGTAGCGCCATGTATTTCGCCTACATCATTTTTTAATTGCGAGCTTTTCAAATTTAAAATCAGAAAGGCTTCAAATGGTTTGTTTACAATTATTCCTAAGAAAACGAATAAGGCGTTTAAGTTCACACAAGTTTCGACTACAAGAAATGGAGCACCCTATGAAGTCAAGGGTTTGAAGGCTAATGATGACACCTCTAGCGCTGATCCCGTCTATTTTCGTGTCCTGTCGTTAGACATTGACTGGGATATTGAAATTTTGGAGTCAAAATTTTTAACACCGATTCTACCTCCGGCAGTCACATCATTTGCCTATAACAGTACTTTGATCAACTGCAGTAGTGGCCCGCTAAGTCAGGAAGTAGGTGTTGAACAAACCACACAGTCTGTGGTCACTTCCGGATGGTCTGAATCGATGACTCTAAGCACTTCGAAAACCTATGAACTTTCCATTACCTTAGAAGCGGAGGTATCGGCCAGCTTTAGGGGTTTCGGTGCCTCTTCAAAGCGAACGATCACTGGTGGCTATAAAGTGAATAAAGAAATAACCAGAACAAGAGCTGCTTCAGAAGCCTTAACTAACAGCCAATCGGTAACACTTTCGAGCAAACGCATTCAGACAGTACCCCCAGGTAAAGCGACATTAATATCAGATAATTATCAAACATATTCAAATATCAATATTCCATTTGTTCAGCGCTACCGAATTAAAGGTAATTATCACGAAGGAGCGGCGTTATCCGGAAAAGAAATCACCACGCAATTTGCCTTCAATCAATTTACCGGTGTGATAACGGCAGTTGGAGTCGATTTTATCGAAGTTACAGTAAGAGGAATTACCAATTTCGATAAATTAATTGATACCGAAACCATTGCTAGAGATGTCCCCCCAAATTGTAATTAAGTTTTAAATCTATCTAAAAAGCAAGCTCTGGAGCTTGCTTTTTCTTATAGTGTAATCACCGAAAATTCTAATTTCAAAGGATCAAGATATTCTTTCAAAGTTTTAATCAATACATCTCCATGGTCTAAATAATACTCAGAAAAATTTCGTTGGCGCTCTTCCAAACTTTGATCAGGGAATAGTTCATCCTGTAATTTCTTAATGCGATCAGCCAATTCTCGATGTTTTCTTTTTTCAGCTTTCAACAAGCGTTGTTCTAGCTTATCAAGTCCGTTTAACTGTTTTTTTGTCTGCGCTTTTACCGCCCCAATAAATGACTTATCGGTATGCTCAGCAATTTTTTCGAGCTCTTTGAATTGCCGCTTTAGGAATTCTCGTTGCTTCGAAAAATCAATTTTAAATTTAGAGACCTCTTCTATTTTTTTACTAACAAGATCATGCTGTTTCAAAAAAATTTCTTCTTGAGAAATATTCAATTTTTCAAGTTTTTGAAGCTGTTTTTCTGATTGCAGCAATACTGAGTTGCGTAGTAATAAAATTGGAAATGGTACTGCTACAGTTTCAAAATAAGATTTAAGCTGAAACCAATACGCTAACTCTCCGCCGCCGCCGATATAACATAAATTCGGTAGAATTACTTCCTGATACAGAGGTCTTAACAACGCATTCGGACTGAACCGCTCCGGCACCTCATTGAGGTGTTTTGTCATCTCACTCTTGCTGAAGGTAATATGTGTGTTATTAACTCTGTAAAGATCGCCTTCCAAAATAATACGTTCGCGTAAATCGTCGGTTAAATAGAATAAATTGATCTCGCGCGGATTCACCTGGATTTTATAGTTCTTTTCGAGCGTAATGTTCGTTTCTGAAACCGTTTTGTAGCTCGTCTGATTCAGTAATTCCTCTTCAACAAACGGAATGAATAATTTTTTCAGCTCTTTGTCATCTCCATCAATAATAACCAGTCCATAGTCAGCAAATAATTCATTGGCTATATAGCGCGTTGCATCCGATAAGTTCGTGTGTTCCAAATAACCTTTTTTGAATAATTGCTTTAAATACTGAGCATTTTCTGTAGTTGGCAACTGTTTCGAAAATTCCTTAAAAACTGCATCCAATCCCTGGGTATCGAGCCTTCCAACACATCCACCGCAGTCTTTATTCCACTGTATTTTTTTCCCGTTAAGGTTAAAAAAATTGATTTCCTCAAAATCGTGGTCTTCAGAGGCCATCCAATAGATAGGGACAAAGTGATTTTCAGGAAATTCTTCTTTCAGCCGTTCTGTCAGGTTAATTGTGGAGATAATCTTATATAAAAAATAAAGTGGACCCGTAAAGAGATTCAATTGATGACCGGTAGTAATAGTAAAGGTATTTTCGTTGGCCAACGACCTAATGTTCTGTTTGGTCTTATTGGAGGCTTCAAGGTTCTTGTATTGATTATTAAGGGCTTTGACTAGAATACTACGATGTGGTTCTGAAACAAGTTCAGAATGACGTTTTTCTTCGATTTGTTTTTTAAATCCGGTGATGTTAGGAAAATTATTATAAAAAGGCTTGATTTTCTGGCCTTTATCTAAATAGTCATGTATAGTTTTTGAAAAATAACCTGTCTGCTGAAAAGGAAAAGTGAAAAGTTTTGTTGTACAGTCTGCGTCGACCATTGGAGTGCTTTTAGTGAAGCTAAAAATACTAAAATTTAACTTTCACTATAGTATTGTAGCAATTACTAACATATTTTTAACTAAATGGTATCCTTAAAAGGTTTTCAAAAAAATAATTGGATGTTGAATCAAGTTCAGCATGACAAAAGGAACTAGTTTAGAAACTTGTCATTCCAAACTTGATTTGTAATACAAAACAACTACTAAACAGGAACACCCTGGAGGTCAAAATCACCTGCAGCAGTAATCTTGATATTGACAAACTGTCCTATTTGAACATAATGCTTTCTTGCATCAACAATCACATCGTTATCAACATCTGGCGAATCAAATTCTGTGCGTCCGAAAAAGTAATTCCCTTCCTTTCTATCGAAGATACATTTGTACGTGTTGCCTATCTTTTGCTGGTTTAATTCCCATGAAATCTGGCTTTGAATTTCCATGATTTCTGCAACGCGTCTTTCTTTTTCAGCCTCGGGCACATCATCTTCCAGAGTAGCGGCGTGTGTATTTTCTTCATGTGAATAGGCAAAGGCGCCCAGGCGGTCAAATCGGGTATTAGCAACCCATTGTTTCAATTCTTCAAAAATTTCCTCGGTTTCACCGGGATAGCCAACTATCAAAGTTGTTCGAATTGCCATATTTGGCACTGCCTCTCGAAACTGTTGTAGTAATTTATTTGTTTTTTCGTGAGTCGTTCCACGACGCATAGATTTTAAGATCTCTGTATTGATATGCTGTAATGGAATATCTAAATAATTACAGATCTTAGGTTCATTTTTCATGACCTCCAATACATCTAAGGGAAATCCGGTTGGAAATGCATAATGCAGTCGGATCCATTCAATGCCATCTATTTGCACTAATTCCTTTAGCAAATCGGCTAAAGAACGTTTCTTGTAAATATCGAGCCCGTAATAGGTCAAATCCTGTGCAATCAAGATCAACTCTTTAATACCTTTTTCGGCAAGTTTTGCCGCCTCAGCAACTAACTCTTCTATAGGTTTTGATCGGTGTTTGCCACGCATTAATGGAATCGCACAAAACGAACAGGGTCGGTCACAACCTTCTGCAATTTTTAAATAGGCATAATGTTTTGGTGTGGTCGTTAAGCGTTCACCTAATAATTCATGCTTATAATCAGCCTCAAGAACCTTCAGCAAGTTCGGTAAATCGTGTGTGCCAAAATATTGATCAACGTCAGGGATTTCTTTCTCAAGATCAGGCTTATAGCGTTCACTTAAGCAACCGGTAACAAAAACCTTATCTACCTCTCCTCGTTCCTTCTTGTGAGCATAATGTAAGATTGTATTGACGGATTCTTCTTTCGCTTTACCTATAAATCCGCAGGTGTTTATAACTACAATATTACCATCATCGTGCTCATCTTCATGAACAACTTCTTTGCCGTTAGCCTTCAATTGCCCCATAAGCACTTCCGAATCATAAATATTCTTAGAGCATCCTAAGGTGACGACATTGATTTTATTCTGTCTTGAAGATTTTGTGCGCATTCCTTATGCAAATTGAGAGTGCAAAATTATATATTTGAACGATATTAACGTAACAAGTTTTACATTTATCTATTATATAAAACCCCTATTTTTTGCTTCTCGAATAAGTTCTTCATCTCTGGCATTCTCTAAATGTAGTAGATTTTTAATCTGTATCTTTCTTTTTTCTATTGCGCTTAAAGATAAATTGACATAATTTGTCAAATTCTTCGTTTTAACGCCCTTAGAAAGGTGAAAGATAATTTTTCTATTAATATCGTCCAATGGTGATTCTTGAAAATTCAATGCCTGTCTCCTGAAATATTTAGCAACGGTTGAGCTATAGTATGGAGGGTTATTGAGTATTACATCAAATGCTTTCAAAAATTCTTTAGAGGTGAGGTCGTTTTTAATTAATAAACCATCAGGATTTACTGTCCTCAAAATATTGTGAATTCTATGACTCTCATTAAACATTGTTAAAACGGCTATTTTCGATTCAGGAAGTTTTTCCCTCGCCAATACCGCAAGATCTTCCCCAGAAACAACTTTACCGTTTGCAGAAGGCGGTAATTTTATATCAAAAAACAAAATATCGTACGGTGCGTTCTTTAACGAATTCTCAATATATTTCAAGGCAGTATCACAATCATTAGCAGTATCAATCTTAAAGTCATACATCTCTAAATCTGAAGACGTCAAGATATTTTTGTATGCTTCTACAATAACCGGATGGTCATCGACGATCAAGATATTTAATTTCCTTTTCATTGTCTGCAATAAGAAAGTAGAGTTCAGGGAATAAGAGTCGAACAAATTTAATGCAAAATTCTATCTTAATTACAAATTAAGATCATTTATTGGATTGATGTTAGCCGTTATAAAATATATGTTCTGTTATAAAAAGACGGTCTAACCATATAAAGGAATCATAGCCACGATTAGAGTACCTTCATCCTTTTTTGAACTAATCAACAATTCTCCATTTAATTTATCTATTCGTGATTGCATATTTTTCAAACCTATTCCATTTTTCTTGGTTTCGGCATTAAACCCTATTCCATCGTCTTCTATTGACAATGAGAGTCGATCATTATGAATTTTGAACTCAAGGTTTACATGTTTCGCCTTTGAATATTTATTGATATTTTGAACTGCCTCTTGTATGATTCTAAATAAATTCATTTTTATACCACCATTGATATCTTCCCAAACAACATTATCATCATATACAACTTCATAAGTAAAATTAGTAACCTTGCTTTGATCTTCGATATGGTCATTTATTATGTGAGTATAACTAACATCAGAGACCTCAGATTCACTATTTAATACATGAGATACATTTCGAACTTCGTCTTCAATCTGTTGTAAATCATTAATGTACTTTTCGCGTTCGGAAATTGACCCCTCATCATTTTTATTGTTTAAGGTTCCAAGAATCAAGCGGGTTCCAAATAGCTTTCCCAAAACACCATCATGTAACTCTTCAGAAATACGTTTTTTTTCTTTCTTTCTGCCTTCTTCTAACTTATTTTGTTGAGCAAGCATTAAATTATAAATCTCTTCATTAGCTTTTTGTTGTGTCTGTACAAACTCCAACTCTTTTTGTCTGGCTCGTTGTTTTAGTGATAAATAAAAAAGGGCGCCCAATAAGAAAATACAACTTGCTGTAAGTAAGATTAGATTTCGCTCTTGATTCAGACGTCTATTTTTATCAATAAATTCATCGGTTTCAAATTGAATACGTGTAAACTTATTACGTATTGCTCTTTCCTGCATCAGTAAACTATCATTCAATTTAATATACCGGTTTGTATACGTTGAATTATTATCGGCATCTAGTTTCGAAAGCAGCAATAACGATCTTAACAACTCTCTAAAATTTTTTGTCTCAGAAGCTAACGATCTAGTTTCGCTCGCAAATTTTAGTGCTTTTAATGTGTCTTTTTTATACGCATAAAATTCGGCCAGGTGCAATTTATTAATTGCCAAACCCAGATAATCTCCAATACTGTCTCTTATTTGCAAAGATTCGTAAAACAATTTCTCGGTATTTATTAAATCTTCTAGCTTGAGCTTACTATAAGCTAAATTGTCAAGTATTTTTGCGTACAATTTGATGTTATTTTGTTTAAGGTTATCTTCTGCAAGCGCGTCTAAATAATACCTGATAGCCTCTTTATATTTCTTTTGCATCTCATAACTTACTCCTATGTTATTCAATGTATTTTCTTTGAATGAATTCTCGCCCTTTATTTTCCTCTGAAACTCTAATGCTTTGTTATGATATAACAGTGCTTTTTCATATTCACCTAAATTATTAAAACTAACTCCCAAATTATTATAACATCTATATAAATGTCTATACTTCTTTAGAGGTTTAAATAGTGCTATTGCCTTGATTGTTGTAACCTCACTACCTGTATAATCTTTAATATCAGATTGAATAATGGCCATATTCAATAAAACCACAGCATTGTAAAAATCATTTATTCTTTCATATAATTTTTGTGCTTTAGAATACGTATAATATGCACTGTCTTTGAAGCCAATGTTAGAGTAAAATCTACCTAAATCCCAATAATTTGCTGCAAGACTTGATGAATCGTTTATTTTAATTGATAAGTTAGTAGATAATTTATTTACTTTTCTAAATGATATAGAATCATTTAATTTATAATAAGAGAGGGATATTTTTAAGAAGTAAGCATTCCGAAGAGAATCTCCTTTTTCACTAAGTGAACTAAAATAGGCCTTATCTAAGTACCTTTTTCTATCTTGGAAGCTCCTATTTTTATTTTTTGAAAGCTTAATCCAATGCAATATACTATCATTATGCCGGATGAAATTATTATTTCTTACAACATTAGCAAAAACAGCTTGATTATAGCTCACTAATACTAGTGCGACAACGATATATAAGTACCAATTTTTCAATCCAGCAAGAAGTAATAAAGTTTCAAATATAAAATTATTAAATACAACAAAACCCCAGACATTAAAGCTTAGGGTTTTCTTCTTATTATATGGTTCGTTAGCGCTAATCTTCCCTATCTATCTCGTCATTTCCTTCATTCCCAGTTTTGGAAGACACCTCTTCTATAGTTTCTGATTTTGGATCATCTACTGTTACGTTAGAATCACAGGAATATAAGGCTACTGTTACTATTAATAAAGCGAATAAGTTTCTTAAATTTTTCATTTTTGAGTTATTTAAATGTTAGTAATTGAAATTTTTTAACTATCGGTCTTTACACTCCTGTAGAAAGGGAGCGCTTAAAAAATGTAATAGACTGTGTACTAGTAAGACAGTACTATTAGATAAATGAGAAGCTTCAAATTCTATATCAAAAATAGGGTAGCAAAAGCTAGTTAACTAACAAAAAGTCAACGTTTTAGTGAATGTATCGCTTACAGTAGTAGCTGGCTATCAAATGAAAGTACTTGGCGGAATTTTAACCTAGTTTAATGAAAGTAGTGCGCTCTTCGACAAGGTTTTCTCCAAAATAATGACATTATTTCTATATGATCTTGAAAAGGGTACATCCTGACTATTATACTTTAAAGTACATTTAGATTTCCCAAAATGAATCCTAGAAATATAATTTTGATTTACGATATAACTATTGTGTATTCTAATAAAATTTTCAGGCAAAATTGATTCAAAGAATTTCAAAGTTTTATAAGCACTTATCGTAGAGCCATCATTCATAAAAAAATCTGTTGCCGTATTGTCTGCTTTTAAAAAAAGTATCTCGTCCAGATCAACAAATCTGTAATCCTTATATGATTTTAGACATAATTTATTTGAAGCTTCCTTGGTCTTTATGGATAGCCTAGATATTGATTTACGTAACTCAAAATTATTAACAGGTTTTAGTATATAATCAAAAAAGTTGTTCTTAATGCAGGCGTATGCATATTTAGTTGAAGTGGATAATGCTATAAAATGAGGTAATTCTTGTAAGTATTTATACAATTCATTCACAAAATTGAACGCGGTAAGATGTTTATTGGTGGGTAGGTTATCAACATTTACAAAAACCACATCGGGAGCATGCTCTAAAATGATATCTAATGATTTATCATAACAGCCAGATACTCCAACACATAAATATTTTTCAGATTTGCTAAAATAAGTCTGTAAACTTTCTATGGTAGATTTTTCGCTTTCAATGATTGAGAATCTATATTGCATTCGCATCGAATTTAGCAAAGCTAAATTTAGGCCATGTACTTTTTTCCATTCTACGGTTTTACCTCAAAAAAATTGAGGGTTTACCTCCCTATAAATGTGTAAAAACTATTTTAATTTACTTCAACTAAAGTCGCTGACACTAAAAACTAATATTTTGATTTATAGGAGCAAAATATTCATTTTGACAATATTAATTCCGCTGTTTTGCTATTCGCAGAAAAAAAACGAGAATGAAATACTTATCAATAAGACTTTTGGATACATTAAAGCACAAGAGTTTCTATTAAATAATATTGAGAGAAAATATCCAGAACTCAGAATAGAAGCTTCCATAGCCAAATTAGAGTTTCGAAAAAACTTCAGTCGAGCGCTTAGCCAAATTAATATTGATATTAAGAAAATCCATGGTAACTCATTGACAAATTATTTATTCA
>JASJDL010000087.1 GCA_030065775.1 Flavobacteriaceae bacterium | reverse complement strand
GATTTTAAGTTCATTATATATACCCAAAAGATTGATTTAATTTTGCCTTATGTTGATAAAGCAGGTACGAAAATTGAATTACGAAAGTATGTGCCTAGAAAACAACTTATTCAAGAATTAAGTAGGATGGATTTCGTTATTAATTTTAATAATGAAACCAAGAATCAATTACCAAGTAAATTGATCGACTATTATTTGACCAAAAGGCCTATTTTATCGTTAGACTCTTCAGGTTTTAGTGTTGAGATTGTTGACGAATTCTTGGAGGGAGATTATTCCAATAGATATATTCATGAAAATCCTGAGCAATATAAAATTGAAAACATTACCAAAGATTTTTTAAATTTAGTTAAAGATGCCGACTAAGGTTAAAGAAGAAAGTTTATTTGCCTATGTGCTATTTTTGATATGGCCCTTTTTTGCTTCGCTGTTGTCATTCAAAGAGTACAAAAAAGGTTGGGCCAAAAATATGGTATGGCTCTTTGTAATTTTCTATGGCTTTACCTTTGTGATACTGGACGAAGGAATGGATTCAAATGTATATCGAGAAAACTTCTTGATTTATACGCTAAACGATTATTCACTTAGTGAGTTCATCTCCACGCTTTATTCTGAATCGTCCAAAGTTGATATACTCCAAGATCTGTTGAGTTATCTGGTTTCTAAAGTTACTGATAATTATCATATACTATTTGCCCTTTACGGTTTGGTTTTTGGCTTCTTTTATTCACGTAACATATGGTACTTATTAAGCAGGGCTTTACCTCATTTAAAAGACATCAATATAATTATTATTACATGTTTTGTTTTTGTGGTTGGTTTTTGGCAAATTAATGGGTTTAGATTTTGGACTGCTACCCATATTTTTGTCTTTGGTATGCTCCCCTTTTTATTTGAAAATAAGAAAAAATACATTCTGGTAAGTGCGTTATCCGTTTTCGTACATTTTTCTTTTGTGGTACCCTTAGCAATAGTATTGGCTTATTATTTTATAGGGAATAGACTGACTATCTTTTTTTACTTTTTTGTTGTAACTTTTTTTCTTAACGAAATTGATATTAGCCTTATAAGAGATAACTTATTCTATTTACCCGATCTCTTTTATGACAGAACATATTCATATTTAAATGAAGATTATAAGATCATTAGAGTAGAGCAAAGAAGTACTTATAACTGGTACGCTTTATACTATAGAAAATTTTTTAATTGGGTTTTATTCCTCCTGTCCATCATAATTTTTTATAGTGGTAGAAAAATAATGAAGCAAAACTATGGATTACTACAATTATTCAGCTTCGCACTACTATTTTTTGGTTTAGCGAATATTTTATCAAGTATCCCTTCAGGAGGTAGATTTGTGTCAATAGCTCAATTATTATTAGTGGCTTCAGTTTTCCTTTATATTCAATTAGAGACTAACTTGAAAGCTGTTCGGAGTGCCGTTCTGTTTTCAACTCCTGTTATTTTATTGTTTATTGCTGTTTCTTTGCGCATTGCTTTTGAAACAATCAGTTTAACTGCTGTAGCTGGAAACCCACTCATTTCTTTGTTTGGGGAGAATGATTTGTCGCTGATTAACTTGATAAAATAGGAGTTATAAATAGTTTTGTTTTGTTCTAAATTAAGTCTATACGTCAGAATTAAATGAATTTAAGAAGAGCAGTTGCTAAGAATTACGTCAATTTTAGAGGTTGGAGTTCCAAGAGAAAATACGTTGTCATTGAGTCTGACGACTGGGGTTCGATAAGAATGCCGTCTTTAGATATATATAAGTATTTATTGAAGAAAGGGGTAGGAGTTGATAAAAATTTATTTACAAAATACGATTGTCTCGAAAGTAATGATGATTTGGAGTTGCTTTTTGATCTACTATCATCATATAAAGATACCAAGGGTAACCACCCGGTGATCACGGCTGTTTCAGTAATGGCCAACCCTGATTTTGATAAGATTAGAGCATCTGGTAAGAAGGAATATAGCTATGAACTATTTACCGAGACTTACAAAAAGTACCCTAATCACTCAAGAGTCATTGATCTATGGAAGAACGAAGGGATAGATAAAAATCTATTATGGCCCCAGTTTCATGGCCGCGAACATTTGAATGCTAGAAAATGGATAAGGGCCTTAAACTCTGGTAATGATTCCGAAAATTTGGCATTTGATAAAAAGGTGCTATTAGGAATACAAAGAAAGGAAAGCGTTAGGAATGACTTTAATTATATGGCCGCGTTTGAGTTCGTTGATGATGAACATAAGACTGAGATCGAAAACATAACATTAGATGGACTTCAAATTTTCGAGAACATATTCGGTTTCAGGTCAAAATCTTTTGCGGCAAGTGGTTCTATAAGAGGAGATCATTTAGATAAGATACTGGCCGCTAATGATGTTCAATTTCATCAGCTGGGGCAACAATTCGTCCCACAGCCTGACAATACTCTTAAAATTGTCAATAGGTTTTGGGGTGATAAGAATTCATACGACCAGATTTACTGGAGGAGAAACGCCACATTTGAACCGGCCAGAAGCCCTAATGTAGATTGGGTTGATAAATGTCTAAATGACATAAAGATTGCATTTCGATGGGGCAAACCTGCTGTAATTAGTTCGCATCGTGTAAATTTTTCAGGAGGTATTTCAACTGAAAATCGTGATAAGAACCTTCAACAGCTCCATAAACTGATAAAGAGAATTTTGCACTTCTGGCCTGATGCAGAATTTATAAACAGTCAGCAATTGGGTAAAATTATGCTAACTAGTAAACGTAATGATGTTTGAAAGGTTAAAAAAAAATTTTATTAATATACCGGGCAAAAGAATAAAAAGAAAACTACTTGTTTTCGAATCTGATGATTGGGGTTCTATAAGAACACCGAATGTGAACATTAGGGATTTATTTTTGCGTAAGAAGTTGCTTTCTGATACAGACCCTTTTGCAATGTATGATACCATTGAATCAGAGGATGACGTCTTAAACTTGCTAAATATTCTTGGGAGGTATAGAGACAAAAATGGTAATCATCCCATAATTACAACCAACTTCGTGGTGGCCAATCCAAATTATAGTAAGATCAGAGATTCTGATTTTAGTGAATATCACTACGAATACTTTACTGAAACCTATAAAAGATATCAAGGCTCCTCTAGCACTTTTGACCTCATTTGTAAAGGGATTAATAGCAAGTGCCTTTATCCGCAATTCCACGCCAGGGAACATATGAATTTTGTTTTATGGATGGAATTGCTTAGGAAGAATAATAAAGATTTTATTGAAGCCTTTAATCATGATTTTTTCTCTATAAATTATCCTGTGGCAACGAATAGAAGAGAGAATCTAATGGCCACATATGATTATGATTCTAAGGAAGCTTTTGAGCAAATAAAAGATAGTATTGAAGATGGTTTAAGAATTTTTGAGGAAATTTTTAAAAAGCCAAGTGAAACAACCATTGCGCCTTGTTATGTCTGGGATCATGAGATCGAAAAAGTATTTTATAAGAACGGAGTCAGATTTATGCAAGGCTCAAGATTTCAGCAAATTCCCAAACCAAATTCTAGCCAGTTTAGAAGGAGGTTTCATTATAGTGGTCAAAAGAGCGAAACTGGGCAGACTTATTTCATGAGGAATGGTTTATTTGAGCCTTCTTTAGACCACCGTATCGATTGGGTGGATAAATGTCTTGAGAGCATAGGCATTGCTTTTAAATGGAACAAACCGGCAATCATTGGAACCCACCGCTTGAATTACATGGGGTCATTAGATAAAGAAAATAGGGATACCAACCTCAAGAAACTGGAGAATCTCATCAAACAAATCTTAGAATATTGGCCAGAGGTCGAATTTGTTTCAACAGCAGAATTGACAAAGCTGTACGTTCAACCCGAAGAATAGATGATCGATAGTTAATATACTAGCAAATTATTAGTAGAAACTAATGTCAAATAAGAAGAGAATATGTATTGTTTCACCTTCAATGAAAATGGGAGGTATAGAACGGGCTTTAACAGTTCTTGCCAATTATTTTTGTAACCAGGGGTATCTGGTTTCTTTTATATCAGCACAGGGAGGAGAGCGGTTTTATGAGCTGGACGAGAGAATTCAATTTTTCGAACCTAAATTAAATAGAAAAAGTGGTTTTTTAGGAAAGGTCAAAGTTTATTATGAAATTGTTGTGTTTATAAGAAAAACGGTTCAGAAGATATTGCCAGACGCCGTTCTGTCCTTTGGCGATGCGTTTAATCCGCTGGTCTTACTGGCTTTAACAAATACAAAGTTCCCCGTATTTATATCAGATAGAACCAGTCCTGATTTTCATTTCAACAGTATCATTCGATTTGGTAAAAAATACTTGTACCCGAGATCAAAAGGCTTTATCGCTCAAACGAAGAGAGCAGCAGATTTTAAGATTAAAAAGTTTGATAATAAATTGAATATTAAGATTATTCCGAATGCTATAAAGGAAATAGATGTCGTTGACGAGCCTAAAAAAAATATCATTGTAAGTGTTGGCCGGTTATCGTATGAAAAGGGGCATGACAGATTAATTGAGGCATTTGCAAAATTAAATGGCGTTCATAATTGGAAGTTACTGCTCGCAGGTTCGGGGCCTCTATTAGAACAGCTGAGAAAGTTATCAAAAGATCTTGATCTATTTGATAGAGTAGAGTTCTTGGGTAAAGTTCAAAACATAGATAGACTCTTATCTGGTGCATCAATATTTGTATTGCCCTCAAGGCTTGAAGGTTTTCCAAATGCGCTCTGTGAAGCCATGTCAGCAGGGCTTCCATGCATCTGTTTCGACAGCATACCCACGGAAACAATTGTGGAGAATAACGTTAATGGCATTGTTGTTGAAGAGGGCGATATCGAACAATTGGCTTCGGCATTAAAATTCTTAATTGAGAATGAATCAGAAAGAAAAAGAATAGGTAAAAATGCTATTGAAATCAAAAATCAATTACAAGTTGATAAAATTGGAAACCAATTTTTATCATTTATGTTTCAATAATAAGAAATGAATTTATTATATAAAATATACTTCTTTCTGCCCAATTTCTACTGGCTAGGGTTTGCCGGTAAGATAATAAACAGATTGATGTCAAGAACTTTAAAGATTCTCTTTGAGCTGTTTGTACCACAATACCTTAAAAGAACATCGATTGATCAGGGTTTGGGGGTTACAGAACAGAAACGTGAGGTTAAATATATAGTTTCATTGACTTCTTTTCCGGCAAGAATTAATGATATATGGATCAGTATTGAAACCATATTAAGACAAAGTGTTAAGCCCGATGAAATAATTTTGTGGTTGGCTAAGGAGCAATTTAAACAAGAAGACTTACCTGAAAGCTTAACGCTATTAAAGCAAAGGGGCTTGACAATAAAATTTTGTGATGATTTAAGGTCACATAAAAAATATTATTACACTATAAAAGAGTACCCTAAAGATTGCGTAATTACTCTTGATGATGATTTATATTATCACAAAGATGTTTTAAAAAATGTAATTGAATTACACAAAAAATTTCCGGATCTGATTTGTACAAATAGAGCCCATGAAATTACTATTAGAAATGATGAGGTATTGCCTTATAGAAAATGGAGGCACAATTCTACGAGCAATCTAAAACCATCAAATTTATTAATGCAAACGGGTGGTGCGGGGACACTTTATCCCCCAAATTCACTAAGTCCTGACGCATTTGACAAGGAATTGATAAGAGATTTGTGCTTTCATGCCGATGATATTTGGTTAAAATTTATGGGCTTTATAAACGGAAAACAAGTTGTGACAAATTCGTTGTACAATAAAGACTATATTACGGTCGGAAAAACTCAAAATGAAAAGTTGGTCACCACAAATGTTTTAAGTGGTGGAAACGATACTCAATTAAAAAAGGTCATGGACTACTTCAAAATTAAAGCTTCAGATCTAGTGAATGGTTAAGCATCGTTTGAAGTGTAAAATTCGATAATAATATGGTGCAACGTCTGCTAAAAACCGTTAATAATTAAAAAAAGAATAATCAAAAATCAATTGAAAAAATTAATCGTTGGTATTACCGCCCCAGAAAGTGTCATTTTAATAGAAGGTCAGTTACAATATTTTAAAGAATTGGATTATGAAACCTATTTATTAGCCCCTAATCATGAAAGGGTTGCAAATTTTTGTGAAAAAGAAGGATGTATTCACCTTCCAATTGATATAGAAAGAGAGATCGCATTAGGAAAAGATATCAGATCTTTAAGAAGCATTTATACACACCTTAAGCAGGTTCAACCAGATATTGTGAATTTCGGTACACCAAAGGTAAGTTTGCTTGGTTTATTCGCCGCGAGATTATTGAGAATAAAAACCAGAATCTATACATGTAGAGGCTATCGATTTGAACATGAATCTGGACTTAAACGTACGATTCTTAAGTTCTTCGAAAAATTCACCGCCAGCTGTTCCCACAAGATAATTTGCATTAGCCCATCAGTTAAATCTTTTGGTATTCAAAACAATCTTTTTTCAGATAAGAAAGCATCTGTTATTCATAAGGGCAGTAGCAACGGTCTTAATTTGGAAAGATTTGATCCGAGTTTAATTGATAATGAAAAACGAAAAAAGAAAAAAAGAGAGTTGGGCTTGCATGATAATGATTTCGTTTTTGGATTTGTCGGAAGATTAGTCGATCGTAAAGGAATTAATGAGCTCTATGAAGCTTTCAATAGACTTTATTCTGCCAATGATAAACTCAAACTAGTAATCGTTGGACCAATAGAAATGGAACAAATTGCAGATAAAACCCTAATCGATAAAATGAACAGCCATAAAGGGATAATTATGACGGGAAGGCAACTTGATGTGCCATTGTACCTCTCTTTGATGGACGTTTTTGTTTTGCCGGCATGGTGGGAAGGTTTTGGAAATGTACTGATCCAAGCCGCTGCAATGGGTAAGCCAATAATAAGTACCGATGTAACAGGATGCAAGGATGCTGTTTCCAATGGGTTTAACGGAATATTGGTTGAATCCAAATCTGTTGAAAAATTGACGGCTAAAATGCTTGAGTTTTACAATAATAAAGAGCTTCGAGAAACGTTAGGAAAAAACGGAATTTCTTGGGCGAAAAACTTTGACAGTAAATTAATTTGGCAAGGAATGGACGCTTTTTATAAAAAAGAATAAAACTATTTATTATACTAAAGTTTTAACAGTACTTTTGAAAAATATTACAAAAAAATAGATTGTATGGAGAATGATTTTATAGAAATACTTAAAGATGTTTTTGAAGTCGATGAGATTGGCTTTGGAGATAGATTCAGAGATTACGATTCTTGGAGTTCATTAACGAATATAGCCCTAATAGCGATGCTCGATGATGAATATGATATAATCATAGACGATAAGGAGTTTAGGGGTATTGAGACCGTTGAGGAATTATTTAATGAGATTAAAATAAGAACCGCTTAGCCGTTACTCAATTCATGAATGACGTATTTACTTTAAAGGGTAAGGAAATATTAATTACGGGAGCTTCGAAAGGTATAGGCAGGTCCATTGCTGTAATATGTTCTAAAAATGGAGCAGAAGTCCATATTACGGCAAGAAATAGTGAAGGTTTGGAGAATACGATGAACTTAATGCATACGAATGGGCATGATTTACATACGGCAGATCTTGGCATCACTGAAGAAGTCAATGCTCTGGCGAAAGAGCTTCCCATATTGGATGGACTGGTTCTAAATGCCGGCATTGTTAAAACAATGCCAGTGAGATTTATTAAAGAAGAAGGAATTGATGTTACTTTTGATGTAAATATAAAGGGCTCTATTTTATTGATTAAACAACTTCTAAAGTTGAAAAAAATTCGAGAGAATGGCTCTATTTGCTTTATTTCTTCAGTGGCTTCCAAAAAAATGACCGTGGGAAATGCAATTTACAGCGCTAGCAAAGGTGCAATTAATTCATTTACCAAATCTCTGGCACTCGAACTGGCGCCAAAGGGAATAAGGGTCAATGCTGTTTTGCCCGGAATGGTTAAAACCAATATCCTTCAGGATAGCTCTATTTCTGAAGATGATTTAAAAAATCACCTCAACAAGTACCCTATTGGTCGTTTTGGGAAACCAGAAGATATTTCTTATTTAGTGGTTTATCTGCTATCGAATGCGTCAGCATGGATGACGGGTTCGCTGTTAACAATAGATGGAGGCTATTCAATTAGTTGATTATGAAGAAAAATTTGGTAATTATTGGGGCTGGTGGTTTAGCAAGAGAAGTATATGATCTTGCTCTGGTATGTTATGGGAATGACCCCAATTTCAAAATTAAAGGTTTCTTAAGTGATGGTCCCTCGAACATTCAAAAATTGGGCTATCCTGGGGTATTAGGCAATGTGGCAGAATATGATGTCATGGCTGAGGATGTGTTTATTTGTGCAATTGGCAATGTTCGAGATCGGAAAAAAACCGTAGAAATAATAAAGGGCAAGAACGGAGAATTTATAAATCTTATTCATCCATCGGCAATAATCTCACCAAGTGCCAATATCGGCATTGGTGTATGTATTAAGGCTTTTTGCGTTATTTCAAATGATGTGTCAATCGACAATTATACCTATTTGCAGAGCTCCGTAATTATGGGTCACGATGTGAAAATTGGAAAATATTGTCAGATAAATTCTTTTAGTTTTTTTGCCGGACATGTAACAATTGCTGACCTCGTATCGGTAAATGCAGGGGCGAGAATTGTTCAAAATGTGAAAGTTGAAGCCGAGGCTATAGTTGGTATGGGAAGTGTCGTTTTAAATAGAGTAAGGAAAGGTACAACCGTATTTGGTGTTCCTGCGAAACGGTTAAAGAAAATTTAATTGGTTGTAAATGGCTTATTCAGTTTTTAATTCCACAAAAATAGCAGGTTTGGCGACCACTTTACCGCTCAATAATGCATCTTTCAATGAAGATAACATAGCTAAACGTAATTTATATAGAGCTAGCGATTTACAGACTACATCTGATTTTGGCTATATAGCATCTAAACGAATTCTTGATGAAAAGCAAATTCCTTTAGAAGAAGTTGGTGTACTTATCTTTGCCTCGAAAACCCCAGATTACAGAGGTCCGGCTACGGCTGCTGTATTACAAGGACGTCTCGATCTTTCTCAGGATTGCATCGCGTATGATGTCAATGTTGGTTCCATAGGATTTGTTTTAGGAACCCAGATAGTTGCTTCTCACCTGGAAAGCATAAATAAGAAATATGGATTATTGATAACCGGCGATACGTCCACAAAGCAAGTTTCTGAACATGATAATTCTTTGAATTTTTTTAATGATGGTGCTGCTGCAATTTTATATGAAAAATCAAATGATCAACAGCCTGTTTCAATTTGTACAAAATCGTTTACTGATCATTACGATGATTACATGATTAACAAAGGTGGATTTAGAAATTACAATGATGATAATTCAAACGCGGCTACCAATAATAGATCAATTGATAATAATTATTTAAAGATTGATCAAGAGAAGTTTTTAAGATTCGCAGAAAAAGAGATCTCAGATTCTTTAGTCGAATTTCTTGAATATTTTAATCTAAAGGAAACAGATTTCGATGCCTTGGCATTACATCAGTTCAACGAAAAGTCATTAGGAAATTTAACAAGGAAATTCGAAAAATCGTATGACCAACTACTTATAAATTTTAATGAATACGGCAATACCTGTGGAAGCACAATTCCGTTATTGTTATCTGACGCATATGGAGATGTTACAGACGAGGTAATTCGCATATTAGCCTGTACTTACGGAGAAGGCTTTTCTTTAGGAATAATGGACGTATCTGTAGTTACGAATGATATTTTTGAAATTACCAAAACTGATTACTATTTTAACGAAGGGTTTATCACACATAAATAATGTTATCAAGTACATTTAAAAATATTGCTGTTGAAGGGATTTCCGTTGCATTACCTACACAAAAAGTAGCTGTAGATACCTTTATCGATTCCTTTGGTGACGAGGTAGTTTCCGGTTTTAAATCAATGACCGGGGTTGAGAGTATATCTAGGGCAAAACCTGAACAAACGGCTTCTGATTTAGGATATGAAGCAGCATTAAACCTATTAAATAAGACAAATTGTAAAACTGATGACATCGGCATCCTAATATTTGTCACTCAAAAACCAGATTTTCGGGTACCTTCAACCGCTTTTTTGCTACATAAAAGACTTGGCCTTAGTGAAGATTGTATTTGTTTCGATATAAATTTAGCATGTTCTGGTTTCGTGTATGGGTTACAAACCGCTTTTTCGATGCTTGACAATTCTAAATCAAAGAAGGCATTACTCATAACGGCAGATACTTCAATGAGAACGCTCTCACCTGTTGATAGAAGTATGATTATGCTTTTCGGAGATAGTGGCTCAGCGACATTGGTAGAGAAGAAGACCTGTCCTCAATCGACACGTTTTGCCTTTAAGACCGATGGTAAGAGATTTAAAAGCATCGTTACACCCGCAGGTGCTTACAGGGCTAAAAAAATACCGAATAAAACTGTTATGTGGGAAGATGGTATTGAACGATCTTATTATGATACTCAAATGAAAGGTATGGATGTATTCGGTTTTTCAATAAGCGATGTGCCGAAATTAATGAAAAGTTTCATGGAAGAATTTGAAGTTACTTCTGAAGACTTCGATTTTTTTACGTTGCACCAGGCAAATAAATACATACTTAAACAGATTTCAAGAAAAGTAAAAATTCCCATGGAAAAAATTCCGATTTCATTAGATAGATATGGAAATAATAGTAGCAATTCAATACCTTTAGTAATATGTGATCACTTGGTAAATGCGCAAAACAAAACTTTTAGGTTGTTCATGAGTGGCTTTGGCGCTGGTTTATCATGGGCGTGTGGAGATATTCATTTAAATTCAGATAAAATATTTCCAATTATAAGAACAGACAACTACTTTAAGGGTTAATTAATTTTAATAAATATGGAGAACATAAAGAAATATAATAAAATATTCACAGCTGTTTTCAACGTGAATGAAACAGATTTGAATGGTGACTTCAGCATTACCTCTGTAGACAATTGGGACTCAATTACTCAGTTGACCCTTGTTTCAGAGTTGGAAGATGAATTTGATATCATGTTGGACACACAAGACATACTCGAATTCCAATCGTATGAAGAAGGAAAGAAAATAGTAAAAAAATACAATATTGAATTGTAACATATTTTTAATGATCATATGATTCTAAAAGGTAAGGTCGCCCTAATAACAGGCACTAGAAGTGGAATTGGAAAAGCAATAGCCGAACGCTTTGCCGAAGAAGGTGCTATTGTCTATGCGAATGCCAGAGAAGATAATTCTATCGATTCTTGGGCTAAAGCGATATCAAGAGACTTTAAGACCAAGGTGATACCATCCTATTTTGATGTAACAGATCATAGTACGGCTAAAAAGAAAGTTTTAGACATCAAGAAAGAACAGGGCCAACTGGATATACTGGTAAATAATGCTGGAATTGTATCCTATGAGTTACTTGCAATGACTAGCCTGGAAAAGTTAAGGGAGATGTTCGAGGTAAATGTTGTTGGAATGATTCATTTAATGCAGATTGCTTCAAGACTGATGTCCAGACAAAAGTCAGGATCTATTATCAATATATCAAGTATTGTTGGTGTACAGGGAGTTAAAGGACAACTCTCATATTCTGCTACAAAAGGAGCAGTTAATGCATTAACAAAATCTGCTGCTAAAGAATTAGCCTCCAGCAATATACGTGTAAATGCCATAGCTCCGGGAATGGTCGAGACCGATAGATTTAAAAAAGTTTTTGAAGAGAAGTTTAGTTCTCGAATCGAAGATATTGGAATGGGAAGATTGGCCAAACCAAAGGAAATTGCCAATACCTGTATATTTCTGGGCTCAAATTTATCTGAATATGTTTCAGGTCAAATAATTGGAGTTGACGGATGCACAAATTTTTAAAAACTTAGGTATTCTTTATGTTTCTTGATTTAGATCTTAAAAATAAGTCATCAATTGCTGTCATAGACGATACAGGCAGTAAAATTACGTATGGTGATTTGTTACGAGTTTCATCAGAATTTTATAGCTACATAAATAAAAGAACTTTAATTTTTATTTTATCTGAAAATAAAATGGGTTCTTTAGCAGGATATGTGGCCTGCTTGAGTAATGCTGTCGTACCTTTAATCATAAGTGCAGATACAGATGCCGATTATATTGAGGTCTTAACGAACACTTATAAACCAGAATATATTTGGTTACCCTCTGAATACAGCGACAAACTAAGCTTTGAAAAAGTATTTGAAAAATTTGATTTCACCCTTTTGAGAACAGATTTAAAAGGGTATCCAATGAACGACAAGCTTTCGTTACTTCTTTCTACTTCAGGATCAACAGGCAGCCCTAAGTTTGTTCGGCATACTTATAAAAATGTTAATGAGAGTGCGAAGAATGTGGCTACATTTTTCAATATTAGTCAAGAAGACCGAGCTATTGCAATTTTACCGATGCAGTACACAATGGGTTTATCGGTAGTCACAAGTCATCTTTATGCCGGCGCCACGGTATTATTGTCAGGCGCTAATCTTACAGATAAAAATTTTTGGGACTTTCTTAAAGATAATAAAGCTACGAGCTTTACCGGAGTACCATTCAGTTTTGAAATTCTAAATAGACTAAGATTCTTTAGAATGGATTTACCACATTTGAAACTAATCACTCAAGGTGGAGGTAAATTGTCAAAAAAATTATTTCAGCAACTCGCTGAATTTTCGAACAAAACAGGCAAGAAATTTATTGCAACTTACGGGCAAACTGAAGGTACCGCCAGAATGGCTTTTTTACCGGCAAGCAAGGCGACGGATAAGATAGGAAGTATAGGTAAAGCGATCCCTGGGGGTAAGTTATATATTGTCGATGAAAATGGTAAAAAAATTAACGAACCAGATACGGAGGGCGAATTAATATATGAGGGGCCTAATGTAACCTTGGGATATGCATTAAATGGTCATGACCTCATAAAGGATGACGAAAATAATG
>JASJDL010000086.1 GCA_030065775.1 Flavobacteriaceae bacterium | reverse complement strand
TACTTCCTTTGGCATGGTCTATATGGCGATCTTCAACAGCATTGCACAAAATAATATCCGGTCGGTACTTACGTATAATTTTGATGACTTCCAGTTGATGCACTTTATCATTAACGAAAAATCCATCCGCGAAAGCGAGGTTTTCACGCACTATAACCCCCAAAATAGCAGCTGCCTTCGCAGCCTCATGGTCTCTTATAGCTGCTGAGCCCCTCGTCCCTAGTTCGCCCCGAGTAAGGTCTAAAATACCCACTTTCTTACCTAGTGAAATTTCTTTGGCTAAGGTAGCCGCACAACCTAATTCTACATCGTCAGGATGTGAACCAACGGCAAGTATGTCTAGTTTCATGAATTCATGTTAATTTTCGAGCCACTAAAGTAAAACTTTAGCAAAACTTTTGCGTAATTCTGTAAGAATACCTTTGTAAAATAGGCTATTTTTACATAACAGAAGCAGAAAATACTCAATTAATTCAAATGCGAAAAGGAATCTTAGCCTTACTGGGCCTTTTACTTGTTGCCGGTGCAATTTTACTTGCACGGTACCTTATCAAGAATAAAAATAAACCTAAACCAACATTTCAAAAGATTGTAAAAACGGTATCTATTGATACTGTATTCAATAAAGAAATCCCTATTATCATAACAGCAAGCGGTACGTTAACTGCGAAGAATAAAATTGAATTATATGCTGAAGTTCAGGGGATATTACAACCTTCTCCTAAAGAATTTAAAGCTGGTAATTCCTACAGGCGTGGTGAAAGTTTATTACAAATAAACAGTGATGAATTCTATGCGAGCTTACAAGCCCAGAAGAGCAGTTTATACAATTTAATTACTTCGGTACTACCTGATATTCGATTGGATTATCCCGGTGAATTTGAGAAATGGCAGTCGTACCTAAAGGAATTTGATCTTGCGAGATCCACACCTAAATTACCTGAGTTTACTTCTGATAAAGAACGTTATTTTATTAGCGGTCGAGGCATTACAACGGCTTATTATAATGTTAAGAATTTAGAGGTAAAATTGGCCAAGTACCGAATAAGGGCGCCCTATAATGGTGTGTTGACTGAAGCCAGTGTAACACCAGGAAGCCTGGTGCGCGTGGGCCAAAAATTAGGTGAGTTTATTGATCCCAGTATTTATGAGATGGAGGTAGCGGTAAGTGCGACATATAGCGATCTCCTGAAGACAGGCACTTCAGTAAAACTTCATGACCTTGAACGAATACATGAGTATTCAGGAAAAGTAATCAGGGTCAATGCAAAAGTTGACCAGACGTCACAAACAATAAAAGCGTTTATACAAGTGGCACATAAAGATTTAAAAGAGGGTATGTACCTTGAGGCTGACCTCATCGCTAAATCAGAACAAAATGCCTATCAGATGCCAAGAAAGTTATTGGTCAATAACAATAGTGTATTTATTGTGAAAGATTCATTATTAAACCTGGTAAAAGTACGACCCGTATACTTTGGCCCTGAACATGTGATCATCAAAGGTTTACCAGATACAACTAAAGTTCTTGCACAAGCTGTTCCGGGTTCTTATGATGGGATGCCGGTAAAAATTAATACCCTCCAATAAGAAGAAGTATGAGAGGCATAATTTCCTATTTCATAAAATATCATGTGGCGGTAAACGTCATTATTATTGCCTTTGTCATATTTGGTATTATTGGGGCCTTCTCGTTAAAGTCATCATTCTTCCCATTAGTGCCTTCTGAGCTCATTAGTATTAATGTGGTATATCCGGGTGCTTCACCTCAAGAAATGGAAGAAGGCATCGTTTTAAAAATTGAAGATAATTTAAAGGGTACTATAGGTATCGATCGCGTGACTTCTGTTTCAAGGGAAAATTCCGCCAACATCCTTGTCGAAATTGTTCAAGGTAAAAATATTGATGTAGTGCTTTCAGATGTAAAAAATGCTGTCGATCGGGTTCCATCATTTCCCAGCGGTATGGAGCCACCAGTTATATCTAAGATAGAAAGTATCCGATCAACGATAAGTTTTGCCTTAAGTGGTACTGGGGTCTCGCTGAAGACCTTGAAGCAATATGCTCGCGATATTGAGAATGAACTACGTGGTATTGATGGTATTTCGCAAGTGGCCATTTCAGGATTTCCTGACGAGGAGATTGAGATCGCGGTACGTGAAAACGACTTAAGAGCCTTTAATATGTCGTTTACAGAAGTCGCAAATGCTGTTCGAAACAGTAATATTTTAATTACCGGAGGCAATATCAAGACCGATGCCGAAGACTACCTAATACGTGCAAGTAATCGCGCTTACTATGGCAATGAGCTCTTGAACTTAATTGTTCGCACAGAGTCTTCTGGTAATATTATCCGTTTAAAAGATGTAGCTAATGTTAATGATACCTGGTCAGAGATTCCAGACCGTTTGTATTATAACAGTGATGCATCCATAGACATTACAGTAAGTAATACTAATAATGAAGACCTTATTTCATCGGCTGATAAGGTAAAAGAGTATATTGATAAATTTAACCAACAGCATGAAAACATTCGGCTGAATGTTACCAGTGATTCCTCCATCACCTTAAACCAACGTACAAAATTACTCTCAGAAAATGCGCTGTTGGGTGCTATACTGGTATTGAGCTTACTTGCGCTATTTTTAAACGCTAGATTAGCTTTTTGGGTAGCTTTTGGTCTACCAATATCCTTTTTGGGAATGTTCATGTTTGCAGGGCAATTTGGAGTGACTATTAATGTACTTTCTCTTTTCGGGATGATCATCGTCATAGGTATATTGGTTGATGATGCCATTGTTATTGGCGAAAATATATATCACCATTATTACGATAAAGGCAAAACACCGATTAAGGCCGCGATTGATGGAACCATGGAAGTGATGCCACCTATCGTTTCTGCTATTTTGACGACTTTAATTGCCTTTTCTACCTTCTTTTTTCTCGAAGGAAGAATTGGTTATTTCTTTGCTGAAGTCTCAACCGTTGTATCATTGACATTGGCCATATCATTGATTGAAGCTTTGATTATCCTACCTGCGCATATCGCACATTCGAAGGCCTTAACAAGAGAAAAAACGAAAAAAAATAGTTTTGAAAGCTTTTTTATGAAATTGAATCACTACGCAGATTCATTTTTAGTCTATGTGAGAGATCGCATTTACCTGCCATTTCTCAACTTTTTTTTAGAGAATAAAGTGTTGGGCTTTGCCATACCTATTGCCTTATTCATATTCAGTATAGGATCCATTGGTGGTGGAATTGTGAGAACATCCTTTTTTCCATCCATTGCCAGTGACAGGGTTTCCGTTAATTTACAAATGCCACAGGGTACCAATGAAAAAATTACCGATTCTATTATTAGTAGTATTGAAACTGCTGCCTGGCAAGTGAATGATGATTATACGCAGAAACAATCTGGCAATTTACAGGTAATGGAAAATATCATCAAACGTATTGGACCGGGAACGGCAAATGCCAGCTTGACTATCAATCTGTTACCGGGTGAGTCGCGTGATTTTTCATCACCGGAAATTACCAATAGTATTCGCGAAAAAGTAGGCCGTGTTTCAGGTGTTGAAAGCCTTACTTTCGGTTCAGGGGGCAATTTTGGTGGTAGTCCGGTAGCCGTTTCATTACTCAGTAATAATATTACCGAATTGAAAGCAGCTAAAGAAGAACTAAAAGAAGCTTTAGGAAAGAATGCTGATTTAAAGGATATTTCAGATAATGACCCTTCCGGAATCAAAGAACTCAAAGTTGCATTGAAAGATAATGCCTATTTGTTAGGGTTGAACCTACAGGCTGTGATGAACCAGGTCCGCAGTGGTTTTTTCGGATTTCAAGCACAGCGATTTCAGCGCGGGCAAGATGAAATAAAAGTCTGGGTACGGTATTCAAAGCAAGACCGTTCGAAGATCTATAATCTTGACGATATGCGCATTGTTACCCCTTCTGGTAGTCGCGTTCCATTTGTTGAAATTGCAAATTATGAAATCGAACGGGGCGAAATTGCTATCAATCATTTAAGTGGTAAACGCGAAATTCAGGTAACCGCTGATACAAAAAAGCCGGGAGAAGGTGCCTCAGAAGCTCTGGAAGACATTCAAACCAGGATCATGCCTGAAATTAGTTCAAGATATCCTACGGTCACAGCGCTCTACGAGGGCCAAAATAGGCAAGCTAAGAAAACAACGGACTCGTTAAATATTGTTGGACCTATCGTTTTATTGCTGATTTATATGACCATAGCATTTACGTTTCGATCGTACAGCCAACCCATAATGCTCATTCTAATGATCCCATTTAGTTTGATAGGTGTAGTCTGGGGCCATTATTTTCATGGCTTCGCGATCAATATTCTATCATGGCTGGGTATCATTGCCTTAATCGGGATTATGGTTAATGACGGTCTGGTGCTCATTGGAAAATTCAATGGTTATTTAAAAGAAGGTATGAAGTATGATGAGGCCTTGGTCCAGGCTGGGAAATCGCGGTTCAGGGCAATTTTTCTGACCTCCATTACGACAATTGCCGGATTAGCCCCATTGCTATTGGAAAAAAGCAGGCAAGCGCAATTCTTGAAACCCATGGCCGTCTCCATTTCTTATGGTATCGCCATTGCTACCGTATTAACCCTTGTCATGCTGCCCTTGTTACTATCCGTATCAAATTCATTAAAAGTAGGCGTAAAATGGCTTCGAACAGGCAATAAAGTCTCTAAAGAAGAAGTAGAACGCGCCATAATAGAATTACACACAGAACATGAAGAAGTACATTAATTATCTACTATTCTTTACACTACCCTTTACGGGATATACACAACAAACCCTATTAACGAAAAAGGAAGCTGTCGAACAAGCTTTAGTAAATAATTATGGAATTAAAATCGCCGAGAACAACAAGGAAATTGCCAAGAACAATAAAGGTATTTTGAATTCGGGCTATCTTCCAACAGTTACCGGCAATGCAGGTTTCACTTATAATATAGATGATACCGAGGCTAATTTTGCAAATGGCGAAACTACAGAATTATCTGGTGCTGAAAGCGATAGAACAAATGCTTCGATAAATTTAAGTTATACACTTTTTGATGGACTCGGGCGTCTTTATAATTATAAAAGCTTAAAAGAGCAATATAACCTTTCAGAATTACAAGCACGTGAAACCATCGAAAATACCTTATTACAACTCTTTACTGTTTATTTTAATGTAGCTCAATTAACGCAGAGTGTCGCTTTACAACAACAAAGCCTGACTATTTCAAAAGAACGTTTTCAAAGGGCTTCCTATCAATTTGATTATGGTCAAAATACGCGATTGGCAGTATTGAATGCCGAGGTAGACGTGAACAATGATAGTATTAACTTACTGACTATCAAGCAACAACTGGCAAATGCCAAACGCGACTTAAATGTTGTACTCGGCAAAGACGAACCCCCAAATTTCGAGGTAGATACACTCGTTAGTTTTCAGGTAACACCATCGAAAGAAGAGCTTTATGAACTCGTTAAAACAGATAATGTCGTACTGCAACAATTGGAAAAAAATATAGCGATAAGCGATTTTCAGTTAAAAGCTAATAAAGCCGGGTATTTACCGACTATAGGACTTTCCGGCACCTATGGATGGAATAAAAATAATAATAACGCAGCATCGTTTCTAGCTTCGTCAATCAATACCGGATTATCAGGCACCGTCAGCCTGTCATGGAACCTCTTCAATGGTGGCAGAACCAGAACCCAGGTTCAAAATGCGAAGATCAATTTTGAAACGCAAGAGTTGCTAAAGGCGCAAACAGAATTAGAAGTGACGACTGACTTCAATAATGCGTGGGAAGATTATCAAAATAAGCTCTTTGTTTTTCAAACGCAGATTCGAAATGTGATCACAAATACCAATAACTTTGAGCGTACCGAAGAGAGATTTCGCTTAGGGCAGATCACTTCCATCGAATTCAGGCAAGCTCAAATAAACCTCATCAATGCCCTTAATGATCGAAATTTGGCAAAATACCAGGCAAAATTGGCTGAATTACTAGTACTACAACTCAGTGGTCAACTATTAAATTCTGAGTTTTAACATGCTTGAACACTTTTTTCAATGCCCTTATTGTTGGGAGACCATTTCCATGCTATTGGATATCTCCGTTCGAACGGATGCCTATATAGAGGATTGTGAGGTCTGCTGTCGCCCTATTCAAATTAGCTTCACCGCTGACAGCGAGAACCTACTCGAATTTTCGGCTGGAGATATTGGTCAATAATTACGACATACTTACTTCTTTGATAGCTTTTTTAAGGGCCTGCTCGATGTCCTGAATCAAGTCTTCTGCATCTTCTATACCTACCGAAAAACGAATGAGCTGGTCACTGATACCTATCTCCGCGCGCTGTTCAGGTGTAAGTAGAGCATGTGATGCCATGGACGGAAATATGATGGTCGACTCTACCCCAGCCAGGCTCATTGATGGTTTTATCAATTCAAGGTTAGTTTTAAAGGCTATGGCATCGATGTTTTCATCTAACTCAAACGACAACATACCCCCAAAACCATGCATTTGTGCCCTGGCAATGACATGATTTTTATGATTTGGCAGCCCGGGATAGTTCACCTTCGCAATCTTGTCATTGGCTTCCAGAAATTCGGCCAAGTGTAGTGCATTCTTATTGTGCTGTGCCATACGTATCCCTAGGGTTTTGATACTGCGCTCCAATAAATAGCACATAAAGTCGCTCAAATTACCACCTAAATTTTTTGACTTGTTCCAGATCTTATCAATGTTTTCGGCCGTCGATACAACGGCCCCCGCCGAAATATCACTGTGGCCTCCCAAATATTTAGTCGCCGAATGTAGCACGATATCCACACCAAAATCGATCGGATTTAAATTTACGGGTGAAGCAAATGTATTATCGATAAAAGAAAGTAAGTCGTATTTTTTTGCCAGGTCAGCTACACCCGCAACATCGGTAATTGTCAAAAGCGGATTTGAAGGCGTCTCAAAATAAATGGCTTTGGTATGCTCCTTTATTGCAGCTTCAAAATCGGACACTTCCACGCCATGAGTAAAGGAATATTCGATACCCATTTTATCAAATTCCTCCACAATAAGGTTAAAGGTACCTCCATAAATCTCATTTTGTAAAACAATATGATCACCTTTCTTTAAAAATGTGAGTAACGTTGTGCTAATAGCCGCCATTCCTGAAGCGAATACCAAACCGGCTTCAGCATGCTCCAGCGCTACTATCTTAGCGGCCACTGCTTCCTGATTAGGTGTATTGAAATAGCGGGGATACCGTTTTTTATCGACATTCATGTACGGGTAGGAACTCGCCATATAAATAGGCGATACCGCGCCGCCAAATTGCTCATCTTTTACAGTGCCAACATGTGTGCATAGTGTATTGAGACCTTTCTTTCTTACCATGACTTTTTATTTGCTTGCTCTAAATTAGTAAATAGATTGGTATCCTCATTTTTTATGATCAAATTCAACGAAATAGATAGTAACGTTAAATTTTTTGGTACCGTCATTGCGAACCTTGTGGTGAAGCAATCTCTCAATTCAGAGCTACTAAATAACAGATTGCCGCGGCTTTTTAGAAAGCCTCTCAATGACATTTTGGTTTGGACAACTTAATTGTACACGTCTTTACGAGGTTTCTTATTGAAACCGAAGTAATCTCTCAATTAAGAGCTACTAAATAACAGATCTCCGCGGCTTTTTAGAAAGCCCCGCAATGACATTTGATAAATTATACCTTGACGCTCTTCCATTTTCCTTTTTTAAACCAGATCATTCCGATAACTGCCAGCAGCGTTTCCGCCAATACAATGGCTAAAAATACACCGAGGGGCCCGGCCTTAAATGTGATGGCGACCAAATAGGCAAATGGTATTTGAAATAACCAGAATGCTATGAAATTGATCCATGTCGGCGTTCTGGTATCTCCCGAACCGTTAAATGCCTGTATGACCACCATGCCATAAGCATAGAACACATAGCCCGCGGCAATAACCTGAAGACATAGGGTACCGGCTTTTATGACACCCGGTTCGTCACTAAACCAATCCAGGATCATGTGCGCAAAGACAAAATAAATAACCGAAACAGCCACCATGAAGATCGCGTTGTATTTACCCGTGACCCATACAGATTTTTCTGCACGATCAGGTTTACCGGCACCCAGGTTTTGTCCTACTAATGTAGCTGCGGCGTTGCTCATTCCCCAGGAGGGCATAAAGGTGAACATCATGACGCGTATCGCGATCGTATATCCCGCCAATACTTCACTACCGAACTCACTCATAATGCGCATTAAAAATACCCAGCTGGAGGTACCGATGATGAATTGACCGATGCCGCCAAGGGACACTTTAATCAAATTCAGCATGACAGCCGCTCGTAGGACCAGGTCTTTAAAGGCAATTTTGATCTTACCCCAGCCATAGAACAAAATACCCAGTTGAAACAGTACTGCAGAACCACGTCCAATCGTCGTTGCAATGGCTGCACCTTTTACTCCGAATTCAGGAACCGGCCCCAAACCGAAAATAAAAATGGGATCTAAAATGATATTGAGTCCGTTTGAGACAACAAGTGTCCACATCGCGATGGACGCGTCACCGGCACCCCGAAAGATGGCATTAATCAGAAACAACAGCATAATAGTCATGTTTCCTCCCAATAGAATCTGGGTATAGCCATAACCCTCGGCGATCAGATCGGGTTCACCACCCATCAACCGAAGGATATCTTTCGCATAGAAAATACCGATGGCACTAACCACCAGTGAGACCGCTACTCCAAGAAAAATTACTTGTACCGCCGCCTGATTCGCACCTTTTATATCTTTCTCGCCAACTCTGCGAGCGACAACGGCCGTGGCCGCCATACTTAGGCCTATGGCAACCGCATAGACCAATGTCAATACCGATTCCGTGAGGCCTATCGTAGCAACGGCATTGGTGCTCACATGTGATACAAAGATGATATCCACCAGGGCAAAGATCGATTCCATGAGCATTTCCAGGATCATGGGTATGGAAAGCATAAAAACCGCCTTGCGTATACTGCCTGATGTGAAATCTTCCTGCTTGCCTTTGACCGCCAGCCAGAAATATTTAAAGATTTTTGAGATTGTAATTGAAGATGACATGATTGTTAAGTTTAGTTATTAGAAATCAGAAACAGTTGCAACTATTTCTTTCAAGAACAACAGTCCGCACGTATCAGGCGGGGCCCATTGTAGATTCAGAAGAGGTACTTAATCAATCATGGTAGCAAAAGTATGAATTTTTTGTTAAGTTTTTGCTTACGAGAAAAACATCCTAACGGATTTCGTATTTTCACAATTCCTATGGATAGCATTGGGGCCCTTAAAATTATATTTATTGCCAATATTCTGGTAGCGGGATGGGTTGGCGTGACCAACCTTTTCTTCCCTAAGCTGGCAGAAAGCGCTGTGTTTCAAAATACCTTTACCTATTCAGAATCGTATAGGCTGCTGGGTGCCTTATGGACTGCCATTGCCCTGCTATCTGTTCTGGGGCTTTGGTATCCCAGGCAAATGAGTCTGGTGTTACTTTTGCAGGTCATTTACAAGGGTTCATGGTTGCTCTTCGCGGTGCTACCTGCGATCGTAAGCAAGAATCCGTACCCAAAAGGAATGGCTGTCTTTTTTGTAATCTGGGTGGTGCTCTTGCCTTTTGTTATTCCGTGGACGTATCTATTTAGCTAAATCATCGAATGAATATGAAAATTAAATGGGGCATTCTGGGCCTGGGAAAAATTGCGAATAAGTTTGCACACGATTTACAACTTTCAGAGGATGCCGAACTGCTGGCAGTAGCCTCACGAGCTATCGATAAGGCAAAGGCTTTTAGCGAAAACTACAACGCAGCTTTCTACTATGATTCCTACGAAGAACTATGTAAAAATCCCGAAATAGATGTGGTGTATATAGCCACACCGCATACCTTTCATTTTGAAAACACCATGCTATGCCTGAAGCACGGCAAATCAGTATTGTGTGAAAAACCGATGGGCATAAATACTGATCAGGTTGAGCGCATGATCCAAGAAGCAACTTCCCGGAAGCTATTTTTAATGGAAGGTATTTGGACCCGTTTCCTACCATCAACCGTCAAACTTATTGAACTTTTAAAGGAAAAAGCCATCGGCGATGTACTTTTTATGGAGGCCGACTTTGGGTTTTATGCACCTTTCGATGCACAAAGCAGGCTGTTTAACAAAAAACTTGGTGGTGGATCCTTATTAGATATCGGCCTCTATCCTATTTATTTGAGCCTACTTGTTTTAGGGCTTCCCGACACTGTAAAGGCACTGGCGCGGCTTACGGCAACCGGGGTAGACAGTTACTGTGCTATACTATTTGATTATGAAAATAACGCCAAGGCAGTGCTGCAATCGACGCTGGAGGCACATACCCCTACGGAAGCAACGATTTATGGCAGCAAAGGCATCATTAAACTGCATAGTAGGTTTCATCAGTCAGAAAAACTATCCTTGTTAAAGGAAGGAATCCCTGAACAGGTATTCGAATTACCGTTTACCGGCCATGGTTATGTACATGAGATCGAAGAAGTAAACCGCTGTTTGCGTACAAAGCAATTGGAAAGTGATAAGCTGCCAAAAAAGCTGAGCTTAGATTTAATCAAGATCATCGATCGCGTAAAAGAGGAGATTGGTTTGCAGTACTAAAAGCTTTCCCCTTTAAAAACAGGAAAAATCCCCGGTCAAAAAAGGGAAATACCCTCTTTTGTATATCCGCAAAAAATCAGAACTTTATGGAATAAATGGAAAATGTTCAAAAGCTGCCTCCCTCGTTTTTGGAAGCCCTGGGGAAACAATGGCAATGTAGTAGCGCACAGGTAAAAATAAATTCATGAAAGCAATCATTATTGGCTTCGTAGGTTTACTAGGTATTTCCTGTGCCGGTAAATCAGAGCAAGTCCCGGTAGATACCTCGAAGCATGTGGGTTTAGTGACCCTTGAAAGCGAGCATCCTTTTCAAGTTCTTTACAGTGAGGGCCATTTACCCGAAACCAAAAAACGAGCTGCACTTGTTGCGGAGGCCTATACCTATTTATCCCAGATTATGGGCGATAAAAAGGACTTTTACGTACTAGTGCTTTCACAAAACGACTGGGCTGACAATGCGTATTCACCGGCGCCCGGAATGCCGGAATATTACAAGGGAAACCTGATCACAGGTGCCGGTACCAATGCCCTCGCCGATGACTATGCCGATTTACTGGCTTCCTTCCCTAAAGAGCATACAGAAAAGATTTATGAGGTCTATGGCAATAACGCAGGCGAACTCGACATGCGCTTATTTTTTGATAAACTCGCTATTCATGAATTGACACATAATTTTCAGGACCCCAAAAATGGTGAGGGGTATTCTATCAGCAGATGGCTCGAAGAAGTACATGCCAATATGGGTTTGTATGCATTTTACAAGGAAAAACGGCCGGAAGAACTCAAGTATATTCTGACCTTAGTGGATTTCAGTTGTTCCAATCCACCACCCGATTTACAGTACACCAGCCTCGAAGATTTTGATACCCATTATTTCGATATAGAGCCCACCAATTATGGGCAGTATCAAATGCGATTCACGCAGGCTGCTCAGCACATTATTGATTCGCTTGGTGCGGATATCCTAAAACCTTTAAATGATTTTATCATTCAGTATGATGAATCGACAAAAGAAAAGTATTCCACTGCTGAATTTCACGTCTTATTGGCGGACAAAGTGCATCCCTACTTTGCTGATTTTGTGGATACTTGGTGACCTCATGTGCTTCAACCGGGAAAAGCCAATAAAAAAGGCTCTTGCTTAGAATTTTTCCCCTTGATTTTAAGACGAACGGCCTTCGGGCCGTTTTTTTTCCTTATCTATAAAAACAGGAAAATTCCCCTGTAAAAAGGGGAAAAACACCCTTGATTTTTAATTATTTTTGACGTATACCGATTTTGAAACCTGGCTGTAATTGCTTAGCTTTGAGGAACAAGCCTAAAAAATGCAACATATTTACTATATTGAACCCATACTTATTTAGAGTGTTGCATCCTTCTCATGTCAACCCCTGTAAAATATTTTATCGGGAATTAAATGCTAAGGGAGGGATGCTTTTGGTTTCAATCTATCATATCAGCCCCTTAGGCTATACCCTTGGCATCCTTCTCTATTAGCCGTTCAATGGGAATAAATTCGTTATAGGAATTAAATGCTTGAGGAGGGTGCTTTCTTTGAACTATAGAGAAATAAAACTATATAGAATAGAAGTGCGATGTACTTATATCATAGTTGTCAGTAATATAAGCAAACATAATAAATGAAAGTATTTTTAAGTTGGTCAGGACAGACCAGTCATAAAGTAGCAACGATATTAAGAGATTGGATTCCTTCTGTTATTCAATCCGTAGTTCCTTATGTATCATCAGAAGATATTGATAAAGGAACTCGTTGGAGCACTGACATAGCCAAAGAATTGGAGGATTCTGCCTTTGGAATATTATGCGTGACAAAAGATAATTTGACAGCACCTTGGTTGACTTTTGAGGCAGGAGCTTTATCAAAAAAATTAGAAAAATCTTATGTTAGTCCATTTCTATTTGATATTAAACGTGCAGAAATAGATGGTCCTATTCTACAATTTCAATCTACTATTTATGAAAAGGAGGATATAAAAAAATTACTAAAAACAATTAATAAAGCTTGCGGAGAAGATAAATTAACAGATGAAAGATTTGAAAAAGCATTCGAAGTTTGGTATCCGAATTTAGAAAAAGAACTAAAAGATTTAAAGAAAAGCGCAAAGTCTGAAGAACCTAAGGGAGAAGAAAAAACAGAAAGTTTCAATCAACATATCTTAGAGGAAATACTTGAATTATCTCGAATTAATCAAAAAATACTACGTGATCCAGAAACGCTTCTACCACCTAAATATGTAGAATATGTTCTTGAAAGAAGCGAAAGAAATGAG
>JASJDL010000085.1 GCA_030065775.1 Flavobacteriaceae bacterium | reverse complement strand
ACAGCGAGCGTTTAAAAGTGAATGATAAATTGGGAAATCCTATTATGATCAGCACGATACTGGTTTGGCGGGTTACCGATACTTATAAAGCAGCTTTTGACGTCGATAATTATGAAAACTTCGTTCGAGTGCAAACAGATGCTGCCGTAAGGAAGCTGGCAAGTATGTACCCTTATGACAATTTTGCCGATGAAGGCCATGATGAAGACATCACACTCCGCTCCAGCGTAAACGAGGTAAGCGAGACACTAGAAAAAGAAATTGAAGAGCGTTTGGCGATCGCGGGTATTGAAGTATTGGAAGCGCGAATAGGCTACCTGGCATACGCGCAGGAAATTGCCAATGCCATGTTGAAACGTCAGCAAGCCACCGCTATTGTAGCGGCTCGTCATAAAATAGTAGAGGGTGCAGTGAGCATGGTAGAAATGGCCTTGGAAGAATTGGGTAAGCAAGAAATCGTCGATCTTGACGAAGAGCGCAGGGCTGCCATGGTAAGTAATCTAATGGTTGTATTATGTGGTGATAAAGATGCCACACCGGTCTTAAATACAGGAACTTTAAGTCACTAAAAAATGAAAGAATACAAAGTTGTAAAAATACACATGAGTTTAACCAAATTCAATGAAAAGCTTGAAAATATATTAAACACGCATGCTCGAGAAGGTTGGCGTTTCATACAATTTTCCTCTAATTACAGTGCTGTTGTCTTAGAACGTGATAAAAACAGATGATATGTTGGGTATATTAATAAAGAACAAAACGAAAATCATGGTTTTACTGATCATTACTATAATTTTAATAGTAACGGGTAGTATCATTCAATTCTTTTAAGTACTGATGAAAGTTTTTATTGAGGAGCAACGTTTCATGCAATCCTGGATACTACTTGTCGTGGTTTTAACTTCTTTTTTACCCATTACTCTGGCTGCTAAAAAAGTAATTGAATCTGATGGTCAAGATCAAAGCGCAATTATAGCTATGATAATAGTCACTATTGCCGTAGTACTTGTTTTCGTTTTGATTCTATTTTTGAGGTTAAGAACTCGTATTGATGAGCGGGGCATAGCATATCGATTTATTCCATTTCACTTTCATGCAAGGTTTATACCCTGGAATGAAATTCAGAAAGCTCATGTGAGAAAGTATAACCCAATTTCAGAGTATGGTGGTTGGGGAATTAAGGGCGGAGTTCTCCGGAATAAAAAGAAAGGAATTGCTTACAATGTTTCTGGTAACATTGGTATTCAATTAGTTCTAAAGAATGGGAAAAAAGTACTCATTGGAACTCAAAAGGAGCACCAAGTAAAAAGCGTACTCGTAAGGTATCAAGATAAAGTTAATAACAATGAGAATCAGTAAGTATAGCTTAGGTTTAATCTTGTTGCTAAATGCACTTGCATTTGGACAAAACGAAATGATCTCTGAAGAAGTTTTACTTAAGAATGATAGTATTCAATTACCCGGAACACTTACGTATCCGAAGGAGGGTGTGCCGTTACTAATTTGGGTACATGGGTCAGGAGAAATTGATAGAAACGGCAATCAATTACTACGAGGAATAACCTCCTATTATATTAAGCAATTCAGAGATCGGATAAATAAAAATGGGTTTGCTTTTTATTCATTTGATAAAAGAACGTCGAATTCAAAGAACGTTAAATTTCTTGCAGGTACAAACTTCAATGACCTGGTAGATGACCTGGATATTGCCATAAACTATTTTAAAGATAGTAGAAGATTTTCCGAAATTGTACTTATAGGCCATAGTCAGGGTTCTTTAACTGCGATGCTAGCTGCAAAGAATGTTGACAAATATATTTCTGTAGCGGGAGCATCCAGAAATTTTGACAGCGTCATTGTAGAACAATTGAGACAGAACCCCAACATACATACAGATACGCTCAAAGCTCATTTTAAGGAGTTGTGCGAAACCGGTTCCATAAAGTATGTCAATCCAGTTTTGATATCTCTATTTTCACCGATAAATTTACCTTTCCTAAAATCATATATGCAATATGACCCTGTAGAGGAAATAAAAAAGCTAAAGATTCCGATTTTAATTTTGAATGGAACAAAAGACCTTCAAATCAAGGAAAAAGATGCTGTCAGTCTGCATGAAGCAAATCCCAACTCTCAATTAATGATTATAGAAAATATGAACCACGTTTTAAAAATCATTGAAAAAGACAAGGACAATTTGCCATCTTATTATTCTGCTGATTTTCCACTATCAGAAGAATTAGTCGAAGCAATTACTTCATTTATAAAAGAATGATATGGCCAAAAAGAAAGCATTTGCTTTACGCATAAATGAAGAGATGCTCAAAGCAATAGAGAAATGGGCTGCCGATGAGTTCCGCAGTACCAATGGGCAGATAGAATGGATGCTGCATCAAAGTCTAAAGCATGCCAAAAGAGAACCCAAAAAAAAAGCAGAAGACAATTAAGACTTCTTTTACAATTAAATAGTATATATTTGAGGGAAGTCAACTAGTGGAATGAACAAGCATTTTTTTTCTACCCTATTCGTATTCTTTTTTCTCAATAACCTGGCCGCTCAAGAAAAAAAGTTTACCGTAAAATATATCAATTCACCCGTAAAAATCGATGCCGTACTTGATGAAGAAGTGTGGGAAACTGCAGATATTGCTACCAACTTTTGGCAACAATTTCCAACGGATTCACTACAGGCAAAAGCACAGGCGGAAATTAAAATGCTGTTTGATGATGAAAACCTGTACGTTGGAATAAAGGTTCATGCGAAAAGCAATGACTTTATAATACCTTCTTTACGCAGGGATTTCAGGGCCGGAGGTAATGATAATATTACGCTTTTATTTGACACTTTTAATGATGCCACCAATGCCTTTATTTTTGGTTCGAACCCATATGGTGTACGACGAGAATTTTTACTTGCCAATGGAGGTACCGATGTTCGCGATTTTGACAGTGCCTGGGATGTAAAATGGCGTGGAGAATCGAAAATTCACGAAAATTATTATATCTGTGAGTGGGAGATACCTCTGTATGCTTTTAAGTATAAAGAAGGAGAAACGAAATGGCGATTTAATAGCTATCACTTTGACACGCAGGACAATGAACGCAATACATGGATCAATATTCCGCAAAATCAATTTATTTTCAACTTAGCCTATATGGGTGATATGCATTTTGAAAAACCCTTAGGAAAGTCTAAATCACCAATATCACTGATTCCGTACATTAATACGAGCGGATTGCAAGACTTCGAAGACGATATTGATAACAGTGATTTTAAGCTGGGAGGCGACGCTAAATTTACGATCGGCAATAGCCTGAATTTAGATTTGACGATCAACCCCGATTTTTCTCAGGTTGAAGTAGATCGACAGATTACCAATTTGACCCGTTTTAGTATTGCCTTACCAGAACGAAGGCAGTTTTTTATAGAAAACAGCGATCTGTTCGGGAGCTTTGGAGATTTTCGGGAATCAAGAGCCTTTTTCTCAAGAAGAATAGGTATTGCCGAAGATTTAGATGGTGAGACCATAGAAAACAGCATTATTGCAGGCGCACGTTTAAGCGGAAAACTCAATAATGATTTAAGAGTTGGCCTTTTGAATATGCAAACAGATGAAGACGTATCGAATGAAATTGGAGCGACCAATAATACGGTAGTGGCGTTGCAACATAAATTATTTAGCAGATCTAACTTAAGCTTCTTATTCATTAACAAACAGGCGACTAAAAATTACGATTTTTTAAATGATGATGACGATGAAACTGACAATAATACCTATAACAGAGTTGTTGGTTTAGATTATAACCTGGCGTCGAAAAATAATACCTGGACAGGTAAGTATTATCTGCATAAATCTTTTACACCCAACACACTGAATAAAGATTTTTCTGCCGGGGCAACCACGCAATTCAATAGTCGTTATTTCGACGCCCGACTAAGTAATGTCTATATTGGCGATGACTTTCGCTCGGAGCTGGGCTTTATTAGACGCACAGATATTTTTAAGTCTATTCTGGATTTAGAACTTAAGTTTTGGCCTAAAAAGGGTGTCTTTAACAGGCACAGTTTAACATTTTTACCAATTATTATTTTCAGGCCAGATGCACTGAACTTCGGAGTTTCAGATCGCCTAAATTTATTGCGTTGGCAAAGTAATTTCATTAATCAATCAGAACTTACATTCTCTATAGTACATCGGTTTACAAAATTAGTGGATGATAGTTTTGATCCTACCGATACAGACGATGCCATTGAGCTACCTCAAGATTCTGAATATGATTACACACAATATGAAATTGAATACCGTTCAGATATGCGAAAGAGATTTTCCTACAATATAGAAACATCTTATGGCGATTTCTTTAATGGCCAACGATTTTCATTTGAAGGTAATTTAAATTTACGTTTACAGCCTTATTTCGTAGCTTCTGCACAGATCAATTATGACAATATCGACCTGCCAGAACCCTATCCTGATGCATCCATTTGGCTGGTCGGCCCAAGGTTTGATGTAACCTTTAATAAAAAATTATTTTGGACAACCCTTGTGCAGTATAGTAACCAACGCGATAATTTAGGTATTAATAGTCGTTTACAATGGCGTTTTAAACCACTTTCAGATCTTTTTATAGTCTATAACGACAATTATTTTGTGAATGTGCTGGCGCCGAAAACAAGGTCATTGACTTTAAAGTTTACCTATTGGTTGAATATATAATTCTATATATTTGAACTCCTAACTCAATTTTACAATGAAAAACGTAGCTTTTCTAATTACTCTTTTAAGTTCACTTACCATTTTTTCTCAGACGAAATCACCTAAAGAATTCTTAGGATATGAGCTTGGCGAGCGATTTTCGCGGCACCATCAAGTAGTAGATTACTTCAAACACGTTGAGGAGACTAACAACAATGTGAGTCTGTTAAAATATGGTCAGACTTACGAAAATCGTCCACTCTATTTAGCATTTATAACGGCACCTGAAAATTTTTCAAAACTGGAAGAGTTAAGACAAAATCATTTACGAAACGCCGGTGTAGTAGAAGCTATGCCCACCAATGATATTCCGGTTGTATGGTTGAGTTATAATGTACATGGTAATGAAGCATCGAGTATCGAGGCCTCAATGAAAACTTTATTTGCTTTGGTTGACTCAAATAACCAACGAACAAAAGAGTGGCTTAAGAACACCATTATCATTATTGACCCATGTATTAACCCTGATGGTCGCGATCGTTATGCAAACTGGTACAATCAATATGGTAATAGTCCTTATAATAAGAATCCCGATTCTAAAGAGCACCACGAACCCTGGTTAAGTGGAAGACCCAACCATTATATGTTCGATCTCAATAGGGATTGGGCCTGGGCTACACAAGTAGAATCACAACAACGCCTGAAGCAATACAATAGATGGCTACCTCACATACATGTAGATTTTCATGAACAAGGTGTTGATAATCCGTATTATTTTGCTCCGGCGGCTGAACCTTATCATGAGGTGATCACACAATTCCAACGTGATTTTCAGACAACAATTGGTAAAAACCATGCCAAGTATTTCGATAAAAACGGATGGCTGTACTTTACCAAAGAATGGTTTGACCTCTTATATCCCAGTTATGGCGATACGTATCCTACCTTTAACGGAGCTATAGGCATGACCTATGAGCAGGCAGGCCATGGCAGGGCAGGTTTGGGAATTACAAATAGTGAGGGGAATGAGTTGACTTTAAAGGACAGGATCGAGCATCATTATACTACAGGGTTATCAACTATCGAGGTCGCATCTAAGAATGCTGATGTGCTTACTAAAGAGTTTGCCGAGTATTTTCGAAAAGCAAAAACAAATCCTAAAGGAGACTATAAAAGCTTTGTGATTAGCGCATCGAATGATCGAGATAAGATGAATAGTTTAAGAAAGTTATTGGATCGGCATGAGATCAGCTATGGAATTTCAAATTCCACTTCTTCCGTAAAAGGATTTGATTATCAGCTGAATAAAAAGCAGACAATAAAACTTACCGAAAATGATTTGGTGGTTACTATGAATCAGCCAAAATCGAATTTGATCAAATCATTATTTGAGCCGCAGGCAAAACTAAAGGACTCATTAACCTACGATATTACCGCTTGGTCATTACCCTATGCCCGTGGGTTAAAAGCCTATGCCTTATCAAATACTATCGCAGTAAAAGAAGCCCCGCAAGTTGATGACATAGGAAAAATTTCAGGCCCAGCAAAACCGTATGCCTACCTTTCAAAGTGGAATAGTGTAGAAGATGCTTCTTTTTTGGCAGCGCTAGTAAAGCATAAGATTAAAGCTCGTTTTTCAACGCAGGCATTTAGCATCGAAGGGAAAAACTATCAACCCGGATCATTAATAATAACACGTACAGGCAATGAAAAGCTTGGAGATACATTTGATCAATTGGTAAGAAAAATTGCGAAAGAACATGGCAGAAAATTGAATGCCGTCACTTCGGGAATGGTTTCAAAAGGGAAAGATTTTGGATCGTCTACAGTACGCTATGTAAAGCCCCCTAAAGTAGCTGTACTTTCGGGTAAGGGTATCTCTACATTAAGTTTTGGAGAGATTTGGCATTTCTTTGAGCAGCAGTTAAAGTATCCTGTTGCGGTGATCGATACCGATTACTTTGGGCGTGTTAACCTCAATAAGTATTCTGTATTGATTTTACCAAATGGATGGTATGGCAGCACTTTGAATGAGAAAGGGTTAAAATCCCTGAAAGAATGGGTGCAAAATGGTGGGCGCATCATCGCCATTGATAGGGCCTTAAATAAATTTGCGGAGAGCAAAGAGTTTAAATTATCAAAGTTTAAAGATGATGATGAAAAGAAGGCTGTAGAAAAAGCCGCAAAAGAGCGTAAAGAAAAATTAGAACTTGAAGCTTTTGACAATTTAGAACGTCAATCGATCTCAAACCTGATTACCGGCAGTATTTTTAAGGCCACGATGGACGCAACGAACCCACTTGGTTTCGGATATGGAAAAAGTTATCACACATTACGTCTCAATAATTCCCATTATGCCTATCTAAAAGACGGACAAAATGTAAGCGTGATTAAAGATAAAAAAGACCAGGTGAGTGGCTTTGCAGGTGCAAACGCGCTAAAGAATGTCGATAAGTCGTTGGTGTTTGGAGTAGAAGCAATAGGAAAAGGAGAAATAGTATACTTGGCTGATAACCCTCTCTTCAGAAGTTTTTGGGAAAACGGAAAACTAGCGTTTTGTAATGCTGTATTTCTAGTTGGACAATAAAATTTAGGTGAGATGAATACTGCTCCTCTTATTACCCAGGATACCATAGTCTTTGGCTTGTTAATGATCGCCTTAGGTTTTATTTTCTATACGTCTTCAATTCAAAAAGGTTTTTGGAAAAAGTTTTATAGCATAGTACCCGCCTTATTTATGGCTTATATGGTTCCCGCTTTGTTTACTACCATTGGGCTTATTGCGCCAGATTGGGAAACGGTTAACGAGGCAGGTGAGGTGACCAAACATTCTACAAATCTCTATTACATGGCAAGTCGATATCTATTACCGGCTGCCTTGGTGTTGATGACACTTAGCATTGACTTAAAGGCAGTTTTCAATTTGGGCTGGCGCGCACTAGCTATGTTTTTTACGGGCACGATCGGAATCGTAATTGGCGGGCCAATTGCAATAGTAATAGTATCTATATTTTCCCCGGAAACAGTGGGAGGTGCCGGACCCGACGCCGTATGGCGCGGGCTTTCAACGTTAGCCGGTAGTTGGATAGGAGGCGGGGCGAATCAAACGGCCATGCTCGAAATTTATGGTTATAACCCGAAACTCTACGGAGGTATGGTATTCGTAGATATCGTGGTTGCAAATATCTGGATGGCCATCATCCTAATAGGTATTGGCAAGTCAAATCGAATTAATAAATGGTTAAAAGCAGATAGTTCGGCTATCGAAGAACTCAAAGAAAAGGTAACGACTTTTGCCAAGAAAGTACAGCGCAATCCTACACTTTCTGACTTGATGATCTTGTCAGCCATTGCTTTTGGATCTGTAAGCATTGCGCATTTCGGAGCTAATTTTCTCAGCGAATACTTTGAAACTATTGTCCAAGGAATTGCGTCTGAGACCACAAGAAATATTTTCACCTTTTTAGGATCTCAATTTTTCTGGATGATAAGCATTGCCACGATCATCGCCATCTTACTCTCATTTACAAAGATGCGAACTTATGAAGGTGCCGGGGCGAGTAAAATTGGAAGCGTTTTTATTTACATTTTAGTGGCTACTATAGGTATGAAAATGGATTTGACCCTCATCTTTGAGAATATAGGTCTTGTTGCCGTTGGTGCCATATGGATGACCATTCATGCGGTATTGCTGATTCTGGTTGCCAAATTGATTAAAGCACCTTATTTCTTCTTTGCTGTAGGTAGTCAGGCCAACGTAGGAGGTGCGGCATCCGCACCAGTGGTGGCGTCTGCATTTCATCCTTCATTGGCCACGGTTGGCGTATTATTAGCCGTCTTTGGCTACGCGGTAGGAACCGTGGCAGCCATCGGATGTACAATCCTAATGCAAATAGCCTCAGGAGGATAGTCTTCATTGGCCTTGCCATTTCGAAATTTTATGAATCGCCTTGTATTAATTACGGTAGAAATCCGTAAAAAGCTCTATATTCGCATCCGTTAAAAAGAGAACATGAAACGTATATTTCTAGCGAGTTGTATGGCACTTTCTTTTATGGCTTGTTCAAGCGACGAAAAAAGTACTATGGTTATAAATGGAGAAATCAAAGGATTAAAAAAAGGAACCGTATACCTGCAAAAATTACAAGATACCCTTTTGGTCCCGGTCGATTCTGTTTCGTTGGATGGGATAAGTACTTTTTCATTGTCAAGTGACCTGGAAAGCCCTGAGATTTACTATTTGTCGTTAGGAGATGATAAAGATAAGCGAATCGAGTTCTTCGGAGACCAAGGCGAAATAACAATCACCACGAAGCTGGATAAGTTTGTGTTGAGTGCTGAAATAAAAGGACAAAGGAATCAGCAATTGTTAGGCCAATATACTGAAATGATGAAAAAATATCAGGATAAGAACCTTGACCTGATTAAAGCCGATTTTGAATCTAAGAATGATAGTTTGAAGCGGGATTCTATATTAAAAATATCAAATAACCTTCTGAAAAGCAGGTATTTATATACAGCTAATTTTGCCGTTAAAAATGCAGATGCCGAAATTGCCCCATACCTGGCCTTAACACAGCTCTACAATGCCAATATTGCTTTATTAGATACTGTCAATAACTCGTTGTCTAAAGAAGTAAAGGCTTCCAAATATGGCAAGGAATTGGAAAAGTTTATCGCAGACATAAAAAGCAAGGAATAAAAAGATAACGACTTGAATTCTCGAAGTGCTATCTTTTTAAGTTTCACCCTAATTTATCAACCCGTCTAGAACCGGTTATCGCCGTCGAGAATATCACCCAGGCCCCCTAAGATGCTTCCTTCACCTTTATCCTTAGACCCTGTCTGTGGTGCTGATGCAATAATGCGCCCAGCTAAACGGCTGAAGGGTAATGACTGCACATAAACTGTTCCTGGCCCACGAAGTGTAGCAAAAAATAATCCTTCACCTCCAAAAACGGTATTCTTAATACCACCGACGAATTCTATGTTATAATCTACCGTGCTGTCAAATCCAACAATGCATCCGGTATCGACTTTTAAAACTTCACCAGCTTGTAATTCTTTTCTGGCAACCGTACCACCTACATGCAGGAAGGCCATACCATCCCCTTCGAGTTTTTGCATGATAAAACCTTCACCACCGAATAATCCGCGGCCTAGCCGCTTTGAAAATTCTATTCCTATAGAAACACCTTTTGCCGCACAGAGAAAGGCATCCTTCTGACAAATAAATTTATGCCCGTAATTTGTTAAGTCTAGCGGAATGATCTTTCCCGGATAAGGTGAAGCAAACGCTATTTTCTTTTTGCCATGTTCCACATTCAAAAAAGAAGTCATAAATAAGCTTTCACCCGTTAGAATACGTTTACCGGCTGAGAAGATTTTACCTAAAACACCTTTCGTCTGCCCTGAACCATCCCCAAAAATGGTGTTCATTTTAATACCGGTATCCATCATCATGAAACTACCTGATTCTGCCACAACCGCTTCCTGTGGATCAAGTTCTATTTCTACATATTGCATTTCTTCACCATAAATGGTGTAATCAATTTCGTGTGCTGTCATTTTCTAAGGTTTATGAGATTATTAGTTTGTGGATATCATTGTCCATTTTTTCTAGTAAATAGTAATTTTTGGTCATCGTTTAAAATGATTGAAATAGTATCGTTTTCTAATTGTCTGTATAGTTTTCTGCTGAGCTTATTGATCGGTTTTTCATAATAATAAGCGCTGCTATCATAATGCCGATATGAATTATTGCTTAGACTATCTTTCTTTATTAACCTCCCTAAGGTCGAAGAATACGCATCAATAGTGGGTATTTCTTCATGATTTTCAGTTTCGAACTTAATGACCGAAATGAGTACAATTTCTTTCGCCTCTATAAAACTATGGTGATAATAGCAAGTGGTATACATGAATTTCCCATCTTTTAATTCGATTTTATAGAAACGGTCCTTCTTTTCGATTGGTAATTTTCCAATAAGGACATATTCTTTATTATGCGCTGGCGGGCAACCAAAGAAAAGAAAGCTCAACAATACAATGACAACTATTTTGAATTTGTTTTTCAAAGATCAGAATTATAAAAATTATGCCGATTTTTTTAAGAGACTTGACCACTTATTGCTTTTTAAAATTACAACAAATCGAGAAGATAATAATTAATAAGTCCCGCTGGTTAAGTTGTAAAAATAACTACGAATAGAATTCGTAATATGTTTTGGTTTTTCCTCGATTCATTGACTCTTCTTTAGGTTCTCTTTTTGACACTGTCTCCGTCTAATTATCCCGTTTATCAAAATCTTCTCTTTCGCGAATATCGATACGTCGAATGATGAGATAAATGATTGCGATACCCACAAATGCCCAGATAAGAATTTGTAAACCAATGGCAACTACTTCCATAGCTATAATTTTATGGCGGTACCGTAGGCCAATATTTCAGCACAGCCCTGCATGACCATGGCGGTTGTCAGACGTACATTAATGATGGCATCAGCACCCATTCGCTGTGCATCTTTGACCATACGTTGCATGGCTTGTTCCCTTGCATGTGCTTGAAGTTTGGTATACTCTTCTATTTCACCACCCACAATATTTTTGAGTCCGGCGAAAAAATCACGACCTATATTTCGAGCACGTACAGTACTGCCACGTGCGATACCAATAATTTCCTTGATTTCCCTGTTGGGAATGGTTTCTGTTGTTGTTACGATCATACGAAGTTGTTTTTTGATTAATGTACTTATATGTTGTGAAAAAGTATTTTTTGTTACAGTATTAATGTTCATAGCATAAGCCTTATTCTTGAGAATTTAATATTTTTAAGGACTACTATTCTTATTATGTTAGCTATTTTATGAGATCAATTGCCCTGAATACTTCTTATAAACATCATAGCATTTTGGGTTTAGCAATTGGTATTTGGTTAGTTGTTTTTCTAATTTTTATTGCGCCCTTTGATGTCGCAGATTTAGATTTAAAAGCGAGGATTGAATTGTTACCACCTTATGCTTTATTGGTATTCATAGGATATATGCTAAGTGTTGTTTTACAAAACAATCTATATAAAATTAAAGGGTATTGGAATATTATTTTTGAGATGGTTGCCATTCTCGTGTCCTATATTTTTAGAGCGATTTTATGCTTTCCGTATTATAAAAGTGATTGGGTTAATGGTGAGTTTAGTTTTTGGGGATTTATCGGTATTATTTATTTACCAATAGCCCTAGTTATATCTGTGGTACTAATTTTTGGCAGAGTATACCTTAATAAGTTACAAGCCAAAAAAGACAGTGGTACGATCCTTTTGAGAGGAACTGGCAAAACCGATATCTTACGGGTCAACCCCAATGACATTTTGTGCATCTCTGGTGCTCAGAACTATGTTGAAGTACATTACACGTTGAATGGCGTAGTTAAGAAGCAACTTTTAAGAACAACGCTAAAAACCATACGACAAGATATTCCGGAATTAACTCAGGTGCATCGCTCACATTTAATCAATAGTGATCATATTACCAAATGGAAAGACCGAAATACAATTGTTGTAAATGATTTGGAAATCCCTGTGTCAAAAAAATTCAAACCATATTTGAAAGACTCATTTAATTCGTCCCTGGCAGGCTGACTTTTATCCCAAAATCGGATAATGAGTAGGTAGCAACTAGTTTCGTCTGTAGGTTTGTCATACCAAATCTTAACCCATATTTACTATGACACGATTCATTTTTTTAGCAGCACTACTATTCATTTCTATAGCTACAACTGCGCAAGAGAAATTTGGTACAGATGTAACAAAAAAGGATGGAGTAAAGGCTTCAAGTTTACTATTAGAGGCGATTGAGAACAAAAAATCAATAGGTATTGCGGCGGGTTTTTCAGTAGTAGCCGGTAAAAAATGGTTGGATGCTAAGGGTTTTAGCGATCTAGATAAAAAAATAAATTTTAGTGCCAACACACGTACGCGAATCGGTTCGGTCACGAAACCTATGACTGCAGTTGCTATTATGCAATTAGTTGAAAAAGGTCTACTAAAACTCGAACAACCAATCAGCGAAATTTTACCGAAAGAAATTACTAAAGATAAAGGATACATTACGGTTAAACAGCTGCTCGGTCATTCGTCTGGCATTGCCGGATACACTTCGAATAAAGAAAGAGAGAATACAAAAGAATATACTACCTTAAAAGATGCCGC
>JASJDL010000084.1 GCA_030065775.1 Flavobacteriaceae bacterium | reverse complement strand
ATAGAACCAGGAGCTCTTAAACGGTTATGTTGACCGTGCGTTGCTTGACCAACACCGGCAAACCCGTGGCGCTTTACAACACCTTGAAAACCTTTACCTTTTGATGTACCAGATACATCAACAAATTCACCTTCTTCGAAGTGCTCAACTGTTATTGAATCACCTAACTTATACTCTTCTTCAAATCCTTGGAATTCAACAACCTTCTTTTTGGCAACTGTACCGGCCTTTTTAAAGTGGCCGTCTAAAGCTTTATTAGAGCTTTTTGCCTTTTTGTCATCGAAACCAAGTTGAAGAGCATCATACCCGTCAACCGCTGTGGTTCTGACTTGGGTAACTACACATGGCCCAGCTTCGATGACTGTACACGGAATATTCTTTCCATTCTCATCGAAAATGCTGGTCATACCAATTTTCTTTCCTATTAACCCAGACATTTAATTTAATTTGTGATTTGAGCACAGCTCAAATCGATTAGTATACTTAATTTATTTATTCAAAAAAATTCAGGGAAGAAAACGAATTCATCCCTGAATTTTAGTTTTCTACCGTTTTTCCCTCGACAACCGCTCGGGACATGTCTTCCGCTTCACGCGGAAACTTTTATCATACTTTAATCTCTACCTCTACACCACTTGGCAATTCTAACTTCATCAAAGCATCAATTGTTTTTGAAGAAGAAGAATAAATATCAAGTAATCTTTTGTAAGAGCTCAATTGAAACTGCTCTCTAGATTTCTTATTTACGTGTGGCGAACGCAGAACAGTAAAGATCTTTTTGTGCGTTGGTAATGGAATCGGACCATTAATAACTGCACCAGTACTTTTTACTGTTTTTACGATTTTCTCAGCAGATTTATCTACTAAGTTATGATCGTAAGACTTTAATTTTATTCTAATTTTCTGACTCATCGTTTAAACTATTTAGTAGATAAATTATCCTAGAACGTTTTTAATGACCTCTTCAGCAATATTGCTAGGTGTCTCCGCATAATGTGAGAATTCCATCGTTGATGTCGCTCTACCCGAAGATAAAGTACGCAATGCAGTTACATAACCAAACATTTCTGATAAGGGTACCTCAGCCCTCACAACTTTAGAACCCGCTCTGTCTGACATATCATTTACTTGTCCGCGACGACGGTTCAAGTCACCTACAATGTCTCCCATGTTCTCTTCTGGCGTCAACACTTCTAACTTCATGATAGGCTCCATTAATACAGCTCTCGCAGCTTTTGCAGCGGATTTGTATCCTAACTTCGCAGCTAATTCGAATGATAATGAATCTGAATCGACAGCATGGAAAGAACCATCCTTTAAAGTAACCTTCATGCTATCCATTTCAAATCCTGCTAAAGGACCATTCTTCATAGCTTCTTTGAAACCTTTCTCTACAGAAGGAATGTACTCTTTAGGAATATTACCTCCTTTAATTTCGTTGATAAATTCTAAGCCTGGTTTACCGTCTTCAGCAGGTTCCATTGTGAATACGATATCGGCAAACTTACCACGACCACCCGATTGCTTTTTATAAGTTTCTCTATGATCTGCAGTCTGTGTAATTGCTTCTTTATACTCAACTTGTGGTTGCCCCTGGTTCACTTCTACTTTAAACTCACGCTTCAATCGATCAACGATAATATCTAAGTGAAGCTCACCCATACCAGAGATAATGGTCTGGCCTGAAGCCTCATCAGTTTTTACGGTAAATGTAGGATCTTCTTCAGCCAATTTCGCTAAAGCCATCCCTAATTTATCTACATCTGCTTTTGTTTTTGGCTCAACCGCGATACCAATTACCGGATCAGGGAAGTCCATAGATTCTAAAACGATAGGATGCTTTTCAGAAGATAAGGTATCACCTGTTTTAATATCCTTGAACCCAACCGCTGCACCAATATCTCCCGCTTCTATATGATCAATAGCATTTTGCTTATTAGAGTGCATTTGATAAATACGAGATATACGCTCTTTTTTACCGGAACGATTGTTCAACACATAAGAACCAGCGTCTAATCTACCCGAATATGCTCTAAAGAATGCTAAACGACCCACGAAAGGATCTGTAGCGATTTTAAATGCCAAAGCAGAGAATGGCTCTTTTGCATCAGGTTTACGAGCGATCTCATTACCTGTAGTAGGATCAGTTCCTACAATGGCTTCTTTATCTAATGGAGAAGGTAAGTAACGACATACCGCATCTAATAAGAACTGTACGCCTTTATTTTTGAAAGCAGAACCACATACCATAGGAATGATTGACATATCCATGACAGCGGCACGTAATGCAGCGTGGATTTCATCCTCGGTAATAGAATCTTCATCCTCCATATATTTTTCCAACAAGTTCTCATCGTAAGCAGCAACTTCCTCAATAAGCTTCCCTCTTAACTCATGAGCCTCTTCTTTTAATTCTTCTGGAATATCGATGACATCGAAGGTAGCACCTTGGGTCTCGTCATGCCAAACAATAGCACGGTTCTTCACCAAGTCTACGATTCCTTTGAAGTCAGCTTCTTCACCGATATTTATTACAATTGGTACAGCATTCGAACCTAACATATCTTTAACCTGTTGACACACGGCCAAAAAGTTAGCTCCTTGACGGTCCATCTTGTTTACAAAGCCCATTCTTGGAACTTTATAATTATCTGCCAATCTCCAGTTAGTTTCTGATTGCGGCTCAACACCATCAACAGCACTAAATAAGAATACTAAACCATCAAGTACACGTAACGAACGGTTTACCTCAACAGTAAAGTCAACGTGACCCGGAGTGTCAATAATATTAAAATGATAAGGTTTTGTCTCATCCACGGGTTGACCATTTTTCAATGGAAAGTTCCAAGTACAAGTTGTAGCTGCAGAAGTAATGGTAATACCTCTTTCCTGCTCTTGCTCCATCCAGTCCATAGTGGCGGCACCATCGTGTACTTCACCAATTTTATGAGAAACACCCGTATAATAAAGGATACGCTCAGTAGTGGTGGTTTTACCGGCATCAATATGCGCAGCAATACCTATATTTCGTGTATATTTTAAATCTCTTGCCATTTTTCAATTAAAATCTAAAGTGTGAGAATGCTTTATTCGCTTCAGCCATTTTGTGAACATCCGTTCTTTTCTTAACCGCTGCACCTTCTTCTTTAGCAGCAGCTAAAATCTCAGCAGCTAACTTCTGAGACATTGATTTTTCGTTACGCTTACGTGCGAAACCAATCAACCATTTAATAGCCATAGACACTTTACGATCTGGTCTAATTTGCATAGGAATCTGGAATGTAGCTCCACCTACTCTTCTGCTGCGCACCTCAACATGGGGCATAACATTTGACAAGGCGTCCTTCCATATTTCCAATGAAGTCTTTTCTTCGTCTTGTTTTCTCTCTTCTACGATTTCAAGTGCATCATAGAATACTTTGAACGCTACAGATTTTTTACCATCCAACATTAAGTTATTCACAAAACGCGTAACTAGTTGGTCATTAAATTTTGGATCTGGTAAAAGAACTCTTTTTTTGGCGCTTCTTTTTCTCATTTCTCTTTACATTAAAGTGATTTAACTTATTTCTTTGGGCGTTTGGCACCGTATTTTGAACGACGCTGAGTTCTACCCTCAACTCCTGCTGTATCTAAAGCACCACGAACAATGTGATATTTTACACCAGGTAAGTCTTTTACTCTTCCACCTCTAACTAATACTATCGAGTGCTCTTGCAAATTGTGACCTTCACCCGGGATGTAGGCATTTACCTCATTTCCATTGGTCAACCTCACCCTTGCTACTTTACGCATAGCAGAATTTGGTTTCTTTGGAGTTGTTGTGTAAACACGCGTACATACACCTCTACGCTGTGGGCACGATGTTAAAGCAGCCGATTTATTCTTCTTAGTTATTTGGGTTCTTCCCTTACGTACTAACTGTGATATAGTTGGCATACTAATTAATTATAATTTTTTCGTTTTTAATTGTCTCTATTTTTAGAGGCTGCAAATGTATGAATAAATTCTTGTTAATCAAATAGCTGTGGATTAAATTTTATTTACATTTAAAAATTCGCAGAATGATTACTTTTTTAAAGGAGTTTTTGGATTATTTTTATGCCATCTTGAAGCAGTTATTTACACCATATATATATATAGTTCTTTTTTTGTGGAGTTTTCAGCAGCTTAACGCGCAGTCGTATACATTAAAAATTTTAGAAAATCAAAGTACTGAAAACCCCATTTTTAATAAACTGAAATTTCAGCAAAAACACCAAAACATTAAAAGCATTTTCAGGGAAGTGGATTCACTTCAAATAAAATTGGAGCGGTTTGGGTATCTTGACAATCGCTTAGATTCCCTCACAAACAAGGACTCCATTTACACCGCTCATTTTTTTTTGGGAAATTCCATCAAACGTGTTAGAGTAATTTATGACCATACCATATTAACTAAAGCAGACGTAACAAGATATGTGAAAGAAGTAACAGATGATTATTTTGAAGTTGGTATTGAAGAGGTTCCACAAATCCTAAATTCATTGGTAGGAGTTTTCGAGCAACAAGGAAAATTGTTTACTTCCATCAATCTAAAAGATATCTTACTTCAAGAAGATCACTTGGTTGCAAAACTTAGCATTAAGATTTCCAAGGAAAGAACTATTGACAAAGTTATTGTCAGCGGCTACGAAAAATTCCCAAAGTCTTTTTTAAAACATTTTTTGGATGTACATGCAGGAACGACCTTTAACAATCAAAAGATTACCAATATTTCTGAACGCGCTAAAAGCCTGCCGTTTGTATCTGAATCAAAACCTTCAGAAGTTTTATTTACAAAAGACTCTACATTTTTATACCTGTATTTAAAGAAGGAAAGAGCCAACCGGTTTGATGGCTTGGTTGGATTTACCTCAGATGAAACGAATGACGGATTGGATTTCAATGGCTATCTGGATCTTGAATTGAATAATGTTTTAAATGGCGGCGAAAACATACGTTTAAACTGGAGGAACAACGGCAACGACCGCCAGATTTTCAATTTCGAAACGGAACTACCTTATATATTCAATTCTTCTGTTACGCCTTCTTTCGGATTGAACATTTACAGGCAGGACTCTACATTTATCAATACCAATCTAAATCTTAAGTTGAGCTACCTCATAAATTATAGAAACAAGATAGGCCTGGTTTTAAACTCAACAAGTTCTGATAATTTACTCGATAACCCTATTGAAAACGTAGTTAATTTTAGCACCACCCAGTACGGATTGAGCTATGATTACCGAATTTCTAATAATTCAATTCTTTTCCCTGTTAAATTCTATCTTAATGCACAAGCCGCATTAGGTAGCCGCAGATCTGAAGGCAATACCACAAATCAATTTCTGGGTAATTTACTTGCGAACTACTTATGGAGTTTTAATTTTAAAAATCATCTCTTCATTCAGAATGAAACTTCTTTTTTAAACTCTGACAATTATATCACGAATGAGTTATTCAGAATTGGTGGCGTAAATAGTATTCGAGGTTTTAATGAAGAAAGTATTTTCGCCTCTTTATATAGTATTGTAAATTTAGAGTACAGATACAATCCTAACAACTCGTCTTATATATATACGATCTCAGACGGTGCCTTTATCAGAAACCAATTAAGTACTACTTCAGAGCAAATTTTTAGTTTGGGCTTAGGGTATGCCTTCAGTACCAATTTCGGGTTGCTCAATCTAAGTTATGCCATTGGAAAATTCAATAGTCAAGATTTTGATTTTAATAATTCCAGACTTCATTTAAAGATTGTTAGTTTTTTCTAACCTAACCATTCGTTTTTCTTGCATCCTCTAGCATAGAAGCTTAGCAAAAGCCTTAACATTTAATTAACAAGTTTTTAGATTTTTTAAGTTAAAAAATTGTTTTTTTAACTATTTATTAAGACTTTTGGCTCTAATTAATTCAAATAATTATACAATGAAAACAAAGTTTAGTGGAATTTTAACGCTATTACTGGCGTTTGTTGTGCAGTTTACTTTTGCACAACAAAAAACTATCACCGGTACGGTTTCCGATGAGTCGGGTCCATTACCGGGAGTTAGCGTTGTCATTAAAGGAACTACTACTGGTACTGAGACCGATTTTGATGGGAATTATTCTATCAATGCCAATGTTGGTGATGTATTAGTATTTAGTTTTGTTGGTATGGCAACTCAAGAAAAAGTTGTAGGCGATTCCAATACTATAAATGTAGTATTAGTTGCAGACAATGTTCTTGAAGAAGTTGTTGTAACCGCATACGGTATTAAAAAGGAGAAACGCTCTGTTGGTTATGCCGTACAAGAAGTCGGCGGAGAAGACATTGTAAATTCTGGTGCAGCGAGTGTCGTAGACGCTTTATCAGGAAAATCTTCCGGTGTGCAAATAACGAGAGCATCCGGTTCTGCTGGTGGTGGATCTAGAATCTTAATTAGAGGTGCTACGACCATGCGTGGTGACAATCAAGCACTTATTGTTATCGATGGTGTTCGTTCAAATAACGAGACCCTCAACGCACAAGCCAATACAGCCGGTACAGCACAATCGAACAGGTTAATGGACTTAAACCCTGAAGACATTGAAAGTGTGAGTGTGCTAAAAGGTGCGGCGGCAACCGCCGTTTATGGTACCGCTGGTTCTGCCGGTGTGGTTCTTATTACTACGAAAAAAGGAGCCAAAGGTCAAAGGTTTCAGGTGAGTGTAAGTTCACAAATATCCTTTGATGAAATATCGCAACAGATAGAATTACAGGATACCTATGCGCAAGGTCGTGTAGTAGGTGGTGTACCGACATGGAGAGGCCCTGAAACAGGTGAGTCAGGTTCTTGGGGACCTAGATTATCTGAGCTTGAATATAGCACCAACCCAAGTAATTATGATGCGGCAAATGGAAATCAAGGTGCTGCATTCGATAATCAAGGTGTATATCGTTGGGACAACAACGGATTCTTGGTGCCAAGAGGACAAGGCAATGGACAACCTGCAAATAACTATAACAAATTGAATAGTGAAGATTTCTATCAAACGGGTATCTCACTTACAAATAATATTAGCTTATCAGGAAGTAACGAGACTATAACCTATAGATTTTCGGCATCCGATTTAAAGCAAAATGGTATTATACCAAATGAAGAGTATAAAAGAAGAACTTTCAATTTAGGGGCTACTTTACAAGCAACTGATAAGTTATCTTTTGAAACTGCGATGAACTATACCAGATCTGACTATAATAGAATCCAGCAAGGTTCAAACACCTCAGGTTTATTATTAGGTTTGTATAGAACACCAGCGACATTTGACAATTCTAATGGTTTAGGGGCTGATGATGCTGTTGATAATCGCGCCGCTTATGAATTTGCAGACAGAAGTCAAAGAAACTACCGTGGCGGCGGTGGATACGATAACCCGTATTGGACGGTTAATAATGCACCAGGCGTTGAAGAAGTACATAGATTCTTTGGAAACTTCAAAGCAAATTACTCGGTAAATAATTGGATCAATTTTGGACTAAATGTTGGTGTTGACCAGACAATTGATACCAGAAAGCAAGTCTTTGAAATTGGATCAAGAACAAACCCTACTGGTAGGATTCTATTGGATAACTATTTAACCAGACAATCTGATGTGAACTTGTTTATTACCGGTGATGGCGATATTACGGATGATTTCTCATTCAATTATTTATTGGGAGCCAACTGGTTCAGTTTCAATAATAATAGAGTAAATACTACAGGTGTCGGTTTATTATTCCCAGGATTCTTGGATATCAGTAATACAGCTACTGTATCAAGTTTTGAGGATGAAAACAGATATCGATCAATGGGTGTATTTGTAAACGCTCAGGTTGGCTGGAAAGACATGTTATATTTAAACTTCTCGGCCAGACAGGATTATGATTCAAGACTACGTGATCCTGCGAAAGCGTTCAATGCTAGTGATATCGATTTCTTCTATCCTTCAATTTCTGGATCTTGGATCTTCACAGAAGTATTACCTAAGAATGATATCTTAAGTTTTGGTAAGATACGAGCTTCTTGGGCACAGGTAGGTGCACCACCTCCATTTGCTTATTCAACAGGTACAAGTTATGAAGTAAATGATATTGATGGTACTGGTGTTTTAGGTGGCTGGGGTAATGGTATTGTTTTCCCTGTCAGTGGTATAACCTCATTCGAATTAGATAACCTAGCAGGTAACCCTAATTTAAAGCCTGAGATTACTACTACGCAAGAATATGGTATTGATTTGAAATTTTTTGGTAATAGAATAACGCTTGACGCAGCCTATTTTACCAGTGATATTGAAGATGCCATCTTAAATGCGTCATTAGCGCCATCTTCCGGATTTACTTCAAAGTGGGTAAATGCAGGTTTGATGAGTAGTGAAGGATGGGAGATCACATTAAGTGGTAGACCTGTGGTATCTGATAACTTTACTTGGGATACTACCTTAAACTGGAGTACTAGTGAAGCTGTCGTAGAACAACTAGCTCCAGGTATTGAACGATTGTTCTTAGCCGGTTTCCAGACTGCTGGTACCTATTTGGTTGAAGGACTACCTTACGGAGCGATTGTCGGTGGAGCTTACTTGAGAACAGAAGCGGGAACTGCTTCAGACACAAGTTTATCAATTCCCGGTGGTGATATCGTGATAAACCCGGCTACAGGTTACCAGGATATCGATAATACACAGCGTGTTATCGGTGATCCGAACCCAGACTTTATATTAGGTTGGAATAATTCATTCAGATATAAAAACCTTACGCTGAACTTCTTATTTGACTGGAAAGAAGGAGGAGATCTATGGAATGGTACAGCTTGGGCCCTATCGTTCTTCGGTAGATCTCAATTAACGGCGAACACCAGAGAAGAAACTCCAATTGTATTAAATGGAGTTTTACCTGATGGCAACGGTGGTTTTACACCTAATAATATTCCAATTGTAAGAGACAGATCTTACTGGACATCTAATGTTGGTGGTTTCGGTTCTGTCGGTGAGCAGTTTGTTCAAGATGGTGGTTGGTTACGATTAAGAGAATTATCATTATCTTATAACTTTCCTAAAGACTGGTTTAAAAATATCTTGATAGAAAGCGCTTATGTTACCTTTACTGGTAGAAACTTATGGCTTGACACTGACTATGACGGTGTAGACCCAGAAACTAGTTTGACTGGTAACGGAAATGGTCAAGGTTTTGATTATTTCAACAACCCAGGTACGAGATCATATATGTTCAAGGTAGGGTTTAACTTTTAATTAAAATGAAGATGAAATTTAAAAAATTGATAAACGTACTGACTATTCTTATAGTCACAGTGTCATTAGTGTCTTGTGAAGACTTTTTTGATAATGACAACGCAGATCCTAATAAACCATTCGATGTACCTATTTCGGCTGCATTACCATCCGTGCAATTAACTATTGTTGATTCATACGGAGGTTTATGGTCAAACTTTGGTAACATGTTTATTCAACAAGTTGAAGGTGTTGAAAGACAATGGGAATCTTTTAATAGATATGATATTCAACCTGTTCGCTACAATCAGTCTTGGGGACAGATGTATGAAAATGTATTTGTGGAACTACGAGTGATTACTGAGAAAGCCACAGATGGTGGTTTAAATCATTATCTGGGAATCGCAAAGGTTACCGAGGCTTATGCCCTGATGATGTCTTCAGATGTTTGGGGTGATATTCCTTACACTGAAGCTGGTTTAGGAGATGCGAATAACAATCCGGCATATGATGATCATGCCACGGTTATCATGCCTGCTATTAGAACTTTATTAACTGATGCATTAGCTTTATTCGATGGAGCACCAGGGTCAATTACTCCTGGATCAGATGATGTTTTATATGGTGGTGATGTAGATGCTTGGAAATTAGCAGCGCATGGCTTATTAGCAAGATATTATTTACGTCTAGGTGATAATGCGAATGCTTTGGCAGAAGCGAAAATGTCATTGGGAAGCAGAGCTGATAATATGGGCTTTGATTACCCAGGTGCCGGTAACGATGCTCCATGGTTTGGTTTCAACGATGTACGCCAAGGGGATATTGAATTCCACCCTACCATGAGAGGCATTATGTCAGGGTTAAATGATACCGACAGATTAGGTGTATTAGATAATACTTTTGATGGAAGTCATCCTTATCTTACTGCTGATCAAAGACAGGATATCTTAACATATAGAGAAATGCAATTTGTGATTGCCGAGACGTCTACAGATGCAGCAGAGCAGCACACCGCTTATTTAAATGGTATTAGAGCTTCGTTTGAAGAATTTGGTTTAGGCGATGCTGAGTACAATTCATATGTTGGTCAGGCAACTATTGATCCGGGTGCGGGTAATCTCACGATGGAACAAATCATGACGCAAAAGTATATTGCTTTGTTTGTACAGCCAGAGGCTAATGTAGATTGGAGAAGAACCGGTATTCCGGCTATTACTCCTCCTGCTGATGCGACCTCTACTGTAGTTGCAAGAAGATGGTTCTATCCTGAAAATGAATACTTATTCAACGAAAATGCTCCTGCTCGAAATTCGAACCTGCTTTTTGAAAGAGTAGATTGGGATAACTAATCTGAAAATGGAATTAATGCTTAAGAAGAGTGCTCAAATGAGCACTCTTTTTTATTTATTACTTTTTCAACGCAACCTTCTGTAGATTCTTCATCTATGAATTAGCCAAGCTAATTCTTTAACTTACAGTTAACTATTTTTTATTTTTTTCTGTTAAAAAATTGGTTTTTTAACTAATTATTAAGATTTTTGGCCACAATTAATTCAAATAATCATATAATGAGAACAAAGTTTAGTGGAATTTTAACGCTATTACTGGCGTTTGTTGTGCAAATTACGTTTGCGCAAGAAAAGACTATCACCGGTACTGTTTCAGATGAGACTGGACCACTGCCAGGTGTTAGTATTATAATTAAAGGTACGACTACAGGTACCGAGACAGATTTTGATGGTAATTATTCAATAAGTGCTAATGTGGGAGATGTACTTGTCTTCAGCTTTGTTGGAATGTCATCTCAAGAAAGAACTGTAGGTACTGCTAATGTTATCAATGTTGTATTAGAAGCAGACAACGTGCTTGACGAAGTTGTAGTTGTAGGTTATGGTACAACAACAAAAAAGGCGTATGCCGGTACTGCAGCTACGATCGATACAGAAAATCTTGAGGCTAAAAACTTTGCGAATGTATCGCAGGCTTTAGCCGGTGAGGTTTCAGGTGTTACGGTGATTAACACCTCTGGTCAACCAGGTTCAGTTGGTACGATACGAGTTCGAGGATATGGGTCGCCACTTGGTAACCGTGCGCCTTTGTATGTTGTTGATGGGGTTCCGTTGACAACAGCAGCAGTGAATTCAGCTGGTACGAATATCGACACCGGAATTCTGAACACGATCAATCCTAATGATATCAAAAGTACTACCGTATTAAAAGATGCGACCGCAACCGCAATTTATGGTTCTAGAGGTGCAAATGGTGTTGTATTGATCACTACTAAGAGCGGTGCTGCCGGAAAGACATCCATAGAAGTTGACATTAAGACGGGTATCAATAATCAGATCATTCCTAGATATGATGTGTTGAACAACCCTGAAGAATATGTTGGCCTGGTTTGGGAAGGTTTGTACAACAGAGGTCGTGTAGAAAATCAGGCTGACCCTGTAGCTTTTGCAAATGGAAGATTACTAACTGATAATGGTATTGGTGCAGGCTATAATATGTGGGACGCATCTACAGGTGCTGATTTGATCGACCCAAACACGAGAACAGTTCGTAGTGGTGTGAATCGATTATTTACTCCTGAGTTATATGAAGATGAAGCTTTTGGTACTGGTTTCAGAACTGAAGGTAACCTTCGTATTAGTGGTGGTAATGAAAAAAGCAGACACTTCTTCTCATTGGGATATCTAGATGATCAAGGATATACTATAAATTCTGATTTTAAAAGATATAATGCAAGATTGAATTCAACTACGAATATCAAAGAATGGTTAAAAGTTGGAGCAAATCTTGGTTATACATATTCTGAAAGCACAAATAACGGTCAGACCGTTGGTTCTGAGAATGTCTTTGAATTTGCCGATAAAATGGCGCCTATTTACCCGGTTTTTGCGAGATTTCCAAATACCGGTGATTTAATTCCTGATCCTATTTTCGGAGGAGCGCAGTATGATTTCGGTTCTCCAACCGGTGATATCAACGGATTTACAAGAAACAGACCAAATGCGAACTTATTGAATCCTATTGCTTCGGCTTTATACGATTTTAATGGTACTGATACACATGCAGTAAATGGTAATTTCTCAGCTGATATTAAATTTACTGATTGGCTAAGTTTAGAAACTAAATTTGGTGGTCAGTATTCTGCCGCGAGAGGTATTTTTTATACAAACAGTGTCTATGGTACGGGAAGAAGTACCAATGGTAATATAACGGTTAGAGACCGTATATTAACTTCGCTATCGACTTTACAGTTATTACGCTTTAGAAAATCATTTGGCAATCATAATGTAGAAGCTTTAGCTGCACATGAGACCTATGAAGAGAGTTTTTCAGAATCACGTCAATTTATGCAAGACGTTATTACACCAGGGGTTTATAACTTGAGTAATTTCTTACAAAGTCAAGGCCCACCAGATGGATTTGAAGATGGTTCTGGTCTAGAGTCTTATTTCGGTCAGGTAAACTATAACTACGATAATAAATATTTTGTCACAGGTTCGATAAGAACAGATGGTTCATCGCGTTTTGTAAACGAACAGTGGGGTACTTTCGGTTCTGTAGGTCTTGCCTGGATTGCCAGTGAAGAAGATTTCTTGGCTGATAGCCTTATTTCATACTTGAAATTGAAAGCCTCTTGGGGTGTAACCGGTGACCAACAAGGGGTAGCCACTACACTTGGTTTCAACACGTTCTTAGCCAGCTTGGTTGGTGGTTCTTTAGCGATTTCTGAGAATCTCGTTGGTGATCCAAACCTAACTTGGGAGACTACTGAACAATTACAAGGAGGTCTGGAATTAAGTCTTGGGAATTGGCTAGATGCTAACTTTGATTACTATAGAAAAGTTACAGATGCTTTATTCTTTAATCAGCGTAGAGGTCCATCTGCAGGTATCTCTTCGATCCGAGTAAATGATGGCGAAGTATTGAATGCCGGATTCGAATTTGACTTGACAGGTCATATTATCAATAAAGAAGACTTCAGCCTTGATGTATCTGTTAATGGTGAAATGATTAATAATGAAATGTTAGCAATGCCTCTGGATCCCTCTACTGGATTACCAAGGGTTATTGATTCTGGTACAAGTCTTGATGGTAACCTTGCTTACGCCTATGTTGAAGGGCGTTCCATTTTTGATTTCTGGATGCGTGAGTGGGCAGGTGTAGATTCTGCTGATGGAGCTCCAATGTGGTGGCAATACTATGATGACGCCAATAATAATGATGTTTTAGATGCCGGTGAAGGAAGCTTTGCAGTTGATGATGGTAATGGCGGAGATTCAAATACTTCAGGTTCATTACATGAGTACAGACAATTGGTCCCCGGGGCTAATATTAAAAGAACTGTTACCAAAACGTATGCTGACGGAACAAATGTATTTTTGAATAAAACATTTATTCCAGATGTGAGAGGTGCATTCAGGGTGTCTGGTAGGTTCAAAAACTTTGATTTTTCTACGCAGTTCACCTATAGTATAGGGGGTTATGCGTACGATGCTCAATACGCAGAATTGATGAGTGATCGTTTCGGCGCAGCCGGAAATAACTTCCACACTGATATCCGCAACAGATGGCAACAACCTGGTGATATTACAGATGTTCCGTTATTATCTGATAATGCAATCGTAAATGGAACTTCTTTATCATCGCGTTTCATTATAAGTACAGATTACTTGACATTAAATAATGCCAGAATAGGCTATACCATGCCAAATAAATTTATCGAAAAGGCAGGTTTTGATGCCGTTAATTTATGGGTTTCTGGAGATAATCTATTTACAGAAACCGCAAGAGAAGGTTTCAACCCTGCCGTAAGGGAAGTAGGAAGCTCCGCGCGTAGAATTTATGCGCCGGCAACAACAATCACGTTGGGTGTACGAGTTAAGTTT
>JASJDL010000083.1 GCA_030065775.1 Flavobacteriaceae bacterium | reverse complement strand
GGAATGCGTGCCGTCTGGAAAAAAGAAGACCTTAAGGACGCCTGGGATTCTGCCAGACAAGAATCAAAGGCCGCATTTGCCAACGATGATATGTATATGGAGAAGCTTATCGAAGAGCCTCGACATATCGAAATTCAGGTCGTAGGCGATTCTACCGGAAGAGCCTGTCATCTTTCTGAGCGCGATTGCTCTGTGCAACGCCGCCATCAAAAATTAACAGAAGAGGTGCCATCACCATTTATGACCAGTGCACTTCGAAAGAAAATGGGTGAAGCAGCTGTAAAAGCAGCAGAATATATAAAATATGAAGGTGCAGGTACGGTAGAATTTTTAGTAGATAAGCATAAGAACTTCTACTTTATGGAAATGAATACACGTATTCAGGTGGAACATCCAATTACTGAACAGGTCATCGATTTTGATTTGATTCGTGAGCAAATATTAGTTGCCGCAGGCGTGCCTATTTCTGGAAAGAATTATACACCTAATTTACATTCAATAGAATGCCGTATTAATGCTGAAGATCCATTTAATGACTTTAGGCCTTCCCCAGGAAAAATTACCACGCTGCATGCACCCGGTGGCCATGGTGTACGATTAGATACGCATGTGTATGCGGGCTATATCATTCCACCAAATTATGATTCTATGATTGCGAAGTTGATTACTACGGCACAGACGCGAGAAGAAGCAATCAATAAGATGAAACGCGCATTGGATGAATTCGTGATTGAAGGTATTAAAACTACCATTCCGTTCCATAGGCAGTTAATGGACCATCCAGATTATTTAGCTGGTAATTATACCACAAAGTTTATGGAAGACTTTGAAATGCAATCAGAATACGAGTAAATTTCAAATTATAACAAATAGTAAAGGATATGATGTTTTCGTATCCTTTATTTTTTTATTTTTATTTCAAAGTTTAAGAAATGAAAGAAAAGACCTTACATATTGACGGTATTGACAAGATCATCTTAAAGAACTTGATGCGTGACGCTCGAGCACCTATTTTGAGCATTGCTCGTGAGGTAGGTATTTCGGGTGCTGCTATCCATCAGCGTTTGCGTAAGCTGGAAAAATCGGGTTTGTTAGCAGGTTCTAAGTTTATTATTAATCCGAAAGTACTAGGTTACAAGACCTTGGCTTTTGTAGGAATTTTTTTAGATGCTGCAAGTACCTATAAAGAAGCTGTAAAGCGGTTAAAAGAAATAGATGAAGTCGTTGAAAGTCATTATACGACAGGAAATTATGCCATTTTCGTAAAAATACTTTGTAAAGATAATGAGCACTTAATGTATGTACTGAATAAACAGCTTCAATCAATTAAAGGAGTATCGAGAACAGAAACTTTCATCTCATTAGAACAGCAAATAGACCGCCAAATCAAGATATAGAAAATCCCGCCGAAGCGGGATTAAGATTTTGAGAACCTCTGGTTATTAGTCCCTTCCCAGAATTGCAAAAGCCCAGTAAAGAAGCATTGCAAGAGAACCAATGGCCGCGACTAAATAGGTTCGGGCGGCCCATTTTAAGGCGTCTTCAGAACCTTTGAATTCTTCCTGGCTTACCATATTTTTATTCTTTAGCCAAGCTAAGGCCCTATTACTTGCGTCATATTCTACTGGTAAGGTAATAAAACTAAATGCCGTACCCAGTGCCATAGCAACTAATCCGGCAAGAGCAATAGTGAGACCAATACCGCCTGATCCGGAAGCAGCTCCAAGCACAAGACCACCAATAATCAAATAGTGCGAGAAGTTTGAAGTGATACTTACTACGGGTACTAATCTGGAACGCATGGTCAACCATTCATATGACCTGGCATGCTGCACGGCGTGACCCACCTCATGAGCCGCCACGGCAGCAGCAGCAGCGTTACGTTGATTGTAGACACCTTCACTAAGGTTCACTGTTTTGTTTTTCGGATTATAATGGTCTGTTAACATACCAGGTGTTGAAATAACTTTTACGTCGCTAATACCATGGTCTGCCAACATCTTTTGAGCAATTTCTGCACCACTCATTCCGTTTCGCAATCGTACCTGTGAATAGTGTTTGAACTTACTTTTTAGTTTATTGCTTATTAGCCAGCTTACCAAGGTAAGACCACCTATAATTATATAATATCCTAACATATTTTTCTTGTTTTAGTTTTTAATGTAATAATCTTGATAAATTTACAACATAAATTATTCCAAAAATCTAAAAGGATTCTTAATTTCTGATAGTTAACTAACCATAATTATTTACCCTTTTGATAATCAAACAACTAAACTTATTGTTCATTCATTTGAACCGGAAAAAACGACATGACAAAAGTTCCTAAACTATTATTGATCTATACCGGTGGTACTATAGGGATGATCAAAGATTATGACTCTGGCGCCTTGAGAGCTTTCGATTTTAATCATTTGTACGAAAAGATTCCAGAATTGAACCAACTCAACTGTAGTATAGAAACCGTTTCATTCGATACACCTATCGACTCCTCCAATATGAATACCAAGTATTGGGTAGCTATTGTGGAGATCATTGAGCGCTATTATGATGAAAAGGATGGGTTTGTGGTGTTGTCAGGCTCAGACACCATGTCTTATACCTCATCTGCGATTAGTTTTATGATTGAAAACTTAAATAAACCTATAATATTTACCGGATCGCAGTTGCCCATTGGTGACTTACGAACCGATGCTAAAGAAAATCTAATCACAGCAATACAAATAGCTGCTGCGAGAAAAGAGAACGATGAGCCCTACATAAAGGAGGTAGGGTTATATTTTGAATATAAGCTCTATCGGGCAAACAGAACTACAAAAATAAGTGCTGAACAATTTGAAGCTTTTACATCGCCAAACTATCCCCCGTTGGCCGAAAGTGGTGTGCATTTAAAGTTTGATGAAAACTTAACGCACAAGGGTTCGGAAGGAGAAAAATTGGTCGTGCGAAAGAACTTAGAGGACGCTATTGTGGTATTGAAATTATTTCCGGGTATTATAGAAAATGTAGTATCACATATTCTGAATGCACCTGGTTTGAAAGGCGTAATTTTAGAAACCTATGGTTCTGGCAATGCACTCACCGAAACCTGGTTCATCAACTTATTGAAAGAGGCAATTTCTAAAGGGATACATATAGTAGATGTGACCCAATGTATAGTAGGAAGCGTGGTTTTGGGCCAATATGAGACAAGCGTGCAATTGGAAAAAATTGGACTCATAAATGGCAAAGACATTACCACTGAATCTGCTGTTGCAAAATTAATGTATCTACTGGGAGAAAAATTGGATCAAGCTGATTTCAAAATAGCGTTTGAAACATCATTGCGTGGAGAAATGAGCTAGTTTTTCTCTTATTTTTTTTTATTACCTAAATATTTTTTGTTAATTGGTCATCCGAAAAAATTAAAAAGCATTTTAGGAGAGGTGGCCGAGTGGTTTAAGGCGCACGCCTGGAAAGCGTGTTTACGAGAAATTGTATCAAGGGTTCGAATCCCTTTCTCTCCGCTTTCAATGACTTTTTTAACAAAAAAATTTATATCTTTAACCCGTTAACTAATTTAATTAATTAAGATTTACACGATGAAAAAAGTACTATCCATCCTAGCCATTGCAGGATTATTATTTTTAAGTTCAGTTCAAGATAGTTATGCATTAACTACTGCTGTTCAAACAGAGCAAGCTGCAGAAACAGAAGAAGCTAAAACATTTCACCAGGTCGTTAAGCAACGTTTTATTGAAGGTGGTCCATTCTTTATGGGAATTGTATTATTGACACTTATCTTAGGATTGGCAATTGCAATTGAAAGAATTATTTACCTAAATATGGCCACAACCAATACAAACAAATTGGTAACAAGTATTGAAGATGCACTTTCTTCAGGTGGTGTAGAAGCCGCAAAAGAAGTTGCCAGAAATACAAAAGGCCCTGTTGCTTCAATCTTCTATCAAGGTTTAGATAGAATGGATGAAGGTGTGGAAGCTGCTGAAAAAGCAGTAGTAAGCTATGGAGGAGTACAAATGGGATTATTAGAAAAGAATATCTCATGGTTATCATTATTTATTGCGTTGGCACCAATGCTTGGGTTCATGGGTACTGTAATTGGTATGATCGATGCATTCGATTCTATTGCAGCCGCCGGTGACATCTCTCCTGCAGTAGTAGCAGTAGGTATTAAAGTGGCATTATTAACTACGGTATTCGGTTTGATCGTTGCGATTATCTTGCAGATTTTTTACAACTATATTATCTCTAAAGTAGACGGTATTGTAAATAATATGGAAGACGCTTCAATTTCACTGGTTGACCTTTTGGTGAGACACAAAAAATAATCAATTATGACTAATAGTAAATTATCAAGAATATTAACTATCGTCGCTGCTGTAATAGGGCTACTTGGAGCTTTCTTCCTGGTTAGGATCATGATGGCCGGTAGTGATGAGGTTCAAAATTCAGCAGATTTGCAGAATAGCATTGTAAGTCCTTTCATTGCATTTACGCAGGTGGTCTTATTCATTGCCGCAGCTGCTGCTATTTTATTCTCAGTTTGGAACTTAATAAAACACCCGCAGGCTTTAAAGAAAACATTGATGATGCTTGTGGTCTTAGGTGTTATATTATTGATTGCTTACTTTACTGCTTCTGATGCAGCTGTAACAGACATAACAGGAAATATTATTAAGAATGGTGAAGCCGGAAGCACTTCCAAATGGGTAAGTGCGCTGATTAACTTTACCGGATTTTTAGGCTTAGGCGGAATTATATTAATTGGTCTAGGTGTTGTTAGAGGAATGCTAAAATAAATTAATTATGGCTCGAAGAGACACCCCAGAAATCAACGCTGGTTCGATGGCCGACATCGCATTCTTGTTATTGATATTCTTCTTAGTGACCACTACGATGGATATTGATACTGGAATTTCCCGAAAGTTGCCAGAAAAGCAACCCGAAGATGTTGAACCACCTGTATTAAAAATGAAGAACGTTTTTGAAGTAAATATCAATAGGCGTAATGAAATTTTGGTTGAAGGTGATCAATATATGCAAATAGAAGAATTAAGAGAGGCGGCCAAGAAGTTCATTGATAACGGTGGAGGTACTGCCGAAGCATTAGCAAATGAGAACTTAAAAGTTTGCTCTTGGTGTGAAGGGGCTAAAGACCCTGAGTCATCAGATCATCCTAAAAAAGCTATCATTTCTTTGCAAAGTGATAGAGGTACATCATATGCAACTTATATTGCTGTGCAAAATGAATTAGTGGGCGCTTATAATGAGTTAAGAGACCGCTATGCGAACAAGAAGTATGGCAGGGATTTTGATAAGTTAACTAGTGAACAGCAGAAGGAAATTAAAACTGAAATTTACCCTCAAATTATTTCTGAGGCTGAACCTACAAAATAAAAAAGAGTATGTCTAAATTCAAAAAGAAGAAAAAAGGAATGCCCGGTATTTCTACGGCATCTTTACCGGATATTGTATTTATGTTACTGTTCTTTTTTATGGTAACAACTGTAATGCGTGAGACTGAGATGAAAATCAAGAAGCCTCAATTGCCAAAAGCTACAGAAGTTCAGAAGCTAGAGAAAAAGAGTTTAGTAAGCTATATCTATGTGGGCAAATCAAAAGATGGATCTGTTAAGGGAGACCAAATACAGCTGAACGACAAGGTTTCGTCCGTAGATCAAGTTCCGGCATTTATCTTTCAGGTACGATCTAAGCACTCGGAATCAGATATTCCTAAGTTGACTACCTCGATAAAGGCCGATGTTGATGCAAATGTTGGGACCATTACTGACATTAAGCAAAAGTTGCGTGACGTAAATGCATTAAAAATAAATTATTCAACGCTAAAAGGAAGCGCATTTGATAATTTGAAGAATTAATTAAATTAGTATTTAATTACAAAGGCAATCAATCCGAATTAGGATGATTGCCTTTTTTTATAGTTGTTTATAATGCGAATTCGATTACTTACTTATTTATTGATTGGCATGTACAGCTTTGGTCTTGCCCAGACCAAAGATTCTCTTGCTACTAAATATTTAGAAGATCAGATTTATGTGGGTATCACGTACAATGTTTTAAATAAGCGGCCTGCAGGTATATCACCTAATGGATTTTCCAACGGTATTTTTATTGGATATATCAAGGATCTGCCATTAAATGAAGAGCGTAATTTCGGGATTGGAATTGGGCTGGGCTACGGAAGGAACACCTATTTTCAAAATCTAAAAATATCTGAAGTAAATAATAGCACTGTTTTTGAACCAGTCGAAGGAACCTTTACCAGAAATAAGTTCTCTCTGCACAGTATTGAATTTCCTTTTGAGATTCGCTGGCGAACATCGACCCCCTCCAAGTACAAATTTTGGCGTGTTTATTCTGGAATTAAATTTGGTTATGTATTTGGTTCAAATGCGAAATTAAAACAAGAACGTACCATCTCAGTCATTAATATTGCCGAGGTTAATAAATTTCAATATGGTCTTACCTTGTCATTAGGATACGGCACATGGAATGTTTCGGCCTATTACGGCTTGAATGAGATTTTTTCGGATGCATTTATAGAAGAATCCAATACACCTATTGTAGCGAGGGAATTAAGAGTTGGACTGATCTTTTATATCTGGTAGCGCAGGAAAATAGAATAAGCTGCCAACTGCGAAATGAACCCGATTAAAAAGCCTATATAGACTTCAAGGTCTTTATGTGCATCCAATTTTAACCGTGAAACAGCAATAATCCCGAATAACATAAATAAGGCAATGATCAGCGCTAATAGATTTAATTCATATTGGTAGCTTAGAATGCATACAAATGCAATCAATCCGGCAATACTTAAGGTATGTAAGCTGGCTTTTATTCGTAACGGAAAGAGAAAGTATACCAAGATCAACCCTATACCACATCCGAAAAAAGAATAAGCCAACAGGTCTACAAAACCCGGTTCAAGAAGCAATTTGCCTAATAGAAAGAATAACAGCGTCATAAAGAGTACCGGAAATTTTCGCTCACCAATTGTTTTCAAATGGTAATCTTGAATCAGTCTGAACCGTTTTAAAAAAAAGACCAGCAGAATAGGAATTACATAGGTAGCCAAAAACACAATACTTAAAATGACTCGCTCGCTCTCATCAGATACATGTGTCGGTAAAATAATAAAATACAGAAAAGAGGCTATCGTTGAAAATAAAATTGGGTGGAAGATATAAGATATAGCGCGGTAGAAAAGCATTTTAAATCTCTTTACGAAGCCTTGCAACCGGTATACCCAATTGCTCGCGGTACTTTGCCACTGTTCTTCGAGCGATTAAATAACCTTTTTCTTTTAACATGCCTGATAATTTATCATCGGTTAAAGGTTTCTTTTTACTCTCTTCTTCGATAACGGTTTGTAGTATTTTCTTAATCTCACGAGTAGACACATCTTCACCTTGCTCATTTTTCATAGATTCTGAGAAGAAATCTTTGATTAGTTTGGTGCCATAAGGGGTATCTACATATTTACTATTGGCAACCCTCGATATAGTCGATACATCCATGTTGATCTTATCTGCAATATCTTTCAATATCATTGGCTTCAATTTACGCTCATCACCGGTTAAAAAATATTCTTCCTGATGGTGCATAATAGCGTTCATAGTAAGCAACAAAGTTTGCTGACGTTGTTTAATGGCATCAATAAACCATTTAGCAGCATCGAGCTTTTGTTTGATAAAAAGAATGGCGTCTTTTTGCGATTTCGATTTATCCTTTGATTCCTTATAACCCTTGAGCATATTATTATACTCATTAGATACATGCAATTCAGGTGCGTTTCTAGAGTTCAGGGTTAGTTCGAGCTTTCCTTCAATAATTCTAATGGAAAAATCAGGTACAATCTGTTCAACTATTTTACTCGAGCTGGCATAAGAACCACCAGGCTTCGGATTCAGTTTTTCGATTTCCTGAATCGCCTCTTTAAGCTGCTCCTCAGAAATATCAAACTTCTGCAATAGTTTTTTATAGTGTTTCTTCACAAAGTGGTCAAAGGCAGTTGAAAGAATGATTTTTGCCAGTGTGCGATGTTCATTCTCACTTTTTCGTTCCAACTGAATCAAGAGACACTCTTCAAGGCTTCGTGCTCCGACTCCGGCAGGATCTAATTGATGAACGACATGAAGCATTTTTTCCACTTCGGCCTCATCTGTGTAGATATTCGCAGTAAATGCCAAATCATCAACGATATCTATCATCTCTCTTCTTATATAGCCACTTTCATCGATGCTACCCACCAAAAATTCTGCAATCTGTCGTTCCTGATCGCTTAAGCGGAAAGTATTCAGTTGATTTTTGAGGTGCTGATTAAATGAGGTACCCGCTGCATATGGAATATGTTTATCCTCGTCATCACTACTATAGTTATTCGATTGCAACTTATAGCTTGGCATTTCATCATCACTCAGGTACTCATCTATATTGATTTCTGTTTCGATCGTTTCTGTGCCTGCATCTTCATAATCATCTTGAGTGGTTTCGTTAAAATTATCCTGGTCGTCTTTACCACTTTCCAGCGCTGGATTTTCTTCAATTTCCTGCTTGATCTTTTCTTCAAAAGCTTGCGTAGGCAACTGAATAAGTTTCATTAACTGTATCTGCTGCGGTGACAGTTTTTGTGATAATTTATATTGAAGATGTTGTTTAAGCATGTATACGAATTACTATCCTAAAATTAGACATTTTTTACAGAATCGAGATTCTAGTTTTTCAGAAAAAAAACTAAAATTCAGCATTTTGAGGCGTTCTTGGATAGGGAATGACATCACGTATATTTCCCATACCCGTAGCAAATTGTACTAAACGTTCAAAGCCTAAACCAAATCCTGAATGTTCAGCAGTTCCAAACTTCCTGAGGTCCAAATACCACCATAGTTCTTTTTCGTCAATATCCATGGCTTTAATTTTCTCCAAGAGAACATCATAGCGTTCTTCACGTTGTGAACCTCCAACAATTTCTCCGATTCCGGGAAATAGCACATCCATGGCACGAACAGTTTTACCATCATCATTCAATCGCATGTAAAATGCCTTGATATTGGCCGGGTAGTCAAATAAAATGACCGGACATTTAAAATGCTTCTCTACCAAGTATCGTTCGTGCTCACTTTGTAAGTCAGCTCCCCATTCATTAATTAGAAACTGAAATTTTTTCTTTTTATTTGGTTTCGAGTTCCTTAAAATCGTAATGGCTTCGGTATAGGTGACTCGCTTAAAATTGTTATCTACAACGAATCGTAATTTTTCAAGTAAACTCATTGCGCTGCGTTCATTTTGAGGTTTGGTCTTCTCCTCTTGTGTCAGCCGATTGTCCAAGAAATTAAGATCCTCCTCACAGTGGTCTAGCACATACTTTAAAATATTTTTTATGAAATCTTCAGCCAGATCCATAGTAGCATTTAGATCATAAAAAGCCATCTCAGGTTCTATCATCCAGAACTCCGCTAAATGACGAGTTGTATTGGAATTTTCTGCTCTAAATGTAGGGCCAAAAGTAAAGACCTTACCCAAACCCATGGCATAGGTTTCAGCCTCTAATTGACCCGAAACTGTCAAGTTGGTCTCCTTACCGAAGAAATCTTCGTTATAATCTACCTTACCATGTTCATCTCTTGGTACTTTGTCAGGATCCAATGTTGTAACCCGAAACATTTCTCCGGCGCCTTCTGCATCAGATCCAGTAATGATGGGTGCATGGAAATTGTAAAATCCGTTTTCTGTGAAATATTTATGTACTGCAAATGAAAGTGCCGATTTAATGCGCATTATAGCACTAAAGGTATTGGTACGAATGCGTAAATGTGCATTTTCACGTAAAAATTCAAAGCTATGCTTTTTGGGTTGAATCGGATATTCTTCAGGATTTGAATCACCTAAAATCTCGATTTCCGAAACTTGAATTTCAACAGTTTGGCCTTTACCCTGGCTTTCTGCGAGTATTCCTTTTATAGCAACGGCAGCCCCGGTGGTAATACGCTTGAGTAAATCTTCGGGCGTGTTTTCGAAATCGACAACACATTGCATATTTTTAATGGTAGAACCGTCATTCAAAGCAACAAAACGATTCGCCCGAAACGTGCGTACCCAACCTTTTACAAGTACTTCTTGTTTAAAATTATTTGATTGCAATAATTCTGCAACAGTCATTTGCATACTTCTGAATTTTATAGAAGTGCAAAGATAAGCATTGCAGGCAGAATTTCGATCGATTAGGTATGATTTTTGATAGGCCTATGAATCAATCAGGCGCATTAAATATTGTCCGTAACCACTCTTAAGTAATGGCTTTGCAATTTCGCTTAACTGTTCATCAGAAATAAAACCTTTATGATGGGCTACTTCTTCAATACAACCTATTTTCATACCTTGCCGTTCTTCAATGACCTGTACAAACTGCTGGGCTTGAATTAACGAATTAAACGTACCCGTGTCTAACCAGGCTGTCCCCCTGCTCAGTATACTAACGTTTAAAGTACCTCTTCTCAAATATTCTTTATTGACATCTGTTATTTCATATTCGCCACGAGCCGAAGGCTTCAGGTTTTTAGCAATTTCAACAACCTCATTATCATAGAAATAAATACCGGGAACCGCGTAGTTTGATTTCGGTTTTTCTGGTTTTTCCTCGATGGAAACCACCTTGTTGTTTTCATCAAATTCTACTACGCCATAACGTTCAGGATCATTCACCGGATAGGCAAATACGGTTCCACCATTATTTTCTGAGGCGTTTATCAGTGCGCGATGCATTCCACCACCATAGAAAATATTATCACCCAAAATCAAGGCCACCTTGTCATTTCCGATAAATGACTCGCCAATCACAAAAGCTTGCGCAAGCCCGTTAGGAATCTCTTGAACGGCATACTGAAAGTTGCATCCAATACGACTGCCATCACCCAAAAGACGTTCAAAAAGTGGTAGGTCATGTGGTGTGGAAATAATTAAAATATCTCGAATACCTGCTAACATAAGTGTAGAAAGCGGGTAGTAGATCATGGGCTTGTCATAAATTGGCATCAGTTGTTTACTCACCGCTAAAGTTAATGGATGTAATCGAGTGCCGCTCCCTCCGGCTAAAATAATTCCTTTCATATTAAATCGTTTCTTCTTCTAACTGTTCGTTCACTATTTCTTGTGCTACTTCGTCTTCTTCTTTAGGGATGATCTTCATAGCAGGTTCTTTTAATACTTTTTTATTGGCAATACGCTGCTCTAGTGATAGTAATAATGATGGTAATAACAGTAAATTAGACACCATAGCAAATAACAAGGTAACAGATACTAATCCACCCAAGGCTATAGTACCACCAAAACTTGAAACTATAAATACCAGGAATCCAAAAAAAAGTACAATCGAGGTATAGAACATACTGACACCCGTTTCACGTAAAGCCGCATATACTGATTTTTTTACGCGCCACTGGTGTGCCATTAATTCCTGACGGTACTTGGCCAAAAAATGGATGGTATCATCAACCGAAATACCAAAAGCAATGCTAAATACCAGGATAGTAGATGGCTTGATTGGTACACCAAGATAACCCATTAGCCCTGCTGTCACGAGTAACGGAAGCATATTCGGGATCAAGGAAATTAAGATCATTTCGAATGAGCGGAACATCCATGCCATAAACAAGGAAATTAAGAGAATGGCCAGTGACAATGAAACCACTAAGTTTCTGATCAGGTAATTTGTTCCTTTTAAGAAAACCAATGCTTTACCGGTCATTTTTACTTCATAACGTTCTTTAGGAAACTCTTTATCTATCCGAGCTTGAAGACGCTCTTCAATGCGTTCCATTTTTTCTGTGCCAATGTCCTTCATGAACGTTGTTATGCGTGCATATTGACCGGTAGAATCAACAAAGTTTCTCAGTAGGTCTGAATTTGCATCTGAGTTTTTTGTGAACTCTAATATAAAGGCACGCTCTTGCCCATTAGGTAGCTGATAGTATTTCGGATTACCATTATAATAGGCTTGTTTGGAATATTTCACCAGGTTTAAAACTGATACTGAGGGAGACAATTCGGGAATTTCATCAATAATCTCATTCAACCTGTCCATCCGCTTCAGTGTAGTCAATTTTAGAACACCCTTGGGGCGTTTGGTATCTATGATAATCTCGAGTGGCATGATTCCACCGAATTCCTGCTCAAAAAATACAATGTCCTGAAAGAAAGGCTCTCCTTTAGGCATGTCTTCAATCAGGCTACCTGAAATACGTATTTTATAGACTCCAATGATACTGGCAATAATAATGAGTACCGTGGTCACATATATAGTGATGCGTTTGTGACGCACCATGTTTTCCATCCAATTCACAATACCTTCCATCCAACGCTTTTCTAAATGCTTTAAATGTTTGCCTTTTGGTTTGGCCATAAAGCTATAGACGATAGGAATAATTAATAGTGACAAGATGAATATAGCAAGGATATTGATCGATGCAATCAAACCAAATTCATTCAGTAATTTACTCTTTGTAAAAATAAACGTGGCAAAACCCGAAGCGGTGGTGACATTTGTCATTAAGGTAGCATTGCCGATTTTGGAAATAACGCGCTGTAATGATTTTGCCTGATTGCCGTGTGTCTTAACTTCGTGTTGGTATTTATTGATCAGAAAGATACAGTTGGGTACTCCGATAACAATAGTCAATGGTGGAATCAAGGCCATCAAAACAGAAATTTCATAGCGAAACAATCCTATAAATCCTAAAGCCCAGATCACGCCGATACTTACTACTAACATTGTAATAAATGTTGCCCTAAATGACCGAAAGAAAAAGAAGAAAATTAATGAGGTAATTAATAAAGCCAAACCTACAAAAATGCCTATCTCATCAATGATGTTCTGTGCATTCATAGTGCGTATATACGGCATACCCGAAATACGAACATCAATACTGTTATCAGATTCAAACTTTTCAATTAAAGGGTTTAGATCTTTGAAGATGAAATCTTTACGTTCGATGGTGTTAACAATGTCTTTTTTGATATAGATAACCGAACGAATCGTGCCGGTTTCTTTGTTGAATAAAAAATTATCAAAAAAGGGAAGTTTATCAAACAACTCCTGCTTAATTTTTTGAACTTCGGCATCACTTTTGGGTTGGTCTTGGTAAAGTGATTCGGCGATAAATTTTTTGTTCGCGTTGTCTTTTTTTAATGTTTTAATATCTCCAACTGAAACACTAAAATCTACTTCTTCAAACGCATTAATGTGGTTTGATAAATCATTCCATTTATTAAACTTATCAGCGGTAAAAATGGATGAATCCTGTACGGCTAAAATGATGATGTTTCCTTCTTCACCAAAGATCTCTAAAAATTTATCGTATTCAAGGTTCACCGGATGGTCTGAAGGTAATAAGTTGGCTTCCGTATGTGAAAATTTAATATGCTCTGTTTGAGTATAGAGCAGGTAGGTAATGACACCTAAAATAATGAGAATAGGAATTCTTCCTTTTAAAATAATACGAGAAACTAAGGCCCAAAAATTCATTAAAAAAACGTCTTTTTTTAAGAGTAACAAAGGTAGTAAAATAGTTGAGGTAAAATAGCGTGGTTGCCTTAAAAACCTAAGCTTAGCACATAGGTAAGTTTTACCGCCAAGTTGTCTGAAAATTTCTCGTTGCTATAGGGGCCATATCTGTAAAATGAACTAAGTCCAAAACCTTTAAATAAATGGTTCAGCACAAATCCTGATTCAAGATAGCCTTCATTCATTTTTCGAAAGTTCACCCCAATATGGTTCTGGGGTTCATCTATGGTGCCTATGGCAAACCGGCTGATCAAACTTAAGCGTGGCCTAAATTTGGCACCAATCTTAAAGCGTTGAAAATTATGGCGGCCCTGAAGTGAAATATATCGTTCAGAAATAAATTCATTAAACGTCATCGTTTCGAAGGCGTTCGTTCCTGAAAAATTGATGCGCTTCCGCCAAGGGTTTCTCAGTGAATAGTTAGGTGTTGCATTGTACAAATGTGTGAGCGGTGCATTACCACCCACAATACCGCCCTGTAACAAAAATGCTGTTGAACTGTTGCGCAATAATTTAATGGTATGCTCAACTTTTAGATTGAATTGTGTGAAATCTACATCGCC
>JASJDL010000082.1 GCA_030065775.1 Flavobacteriaceae bacterium | reverse complement strand
TTACCTTCCTCATTATAGCTACCACGCTTTAAGGTATTGATGACTTTGATAAAAGTATCCTGAAATATATCTTCAGAGATATCTCTATCTAAGACTTTTGAATAAATAAAACTGTAAATACGTTGCTTGTGGCGACCAATAAGAATTTCTAATGATCTTTCGTTTCCGTTAATGTAGTTGCTAACTAAAACGCTGTCGTTTAATTGATTTGTTTGCATAATTCCCTTTTTTAATTTAATGAAGCTATGAGACTTCTAATTAATTTTTTGATAAAAAAGTAGAACTATACTATAAGCGTTAAAATTTTAAAAATTAGGGGGAGACTAGCTCCTTTTTTAATCTAAGCCGCTATGAGACGACCGGGACAAATATAAAAACAAACTTTTTATATAAACAAACTTTTTTTAAAAAAATTTTATTTTCACTTATGTTTTTTTTCAGAAATTAAGTGAGTATCTTTGCGATTTAACCATATTTTACAAGGCTTTCGTGAAGATAGACGACCTGAATCCCAAGGATTACATTATTATCAAAGGTGCGGCATTACACAACCTAAAAAACATAAATGTTGCCATTCCACGTAACAAATTAGTAGTGATTACAGGCCTTTCCGGCTCCGGAAAATCGAGTCTGGCATTTGATACTTTATATGCTGAAGGGCAACGCAGATATGTAGAAAGCCTGTCATCATATGCACGTCAGTTCTTAGGAAAATTAAACAAACCAAAGGTAGAATATATCAAAGGAATTGCTCCGGCAATAGCTATAGAACAAAAGGTCAATAGTACAAATCCACGTTCTACAGTAGGTACCTCGACCGAGATTTATGACTATCTCAAGCTTTTATATGCCAGAATTGGTAAGACCTACTCACCTATTTCAGGTAATGAGGTAAAAAAAGATACTGTAACAGACGTCATCGAGCATATAAAAACATTTGAAATAGCCAGCAAATTATTGCTGTTGGCACCAATAATCCTCGATAACGGAAGAAAATTGAGTAAAGTTTTAGAGCTCTTGGAGCAACAAGGCTATTCCCGTTTAAAGGTGAACGATGAAGTCATCCGTATAAACGAATACAAACCTAATGCAAAAGACCAACTGTACCTTGTTATTGACAGAATTGTAGTTCAAGATGATGAAGATTTCTTTAACAGGATGGCTGATTCGGTGCAAACCGCTTTTTTTGAAGGAAAAGGAACTTGTATTCTTGAAGAAGTAGCCGATGGTAAACGACGTGAGTTTAGTAATAAATTTGAACTTGACGGAATTACCTTTTTAGAGCCCAACACGCACTTATTCAGTTTTAATAACCCTTACGGAGCTTGCCCGACTTGTGAAGGTTACGGAAATGTAATAGGTATTGATGAAGATTTGGTCATACCAAATACGGCGCTCTCCATCTATGAAAATGCAGTGATCCCCTGGAAATCGGATTCTTTCAAAGAATATAAAGAAGCATTAATTGACAACGCTTATAAATTCGATTTTCCAATCCATAAACCTTATTATCAGCTCAGTGATGGACAAAAACAAGTACTATGGGAAGGGAATCAATATTTTTACGGACTCAATACATTCTTCAAGCATTTAGAGGAAAAGACCTATAAGATCCAATACCGGGTCATGCTTTCACGCTACCGCGGAAAAACGAAATGTACGACCTGTTATGGCAGGCGCCTTCGTGAAGAAACGAATTATGTGAAAGTTGCCAATAAAACGATTACAGACCTCGTGCTCCTACCAATTAACGAGGTTTTGGACTTCTTTCAAGGGTTGAAAGTTTCTCCTCATGATGAAAAAATAGCAACACGGTTATTAAAAGAAATCAATAGCCGCTTGCAGTTTTTATCAGATGTTGGTTTGGATTATCTGACGTTGAACAGGGCTTCAAATACCTTGTCTGGTGGAGAGAGCCAGCGTATCAACCTGGCTACATCGCTGGGCAGCAGCCTGGTAGGTTCTATGTACATTTTAGATGAACCCAGTATTGGTCTACACTCTCGGGATACCGAAAGGCTTGTAAAGGTTTTAAAAGGATTGCGTGATTTGGGAAATACCGTTATCGTTGTTGAGCATGATGAAGATATCATGAAAGCTGCCGATCATATCATTGATATTGGCCCTGAGGCCGGCACTTTTGGTGGTGAGCTGGTAGCTGAAGGCGATTTCACGCATATTTTAAAAGAAAAAACCCTCACAGCCAATTATCTCAATCATAGCCTGGAAATAGAAGTACCTAAAAAGCGTAAAACTTCAAAAAAATTCATTGAACTGAAAGGGGCTCGTGAACACAATCTGAAAGATATTAATGTCAAATTTCCACTAAACACCTTGACCGTGGTTACCGGTGTTTCAGGCAGTGGTAAAAGCACTTTGATCAAAGACATCTTGTATCCGGCACTACAGAAAAAACTGTTTAATTATGGGAACAGACCCGGACAATTTACCGAACTGGCTGGTGAATATGAAGCGATTAGCAATATAGAGTTTGTAGATCAGAATCCGATTGGGCGTTCGAGCAGGTCCAATCCCGTGACCTATATTAAAGCCTATGACGATATCAGGGCTCTATTCACAAATCAGAAACTCTCAAAGATCAGGGGCTACAAAGCCAAGCACTTTTCCTTTAATGTAGATGGCGGCCGTTGTGAAACCTGTAAAGGTGATGGCACTGTTACTATTGGAATGCAATTCATGGCTGATGTTCAGCTTTCTTGTGAAACGTGTAATGGTAAACGCTTTAAAAAGGAAATTTTAGAAGTGCAATTTGAAGGCAAATCGATCGATACTATCCTGCGATTGACCATAGATGAAGCAATAGCCTTTTTTAAAGCGAATGAACAGAAGAAAATAGTCAGCAGATTACAACCATTACAAGATGTCGGCTTGGGCTATGTGCAATTAGGACAATCGTCTTCGACCTTATCTGGAGGAGAAGCACAGCGTATTAAATTGGCATCATTTTTAGTCAAAGGTAACACCAAAGACAAAACCCTGTTTATTTTTGATGAACCTACAACAGGCCTGCATTTTCACGATATTAAAAAGTTATTGGCTTCATTCGATGCCTTGTTGGCTAAAGGGCACTCAATCATAGTGATCGAGCACAATATTGATTTGATCAAATGCGCAGATTATATTATTGATCTGGGTAAAGAGGGCGGAAAAAATGGAGGTGAATTGCTGTTCGAAGGCACTCCCGAAGAGCTCATACAGTCTGAAGAATCTTATACTGCGCAGTATCTAAAAGAAAAGTTAGTACAATAAAAAACCGAAGAAAAATCTTCGGTTTTTTTATATGGTTTCTCTGGTTCTCTTACCTTAAAACTTAAAAACCAATCCGAAGTTGATATTTGTCAGGTCTAAATTTAGGTCAAATGTTTCGACGGCCTCAGCACCGGGAAGGTCATCTTTTAAAGAAGTGTAAGACAGCAATCCAAAAGACGCCTCAAGTGCAAATGACTTTGAAATAAAATAATTTATACCGGGAGCAAATGAGGCAGCAAATCCGTTAGACCGCACTTCGCTAAAAATAGAGCCATTATATTCGTTTTCCGATGTAATATAACTTGCGCCGAGTTCGGTAAACACCGAAAACTTACGAGCCGGTGTAAAATAATAGCGACCAAAAGCACCAGCGCTAAACGTATTAACTCTGAGCTCATCATCAAAACTAAAAACCCCATCACTTCTCGTTGAAGAAATTCCAAAAGCAGCACCAATGGCCATATTTTCTGAGATAAAATATCCGGCCTTAGGAACAAAAGTAAATATATTGTCTTTTCTATTGTCGTTAACTTTAAAAGAACTATAAGAGATTCCTCCTGTAATTAGAAAATCTCCTTTTTCAAATCCAGTAAACTTGTCTTCCTCATTTTCTGTTGCTTGTGCAAATCCAATTACAATAGACAATACAGTGAACACAACGGTAAGTAATAATTTTTTCATATGAATTAAGATTTAATTTTAACCGTGCTAAGAAACTGTTTTCTATTGAAGAGAAATCATAAAAAAAACCTAAGATTTCTCTTAAGTTTTCTTAAAATTTCGAATAACGATTAATTACCTTCTTTTTTCTTACCTGCTTTCGCCGCTTCCAGGTTTTCCTGTGCCAGTTTGAATTCGGGTTCTAGGGTAACCGCTTGCTGAAAACTTGCTTTCGCATTTTCCATATCATCCATAGCGAATTGTACCAACCCCTTTAAATTGGCGATGGCCGATTTTAGTGAGACCTGTTGATTCAGGTTTTTATTGATAGGGGTTGTAATCTTAATTTTACCGGTATCATCTAATGACTCTGCTTTTTTAATTGCATTTAACGCTTGTTCATTTTTCTTCAAAGCGTAGTAAATATTGGCCAGTTTATAGGCATGGTAGTTATTATTTGATTTGGTTACCAGCTTCGCATACGATTGTGCCGCTTTATCTAAGATGCCTAAGTTCTCTAGTGAAACAGACTGCATTTCTAAAATTTCCTGTTTGTCACCGTCACGGCTTAATATGTCTTTACACACTAAAAAACACGAAGAAAAGCGCCTTCCGTTAAAGTATAAATAGGCAAGGCTATCTTTATAGGTACTGTTTACACCTTCTTTAGCGATAATATTGTAGATACTGTTTGCGGCGATATTATTGTCACCATAAGCCAAGGCCTGGCGCATAATTTGCTTATCTAAAGCTGAGGGATCCGTATCCTGTGCAGAAATAGAAACCGTTGTTAATACTAAGGTAATTCCAAAAATATAATGCTTCATAATCTTCTTTTTAGTGCCTGCAAATTTATTTAAATAATTGACAATTAAAAGATAAAGTTTTCATAAATGAAAGTTGTTATTTAACTGAGCTGAACCGGAACTAAGGAAACTTGCGAATACAAACCCTCAGGGCTGGCGTCTCAAAGCTTTTTTTATACCTGTGCAAAGAAGCAAGTAAAAGGTTTAGCTACGCTGAACCGGAATTAGGGGAACCTGCTAATACAAACCTTCAAGGCTAACACCTTGAGTTTTTTTATACCTGTGCATGAAGCTTGCTTCTTTGCACAGGTATAAAAAAACCTTCAAAAACAGTTTTGAAGGTTTGTATTGGGTGGAAGACCGGTTTCGAACCGGCGACCTCTAGAACCACAATCTAGCGCTCTAACCAGCTGAGCTACAACCACCATTTAATAGCGGATGCAAATATAATCTATTTAGGAATGCTGGCAAATAAAAAATAAAAATATTGCGCTTGAAAATCAAGGGCTGTACTCTAAAAACATTACTTCTTACGAATAATAATATCGCCATTCAATGTTTTGAATAATAGTTCAGGGCCCCCACCATTGATCGTACCGTAGGTCCATTTATCTACATTCACCTTATAGATATTTGATTTTCTTGTTTTCTCTACATCGGCCTCCTTATCCACTATTTTCAATTCAAAATCAGTGTAAATGGCGCCATGATCAGTTTTTGCCTTGACATCTGCAGCAAGATTCGCCGGAAAGGTGATATCTAAATTTCCATTCAAGCTACTAAAAGCCATCGATTCATTTTCAAAGATTTCATCGAAAGTGACAGTAATGTTTCTGTTTAAGGCATCTGCAATGACAGAACCACTTACGTTCTTCATATCAATCTTGCCATTGGTATTACTTACTTCAAGTTCGCCTTTTACATTTTCAACATAAATATGACCACTATTTGTTACATTCAGTTTTAAACTAAAGTTTTTGGGTACCATTATTTCGTAATCGGCTGCTGTATTGAGATTTTTTGACTTTACACGTACTCTATTATCTACCTCTTCGACCGAAAACCGAACGGCATTGGCATCTATTTTCTGCAAACCATATTTCTGCTTGCCCTTACTTTTTCTGGATGATCGTACGGCCGCTCTAACAATCACCTCATTTTTATTGTGGCTCATAACAGAAATTGATCCGGTCAATAAATACATGGTTAATTTCCCTTTTTCACCCGGATTGCTTAATGGCACCACAACTTCCTCTTGGGCATCAATAAACAAGGTACTCAGTAAAAAGGTAATTAGTAAAAGTCCGGTTTTGATATAATTATTCTTTCTCATAATTTACATTTTTATAGTGGCATCACCATTTAACAAATCAAAACTCAATTTCGCACCGCCATTACCAATTCTAAATCGCTGTTTTGAATTAAGTTTATATTTCGTACCTCTACCCTTTTTATAAGTATCTAACGAAGATAAAGGCTTCATGCCAGCTGTATTTAGATTAGTGTAAAATCCACCGTTCATGGTCTTAAATGAAACATCTGCATTTAAGTTCTCTTTGATCATAATATTAATGTTTCCGTTCAATGATTCATATGTAGAACCGTCAAGTGGCTTTGTTTTGTAAGAGATATTAATATCCCTGTTCAAAGCATTAGCATGTGTTTTACCTGAAATATTGTCTAAGGTGATCGGTCCATTAATATTTTTTACAACAATTTCATTCGCATGTACATTTCGTACCACTAGATTACCATCATTGACAGTTTTCAGCTCGAGATTTGTGGTGTAGGGTACTTTGATCTTGAAATCCAATGTGTACGAATAATTGCGTCTGGAATTATTTTCATGATAACTAAAACGCCCTGTTTCTCTATTAAATCTACTGTAAGGTGTATCCAGAAAAACATAGATATAATTATCAATTTCCTCTACGCGCACGCCAACTTCTTTTTTACCTTGTTCCAGAGCCCTGTTATTATAAGCATTAATTGATTTTTCAGCCTCAATTTTTATTGTTGATCCGTTATAGCCCTCTACCTCTATGGAGCCGAAAATATTATCAACAACGACTAAATTATCATCTGACCTACTTTTAAACTGTAGTTCTTTTGAAATAGTTTCGTTAAAGCTTTGTGCACCGGCACTGGCTGCAAGTAAGCAGCAAAAGACTACATACAATTTTCTTAATTTATACATAATACTCGTTTTTTGATTACTTATTTAAATGATTTCTTTGATGGTGGCATCTATTTTCTGCTTTACAGCGGAATCCACATTGGGCTGATTCAACAATTCTTTTAAAGGATTAATCGAGTTCTTATCTTGCAAGGAAACCATCACATCTGCTAAAGCTACCTGCACTAATGGTGAATCTTGATTCGTGATTGATTTGATGAGCCCTTCCCGTACAATGGCTTTATCAGAATAACGCATCAAAGACTCTATAGCCGCCAGGCGCACATTTACATTCTCATCATTATTCAATGTGATAAACAAAGCCTTGATCACTTGTTCGGTAGCGTCATTTAACTTGCTGGCCTCATTAACCGCTTTTAGTCGCTTATTTGCCGAAGGTTGCTCGATTAATTCCAATACCAACTGCGAACGTACTTTTTCGGTCTCTGCATTGGCATAATTTTCCTCCTGATTATTTGGAGTTGATTCGAAATTGAGCCTGTTACCCACAAAAAATCCTATTGCCAGTATAGCCAATCCATAAACCAACTTGCTTTGCCAATTATTGGCTCGCAACAATGCGCCCAATTTTTCAAAAATGAACTTCCTCTTTGTCTCCACCCTGGCTTTTTGCTGATTCAGGAATTTATAAAAGGTTGCATCCATTCTTTCCTCTGATGTTTTCGGAATGCTCACTTCATCGAAATCGAGAAGTTTTTTGAATTCATCCAATTCATTGATCAGCTTAGGATGATCCAACAGAAACTGCTCTACCGCACGTAATTGTTCCTCACCTAATTTTCCTAAAATATAATCTGTTTTCAGTTCTTCAAATTGTTTACGGGTCATGACCTTATCTTTTTTCTAATTGTAAAAAAACGGTTCTTAAATCATTTAGCGCACGGTGTGCTTTTGTTCTAGCTGCTCCTTCACTACAGCCCAATACAGCACCTATCTCACTATATTTCAATTCTTTAATCTTGCTCAGCACAAGAATCTCTTTTTTCTCGGCGCTTAATAAATTCAGTGCCGTATTTAAAATTGAAGTATCCTCCTCCAATTCCAGTTGTTCATTGATATCTTTTTCATCATTGAGCCGTTCATTTATATCAGTGATATCTGAATCATATCTTCGTTTGCTGTTCTTTTTAAAATGATCATAATTGATATTTCTGGCTATCTGGAACATCCAGGCAATGAAATTACTTTCTGTGGTGAACGTATGTTTATATTTTAACATGCGTTCAAAAACATTCTGAACCAAATCTTCACTGAGTGCTGTATTTTTATTCATTTGGTAAAAAAATCCGTAAAGGCGCCTTTTATGTCGTTCATACAGCAGCCCTAGTTTACCGATATTACCTGACTTCACGTCAAGCATTAAAGCACTATCAGATAATGTATTCAATTTTGATCCAGATTTTTGTTGATTTATAAAGGTAAACTGTCCTTTTCAAAAAACGTTACAGAATTACCAATTAAATTGTTCTTTACCTTTTTCTTTCTTTAAATAAGACCTTTAATGATTACTTTTGCATTGCAAAATAGTTAAGAAACATGAGCAAGATATCGCATTTCTTTTATGATTACCTGGTGCAAGCCGGAATGAATACGACAGCTGCTAAGTACCTGAATATGATAATTTTGCTCATCATATCGGTCGTATTGATTTTTTTAATCGATCGCCTGGTTCGTAAAATTTTAAGGACCATTTCTACCCGGATCGCCCGAAGTTCCAGTACCAATTTTGATGATATTTTAATTAGCAACAGGGCGCCTGGAAACATTGCACATATAGTGCCTTGGGTGCTGGCTTTGGAGTTCACCCCCATTATTTTTTCTGATTTTTTATATGCCGAAAACATTATAGAGAAAGCACTAGAGGTTTTTGGTATCGTACTGGTCTTATGGATCGTTCGAAGCATACTCCATTCTATTAAAGATTACTTAAAAAAGCTGCCAACTTTAAAGGATAAACCCATAGCCAGCTACATACAGGTATTTATGATCTTCGCCTGGTTCGCGGGATTCATTTTTGCTTTCACCATCATTACAGGTCGGTCTATCTGGACATTTTTCGCCGCCTTAGGTACAGCCTCTGCCATACTCATCTTGGTATTCAGAGATACCATTTTAGGTTTCGTGGCCAGCATCCAGGTGTCAGTCAATGATATGGTACGTATTGGCGACTGGATCACCTTTGAAAAGTACGGTGCTGATGGTGACGTTGTTGAAATTACCCTGGCTACGGTAAAAGTTCAGAATTTCGATAAGACCATTACCACCATACCTACCTACGCGCTAATATCAGATTCTTTCAAAAATTGGCGGGGTATGATGAATTCTCAAGGAAGACGTATTAAACGCGCTTTGCATATCAAAATGGATAGTATTAAGTACTTGTCACAACAGGATGTGGACCGGTTAAAAGATATACAACTTATTTCAAATTACCTCAATACGCTACAAGGTAAGATTGATACTTTTAATACCGCAAACAATATTGATAAAAACCTCTTGATCAATGGAAGAAATTTGACCAATATTGGGGTGTTTAGAAAGTATACCGAGGCTTACATTAAAAATCATACGGCCATTAATAAAGATATGACGATCATGGTTCGTCAGCTGGCACCCACATCTAAAGGTTTACCTGTTGAAATCTATGCCTTTAGTGCCGATAAACGTTGGGTGAATTATGAATATATTATGGCAGACATTTTTGACCACCTCTTAGCTGCTGTAAACTATTTTGATTTAGAGCTGTTCGAGGAACTGTCCAGTTCGAGTTTAAAAGCACACTAAACGTCAGTTATTGCTGATCAAAACCACTCTTTTGATGTTTCAAACGATCAAAGTTTTTGAAAATTTCTAATTTCTTTTGTTATCATGCGATCATTGGCATTAAAAATTTACACTAATGATGTCATCTGTATAATTCGATAACGTTTTCGATTTCTTAATCATCAATTTACCACGATAAAAAGACGCGTTCCTTTAAAAATCCCCATTTCGATCCAAACATGACATTGGTCATGTATGTTCCATATGCTTCAATTTACTTTAGCATAAGTGAAATCATAAAACCATTTCGATGAGCTTAATGCTAATCATACTTTCAGTAACAATTTTATTTTTCATGTGGGGCCGGTTTACTCCTGATATTGTCGCTTTACTATCGATGATGAGCTTATACGGATTCGGTGTATTAACATTACCGGAGACGTTAAGCGGCTTCAGTAACCCTACAGTTATCATGATAGCATCCCTGTTTATTCTAGGTGAAAGTTTAGCGCAGACCGGTTGGACGGCCGTTGCTGGAGAAAAAATCATGAAGCTTGCTGACAAAAGCACCATTCGTTTGTTGCTGATTACAACATTAGGTTCGGGCTTTTTATCCGGTTTTGTGAGTAATACTGGAACCGTAGCCACCTTATTGCCCATAACGATTTCATCAGCCTGGAATATTGGCACCTTACCTTCAAAACTACTGATGCCTGTAGCCTTTGGATCAAATACAGGTGGACTCCTGACCTTAACAGGAACACCACCAAACATCATTGTAAATAACACAATGATCGAAAACGGAATTGAAGGTTTTTCCTTTTTTGAATTTGCTTTAATAGGACTGCCGCTACTTTTAATTACGCTTGTTTATTTCAGGTATCTCGGTTATAGGATACTTCCTAGTAATCAGACAAATAATAAACCTGTAAATATTGAGACCACCTTACACAAATGGATCGAGGCCTATAAAGTAGATAACGAATATTATCGTCTGCGTATACGCTCAGTTTCACCATTGATCAATACAAAGATTGGTGATTGGAATTTTGAGTCAGCGTATGATGCTTCCATTATTCGAATCAAGAGAAGACATCCGAATATCCTTAAAAAAGGACATGAGCCCTATATGGAGTTCCCTACTGATGACACCGAATTAAGATACCATGATATAATTACGGTAAAAGGTGATACTTCTGCCATTAATGCGCTCATGATCAAGTTCAGACTTGGTTTATTGCCTTTGGAACCAGTGGTCGATGAGTTACGAAATAATCTTATCAATCAAGAAGTCGGTATGGCAGAAATTCTTGTGACTCCAAAATCAATTCTGGTGGGTAGAAAAATTAAAGTGGGCAATTTTTCTAAGCGATTCGGGGTACAGCTCATGGCCGCTTCAAGAAATAATAAACCCATTACCGATCGAAAGATAGTCGTTAAAGCCGGTGACGCTTTTATTATTAGAGGCACCTGGAAAGATATTGAACAATTAAAAAACTATTATGAAAATATTGTGATCTGTGGAAGCCCTGAAGGTATGGCTAAAACAGTGAACAAATTAACATTTAAATCATTCGTTGCCTTAAGCTCATTGCTCTTAATGATTGTATTACTTGTATTCAAGCTGGTACCCGGAGCCGTCGCGGCATTGCTTTCTGCAGGTATTGTAGTGGTTACCGGTTGCATACCACTTTCAAAAACTTATAAGAGCATCAGCTGGATTGGTCTTATCATGATCGCAGCTATGATACCCATGGGTATCGCACTCCAAAAAACCGGTACAGCAAGCTTGATGGCGAACGGTTTGGTAACATCACTTGGTGAGTTTCATCCGGTAGCGCTGCTGGGGGGTATATTTGTAATAACCACACTGTTCAGCCAGGTTATAAACAACTCAGCCACAGCGGTTTTAATGGCTCCTATTGCTATTATCGCCGCTCAGGCACTGCAACTGTCAGCAGCACCATTTATGATTGCTGTGGCGGTCAGCGCTTCTACCGCATTTCTGACCCCTATGGGTACCACCACCAACGCGATGGTGCTGGCATCAGGTGGTTACAGATTTGCCGACTATCTCAAGGTTGGAACACCTTTATTGCTATTATTCATGCTATTAACATTAGTACTTGTGCCATTCATTTGGCCTTTTTAAACATCTAAAATTATTAATTATGGAAACCTCAATAACTGAAACAACAATGAAATCAAGAGATCTTACGAAGTATGGGCTCAAAGACACAAACGCCCACTGGAACCTGAGTCCAGAGGAACTACAACGCATTACCGTTGAAAAAGGTATGGGTAAAGAAACGGCTAATGGTACGCTCGCCATTAGTACCGGTAAATTTACTGGGCGATCACCTCAAGACCGCTTTTTAGTCAAAGATGCGTATACCACAGATAAAGTGTGGTGGGGTAAAACGAATAAAGGCATATCTCCTGAGAATTTTGACAAGCTACATCAAGAGGTTGTCAAGTACCTTTCAGGAAAAGAAATATTTGTTCGTGACGGCTATGTTTGTGCTGATCCAAAGTACAAAATGAATGTGAGGACGGTTACGGAATACCCCTGGTCAAATATGTTTATTTACAGTATGTTCTTACGTCCGGAAGCTGCTGAATTAGAAAATTTTGAAGAAGAATGGCTGGTCTTATGTGCACCGGGGTATCAATGCCCTACACCTAAAGAACATGGCTTGCGTCAAGGTAACTTTTCGATCTTAAACTTTACAAAAAAAATCGCACTTGTCGGAGGATCTGCCTACACCGGTGAGATGAAAAAAGGTATTTTCTCAGCTTTGAATATGATCTTACCTGTCGATAAGAATGTATTGCCAATGCACTGTTCAGCGAATGTGGGAGAAGATGGAGACACTGCCATTTTCTTTGGGCTTTCCGGTACAGGGAAAACGACTTTATCTGCCGACCCTGATCGTAAACTCATCGGTGATGACGAACATGGCTGGACAGCCGAAAATAGAATTTTCAATTTCGAAGGTGGCTGTTATGCCAAAGTTATCGATTTGACCGAAGAGAAAGAGCCAGATATCTATCGGGCGATTAAACCGGGTGCTATTCTTGAAAATGTCGTCTTTAAGGAAAATAATGAAGTGGATTATATGGACAGCTCCATCACACAGAATACGCGTGTGAGCTATCCTATTTATCATATTGATAACATCCAAGAACCTTCTTATGCTGATAACCCTAAGAATATTTTCTTTTTGACTTGTGACGCTTTTGGTGTATTACCTCCGGTCTCAAAGTTAACTCCTGGGCAGGCCGCCTATCACTTTATCTCTGGATATACGGCTAAAGTAGCTGGTACAGAAGCAGGTATCACAGAACCGGTGCCGTCATTCTCTGCTTGTTTCGGCGAACCATTTATGCCATTACACCCCACGGTGTATGCCGAAATGTTGAGTAAAAAAATGCAGGAAGCCGGTGTAAATGTGTGGTTGATCAATACGGGATGGAGCGGCGGCCCTTATGGCGTTGGTTCACGTATCAAACTCAAGTATACCAGGGCAATGATAACCGCTATTTTAAATGGTGACCTTGATACTATTGAGTACGAACAACATCCTATTTTCGGTTTGTTTATGCCAAAATATTGTCCGAATGTACCTATAGAAATTCTGGATCCAATGAATACCTGGTTACAGAAAGGTGCTTATATCAGTAAAGCCATTCAACTGGCACATTCATTCCATTTAAACTTTGAAAAATTTGCCAGCGAAGCTTCCAATGAAATTATTGAAGGTGGACCGCTTATCGATGAGCACCACCAGTTAAGTGATCATGTTTAGAGGTTTCATGATGCAATGAGGGGAGCTCTTTCGGGAGTTCCCTTTTTTATATGAGATCATCAAGTTGTTTAACCGCAACAAAACGCTCAGCAGTAAAACCTTCTCCGTTTTCAACTCCAATTAAGCGACCCAGGTCTTTAGACCTGTATTCAATGCTTTCTAAAAAATTTTTACTCGATATTGGTGAGGAAGGCTCCTTACTATTCGGGTCATAAAATTGTGAGCTATAAGCCTTAACAGCCTCGATCTTTTTGTGAATAAACCCTGATACATCTACTACGAAATCGGGTTCAAGGTTTCTCCACTGAATATAATGATATACTTGTTTTGGACGCCAATGCTCTTGGTGTCGCCCATCCAGTTCTGTTTCAATACGCCGCAGACCAGATAAAAAACAGGCATCGC
>JASJDL010000081.1 GCA_030065775.1 Flavobacteriaceae bacterium | reverse complement strand
CAAATACTAAAGCAGATTTAGACAAAACCGCAATTGTTATTAATAGTAGTTTATATTTTAAATTCTGCTTGCCCATTAATCCAGTAATATCCAGCGCGACCAACAATAGAACTGCCGGAAAAGCAAAATAACTCGGCTCAGGTGCTAATAGTGTGATTCCTCTTATATCTGAACCATCCATCCATCCTGACCTGGGGACAAATAATTCATAAAAACCGCTTAATAAACCATATAATAATGGAATTTTGAATAGGATTACTAGCGTAAGAGCCGCGAAAAGAACGATAATGATTTTAACCAGTTTTTCTGAAACCAGGTGCAGTTTATTTTTGAGGACAATATAGATCAGAGGACCCACCAAATAAGTAAAGAACGCTATTATACCGGTCTGAAATAAGATAAGTTGTAGCAGTAAATAACTGCTTAAAATAATTAAATAGCCTACTAACCATAAATCAATTTTATCCACTTTTTTAGAAGTGTATAATACTAGCGCTAAGGATATTATGAAAATAAAAAAAGGTTGAGTTTCAATATTAATTGGCAGTTTTTTTAAATAAATAAAAAAACATAGTAAAAAGAGTAAATTGATTATTTTACTCTCTTTAATCATGTATTTCACATAATTACTCAAATTCTCAACTCAATACTTTTTTTATCCATTCACTTACATGTAAATCTACTATGTAACGATTCGGTCTAAAATTTGTACTTAAAAAAGCAGCATTAAAATCTTTCCAGAACGAACTGATATCAAAAATCTTGATATTATTTTCATCATAGAAAGATTCTTTTGTAATTTCTTGATTGGATGTAATAATTTTACAATGATGTGCCAATCCTTCCATAATCCTCATAGTAAATCCTTTTTGGTGCTCATACTGGAGATCAATAGTAGATTTGCTTTTCGAATAAAGCTCATTCAATCTTTCTCTAGTTACGGCTCTGAATTTTAAATACTTCGGATTTGAAAATTCTCCTTTTAACATACTATTCCTAACATAATGGTGCCAAGGTATAAATAGATGGTGATAAAAGGTAAGGTTTCTTCTTTTAAATTCTTTCGAATTGGACTTTATAAAACTATATCTTTCTTTTGTATAGCTCGCTACCATCAACAAGTCAATTGGTCTTTTAGCTTCCGAAGTCGATTGAGAGGCAACAGTGTGATATGTGGGTAAATATTTTAATCTTTTTATAGATGCTGCATCTTTAGGATCAAAAGAATAACAACTATCGAAAAGGTCAAGAAAGTATAGATAATTAGTCTTTCTTTCAATATTATTTCTTGCAATAGAGTCCCATTGATAGGTTATAAATTTAGCGCTTTGATTCGAATTTCGAAGTCCAATTATAAACTCCCTTGTGATTCCTTTACCGTTGATAAGTAAAAAAAAATCAATTTTCTCATTTTTTACTTTTAGCAATAATTTTTCATAATATCTGCGGCTAAACCTTTCACTGACTTTCCTTTTAAGGGCCGTAAAAGCGCCTTTAGGTTGATCTGGAAAATAAATGACACGATTATTTTTAGCCAATTCGTCAATTAACGCCTGATGATAATGAAACATTAAAGGGGCAATGATTAATATCTTTTTATTTTTCATTTATTCTTTAACAATGGAATATACAGAGCTAAAATATTCTCTTTTTTATAAACAAATATGGTGCATATAACATTCAAAATTATATAGCTTGCCGATATTGCAATACAAGCCCCTAAAACATCGTATTCCGGAATTAATAAGAAGCATAATATTAAGTTTATCACCGCTGCGAGAATATAAATATTTCTGAAAATTTTTTGATAAGATGTAACCATTAAGAAAACACCAGATACTCCAAGAATACCATAAATAAACTGACCAATAATGGCAACAATTAATGAGAGGTTTAAGAGGTCGCTCGAACTAGGTTGAAACAGTGCTAAGAAAGTGTTTGAAAGAAGAATTAGTACAATTAATATTGGTGTGGACAGAATGAAAATCATTTGAGAAGAATATAACATACTCTTTTTTAAATCTTCATATTGTTTACTCCAAAATAATTCAGCAAACTTCGGTCCAATAATTGTAGAAAATGTGAGAAATACCAGACTAGAAGCGAGAGAAATCTTGTAAACAATAGTGTAATCGCCCACTTCCTTAGGACCATGATATATTTCTAAAATAAACAATCCAGATTCTGATAAGAAAAAAGCCGCAAGTCCCATAATCATTAAGGGTATGGAGGGAGCTAATAAACTTCTTAGAGATATCTCTTTTTGCGTTAGTGAAAAAAAACCATGATTAAACCTAATAATGAAAATAGTAGAAACTAAAAAACCCAAAAACACGGAGATAGAAATGGCATATACTGCCGTGGTATTATCTATGTTGAAAAATGTCAAAATAAATAGAGACAGTAATATTGTTAAGGGGTTAAACACATTCCGCACAAATTCAGACTCTTTAATTTTCTTTAGCCCCCTTATATATTCTATATTGAATGCCATTAAAATATAAAAAGGAGTGATAGCGCTTACCAATTTTAGCGCACAGTCATATTGTGTATCTTTGAACAATTTCTGAGAAATTTCAGAAGAAAACAAAAATAATAATAATGCACCGGCAGCCGAAACTATCGCCAATGCTATCATACTTTTAAAGTATAGGGCTTTTAATTTTTTTTTATCACTCATATATTCCCCAATCAATCTGGTGATAGAAAAGTTGAGGCCAAAAGAAAGAAAACTAGAAAAAAAAACAAGAATTACGAACGAGATATTATATATGCCCACGGCATCTACACTTATTCTTCTCGAAATAAAAAAAATCAGCAAATAATTGATTAATATTCCTAGTAGCTTATAGAGAAGAGCATGTCCACTCTTTGTTATGATTTCCTTGTAGTGAATGTTTTCCATTTTACTTTCAACTTATGCCGTAGCTTTCACTAAGTATTGAACAGTAAAAAATTCTTCAAACAAATGAAAAGTGATAGTGTTTATGAATCTAGTAATTCGTTTTTCTTTCTTTTTTTTGAAAGAACTGGTGATGATATCCACTTGAAGACCAGAGTTCACAACCAGTTCTTTAATATTTTTTTTGCAAAAGAACCTTAAATGGGTATAATCAAAAACCCCTCTTTCTTCATAAGAAAAATCTCCTTTTATAAATACTTTATATAATGCCCTTATATTTCGAATATTTGGTATACTTATTAAGACTACACCATTCTTTTTTAAAGCCTTCTTTATGTCTTGAAGAGTTCTTAAAGGGTCTATTAAATGCTCCAACACATCTGCAAAAATAATCAAGTCAAAATATTCATTATACGCTGATAAATCGACTTTTTCTATTTCCTTTAGAATAAAAGTGTCGATATTAGGTTTTCGTTCACCATCAACGATATCAATACCTACAGCTTCTGTTGCAATTTGCTCTTCTTTAAGAAATGATAATGTTGCCCCAAGGCCAGCTCCTACCTCCAGAACCTTATATTTTTTATTAAAATCAAGCAACGATAGTAAATCCAATCTAACATTCTGATAGTAATCCTTCTTCTTGGTGTTATAATCCATTTAATACTTCTGCAATGACTTTAAGTTGTGAAATTTCATTTCATTACTCCGTTATTATATGATTTCAAATAGATATTTAGTCGTCTGCTTATAATGAATAATAACATCAGTGCAAACGAAAGACCCCCTATTCGAATGGTATACTTTTTAAGTAGACCTCTTTCTTTTGTACCCACCTTATTAAATGATGATACCACGTTTAAAATCTCAGTAGTATTTGCTCTCTTTCTATTATTGACAATAAGTTCTTCATTGAGTTTAAGGCTTTCATCAAACAACTCTATTTCTTCTGTTTTTTTAACACCTTGAGCAAGGGTAATCGTTGTACCTGATTCTGTTTTATTCGCTTCCTTGATCAGAACTTCATTATAGATTTTTCGCAATGTATCTATCTCTGTGAGAGATTTTTTGAGCAATTGTTCATTTACAAGTAAGTTTTCATCATTAATCTGCTTCTGGTTCTTAAAATAACTGTTATTGGCAATAGAATTAATAATCGGGTCACTAATTTTACTAAAAATATCATTGATTTCAGAGCGAACCTTTATCTTGTGATATCTATAATCATACTCTGTAAAGTTTTTTTTGAACTCTTTGATGTTGATATTTCTTACAGTAGCACTGTCCACCTCTTCTATAAATGCATCAAAAAGCTCCAGTTTTTCATTTTCGTTCTTAATCGGATTTATGTAAAATCCTTTTAATTTGGAGGCTTCGTGAGGTGAAATTCCAAGTACAGTTGCTAAAACCACGCTGTCTTGTTGCTTTACCAGCTCGTTATAAAAATTAATATTATTATAGAGCTGCTGGGTACTTTTGAAATTCGGTTCTACAATCATCGTAGAACTATATATTTTAGATTTTGTCAAATCTAAAAAGAGGCCAACACCTGCTCCAATGAAAGCGGCCAGGCCTAATCTTAAGGCATTATTACGTAAAAAGATAAGGAACAATATGAAATAGTGAAAGATGGCCTTAAAAAAGCCACCAATGGCCTTAAAAAGGTTGTTGAAACCTTTGCCGATAACTTTAAAAAGGTTTCCTAAATCTACTTCTTCGTTTGTTGTTTGATTCGTCGACATAAATAATCAATAAATTAGCCTGAGGCCATTAAAAAATTTGCTCTAATATTCGCTGTGTAATTGCATAGGTCGGCCCCACCCCAGAAGTTCCCAATCCTCCTGATGCTAGCGTGCTTCCAGTTTCTAAAGGATTATCTGATGCATAGTAAGCATATCGAACATTTACATTCTCTGAGATGTTCCCTCGAATTTTTGATGCCGACTGGATGGCTTTCTGATAATGTGCACCCTCCATTTCCAGACCAATGGCATGCCAGGTGGAATCGTGAAAAAACTCCAATAAATCCTTATTCTGAACAGAAGTGCCTAAAACGGTAACCATTGACCCTTCATACACATCAATACCAAAACCCTCTAAATCTTCCTTTCTCAATTCATTCTTAAAAGGATAATTATCTGCAGTGCCTTCAAAAATATGAGCCGATGGGATCATAATATCACTCTTTCTTCCCTCCAAAATGCCTGCCTTCCCCATAATAGAAATAGACTCAACCTGCATATGATGTAAGTTATTGTTTTCACATATATATGGTTTTAGCAATTCATCCATGGTCTCATAGGCCTGTTCACCAAATGCATAATCCATCACAATTATGACCGGCATAGCATCTGCTGCGGCATGCTTTACCACATAGCTAGTTTTACTAAAGTCTATTTTTGATGTATCAATAATCTGCACGTTGATATTCGTTCCTGATGTATCCTTGACATAGATTAAACCTGCTTCAGAAGCTTTTTCCTGCACTTTAATACGTAGCGCTTCATTCGAATCATCGCTTAATAACTCGAAAAGCTTTACACCTTCATGTTTCTTGGTTTCATTTGTTAAAATCATAGGTGCATAAATAGAATTCATTACGCTATGCATATTAGCGCTTATGATATGCAGAGGCCTGTTAATCAATAATTCTTTTTCAAGTACATGCTTAATATTATTCGCCCAGACTTCTCCATAAATGTGATGTCCAATGCTTTCGCGTAATGTCGAACTAAAGGTGATTGTGCGTTTCCTATTTTCTAATTCTTCATTCAACGCCAATTGACCTAGCCAAAAAATTGTGTGAAAAAATTTATGGGGATTTTCTTCAGTAGCGAATACCTTATCAACTTTATAAACCTCTTCGAAGGTGCGTCCTAAAATGGTACCTACATGTGTCAAAAGAACTTCATGCTCTTTCTCAGTAAGCTTTTTATCATGCAGAACTACGTCTTTTAAGTAATTCCATTCACGTGTCGTGCTTTCATCTTCATCGACTAAAACCCGCTCCATGATTTTGTGGGATTCTATAAAGAGAAAGGTAAGATGCGTTAAAATATCGTAAATCTCAGAACGGCCACGGGTGATTTCAATATTCATCTGGTCACGGTCTATCCTGTAGCAATTGCGGCGTCTTTTAGCAGGAATAATAGGTTTAAAATGTGAGTCTTTATAACCTTCGTCTGCAGTAAGGTTGATAAACTGACACTCTTCAATGCCTTCTGGTAAACGATCTATCACATAGATGAGCCCATTCAATTCTGTTTTTTCTTCAGCAATTGAACCATAGATTTCTGGACGAAGTAATAACAACGACTCTCTTAAGGTCTTTCCTGAAACACCCATAGGTTTATAAAAGCCTCTATTGAACAAATGCCGCATCGTAATATACAAGCGTTCAATAGCCTTAGATGATTCCTGAGATTTGGTTCTGATCATTCTGTATAATTCAAATAATGACCAAATATATCAATTCTTTAGCGAAAAAAATAAGAAGGGTTTGTAGCCACTATAAGCCCATTTTTACTTTAAGATACCGTCATATTTAGCAGCATCATTCAAAACTTCAATGGCATTGGTTATCGCTTTGTCATGATGCACTTTATTTATGTATTCGCCTTTTTTGTGGTAATATCTCTTTATTATCTCGTCTTGAAGTTTTTGTTGTATTTCGCCTTTATTGATTGAGAGTTTGTCTATTTTTTCTGAATTCAGCTTGCTTAAAAGCGCTGCATAATTTTGTGTTATGGCATCTTTATACGCTTCACTTTCTGCTTTCTGCATTGCTGTGTCGAAATAAGATTCTGTGCTTGTTTTAAAACTTGTTTTACCCGCTCTTAAAAAGCTTATAAAATCTTGATAATCGTCATTTGAAATAGTAAATTCTTTCGGCTCTGCTACTGTTGGATTTGTATAATAATAATGGGTAGCAAAATCAAAAATTGCCTGTGATTTTAACAAGGCCTCTGTTGCGTTGCTGCGTTCCGGTTTTTCAAATTTGATATCTGGTTGAATACCTCCACCGTCATATACTGTTCTGCCGTTTCTGGTCTTAAATGGGTTTCTTGTTCTATCAGAAAACTTCGGAATATTGCCGTTTTCATCCCTGCTGGAATAGTCTAACTCTTGGATACTTCTTCCGCTAGGGGTATAGTATTTGGAAATCGTAAGCTTTAATTGCGTACCATATGTCAATTTGCGATAACGTTGCACCAAACCTTTACCAAAAGAGCGTTCACCCATAATTACGGCCCGGTCTAAATCTTGTAATGCTCCGGCTAAGATTTCTGATGCCGATGCAGAACGGTCATCGATCAACACTACTATAGGAATCTCTAAATCGATTGGTAATTTTCTGGTTTTATACGTATCACTCCATTTCTTTACTTTGGCTTTCGTGGTCACCACTACTTCGTCTTTTGGGATAAAAAAGTTTACGATCTCAACTGCTTCATTGACCAATCCGCCCAAATTGCCACGTATATCGAGTATTAATTTTTTCATACCCAACTCCTTAAGGTCTTCAAAGGCATTCTTAACTTCGGAAGATGCCTTTTGATTGAATTTTATAAAAGAGATATAACCTACCTCGTCATTGAGCATTTTATAGTAAGGTACAGGGTTGATTACTACTTTTTCACGTGTTAGCTCGACATCAAAAGTAGTTTGCTGCCTTTTTATCTGGAGTTTTACCTTCGTATTTGGTAAGCCCTTTAAAAGAGAAGAAGCCGCATCGTTTTTGGTATCGGTGACTAGAACATCATTTACCTTTAAAATTTGATCACCGGCTTTTAACCCAGCTTTATCAGCCGGAGAATCTTCATGTGGCTCAACAATAATCAACTTACCTTCTATATACGTCGAAACAGCACCTATACCCCCATACTCTCCTGCAGCATTAATCCTGGCATTTTGAACACCCTGTTCATCATAATAAACCGTATAAGGATCTAAATCTTTCAACATGTTTTTAATAGCAGTATCGGTTAATTCTGCCGGGTTCGTTTCATCGATATAGTACATGTTCAACTCTTTAAATAAAGTGGTATAGATTTCAATCTGTTTTGCCACTTCAAAAAAGTCTGATTTATATGATAATGAAATACTTACCGTAACTACTAATAGTAGTACAATACCTATTTTTTTCAACTTCTTCATAAGTCTTTGTTTGATTATATAACCGTTAATCAATCGTCTTTCCCAGTCTTTTTGATGAACTTTTTTAATAAATCCACCATTTTACCTTCTAAAACAACGTATTTCTGCTCGTTTTCGTCTAAATATAGAAACATAAAAATATATTTTTTTTCTATTTGGTCGTATACCAGATGTTTGTGCTTACGGTAGCACTCGCGTAGCAATCGTTTGATTCTGTTTCTTGTGACAGCTTTTCTTATGGTTCGTTTCGAAACGGAAACGCCTACCTGTACAGGGTAATTGCCTTGATGCGCTACCTCTAAATATATTAATTTTATAGGATATACTGAAATAGACCTTCCTTCGGCAAACAATTGCTCGATCAACTTCTTACTTTTAAGTTTTTCCTCGCTTCCAAATGTATATCGCATCTTGGCAAAAGTAGCTAATAAATTAGTTTACTAAAATACATTTGCAAAAAGCTATTATTACTATTTTTGAGAAACTTTAACCATGAGCACATGAGCAAGGATTTATTTCAGGCACCAGATTATTATCTAGTTGACGAATTACTTACTGAAGAACATAAATTAGTACGCGATGCTTCGCGTGAATGGGTAAAACGAGAAGTGTCGCCAATTATAGAGGAATATGCTCAACGTGCCGAATTTCCTGAGCAGATTATTGGTGGATTGGCAGAAATAGGTGCTTTTGGGCCCTATATCCCTGAACAATATGGTGGAGCCGGACTCGACCAAATCTCATACGGATTGATCATGCAGGAAATCGAGCGAGGAGATTCCGGTGTACGCTCGACAGCGTCTGTACAGTCATCATTGGTGATGTATCCTATATGGAAATATGGTAACGAAGAACAACGCAATAAGTACCTTCCAAAACTAGCGAGTGGCGAATGGATGGGTTGTTTTGGACTTACAGAACCTGATCACGGTTCTAATCCGGGTGGCATGGTCACTAATTTTAAGGATATGGGCGACCATTACCTCTTGAATGGAGCGAAGATGTGGATCTCTAACGCTCCTTTTGCACAAGTTGCCATCGTATGGGCTAAGAATGAAGAGGGTCGTATTCATGGCTTGATTGTCGAACGTGGCATGGAAGGCTTTACGACGCCTGAAACACATAACAAATGGTCTTTGCGAGCTTCAGCCACAGGCGAATTAATATTTGACAATGTAAAAGTTCCTAAAGAGAATTTATTGCCGAATAAGTCCGGTTTGGGTGCCCCGCTTGGATGTTTGGACTCTGCCCGCTATGGAATTGCCTGGGGGGCGATTGGTGCCGCAATGGATTGCTATGATACAGCGCTACGTTATAGCAAAGAGCGTATACAATTCGGAAAACCGATCGGTGCTTTTCAACTCCAGCAGAAGAAACTAGCCGAAATGATTACTGAAATTACAAAAGCTCAGCTGTTAACTTGGCGATTGGGAATGCTGCGTAACGAAGGAAAAGCAACCTCCGCCCAAATATCAATGGCTAAGCGCAATAATGTCGACATGGCTATCACTATTGCTCGCGAGGCACGGCAGATACTCGGTGGTATGGGTATCACCGGAGAATACAGTATCATGCGCCATTCTATGAACCTGGAGAGTGTCATCACTTATGAAGGTACACATGATATCCATTTATTGATTACCGGGTTAGATATCACCGGGTTGAATGCTTTTAAGTAAATTTGATTACTTTTAGGCATGAAAAAGATACTATTGCTAGTGCTTCTTACGAACTTTTATTTACAAAGTTTTTCTCAGCCTATTTTTTCTGAACGGGGCTATCCCGAACACTTTATCGCTGGTACTTTGATTGGAGGCCTTACCTCCTATTATGTCTTTAAAAAAACAGATAACAAATTCAAAGCCTGGGCTTTTGGCACCTTGGCTGCTTCTGCCGTAGGATTTTTAAAGGAAGCTATTGATCCGGAATTGTTAAGTCAGGTAAGAAATCCTACAGATGCCTTTTACACGTCTATTGGGGGGGCTTTTGGAGCCAGTATCGTTATTCCGCTTAAGCGGAAAACTCCGAAGGAAACTCCAAATATTTCGTTAGCTTTTAAAAGTGATTTGACCCAGGAACTGCTGGCTCTAAATTCTGAATGACCATTAAGAACGGTTACGACGCTTTTTGTAATAAATCATAACAAGGACAACGTTTGCATCTATTGTCTTTTCTGTATTTCTTACAACATTTGGTTTTTAACTTCTTAGTAGCTTTTATTTTTTCGGGTGCTCTATCGAGTGCTACTAATTCGTCTTTTGATATAATTAACATCTACACGCTTTGAAAAACGTTGCAAATATACGTTTATTTAGATTGAATAAAAATAAAGCTGGTCAAATCTTTAAAAACTAGCTAAAACAGCAAACGAAAAATTGCGTCCGGGTGCACTAATACCGGAGGCAAATTCTATGAAATGCTGATCAAAAATATTATCAATAGCCACCTGTATATTAATAGTTCTTGTTAATCGATAACTTGATGTGGCATTTAGAGTAACCCATGACGGTACGCCATAATATTGAGCTCGCAGGTCTTCTGCGTCGGGGTCAATTTCGGGAGTCAATTCTATCCTATCGATACCTTCGGTGACATTGTAATGCTCGGTTTTTTTTCTGCCGTTGAACCGTACATTAACGCCCAGTTCAAATTTATTCCGTGCATAATTCAATTCTCCTCTACCGAAAAGTGGCGGAATTGAAGACAGGGGTTCGCCAGTATCATAGGCCTTTCCCTTGGTATAAGTTACAGAAGCCGCACCAGTAAGGTAATTTCCAAAGCGAGATTTCATGTTGAGTGTTCCTCCAAAAACATAGGCGTTTCCTTTATTTATATTCGCGACTACATTTCCCTCTTCGCCATCGAAGAGGATGGTTGAACTTCCGTTCAAGGTAAAATTTTCACGGATAATATAATTGTTTAACAGCGTATAGTATCCTGTCAGGCCTATAAAGGAGCTTTTCTCATTGAAGTACTTTAAGATTCCTACTTCGGCATTGTAAGCGTACTCCGGACGTAAACTTGTATTAGGCACCGTAACATCTCCTCGACGTTCGCGTACTTTACCCACATCGTCAATATTAGGAGATCGGAATCCCGAGGAGAGAACGCCGTTAAGTTGCCACTCTTGCGTAGGTTTATATACATATCCTAATGTAGCCGTAAACGCAGAATTCGCTAGATAGATATCGGCATCAGGCAACGTAATGAAGGTGTCATCAATCCATTCTGCATTCAAGTAGGTGTCAGTAAATCGAACCCCTGTGTTCAATGTGGCTTTTTCACTAATATCTTGTCGATAATTTACGTATGCCGCTAAGCTGGTATATGTACTTCCTCCATCGGCATATCTTGACTGAACGGGAAACGTATTTGAGATACCGGTAATCTGGTTTCCGCTGACTTCAAGGGTCTCTCCTTTTGGGGACGAATCTACATCATTATGTGTTACCTCTACTCCATAGGACAAAATACGGTTGTTATTCTTTGACAGTGGTACCGAAAAATCACCATTCATACTGAATACATCTACGTTCTCTATTCTAGAGGTCCGATCTAAGGTACCAAATCGTCTGTTGATTCTTGATTCTTCTATGTTCTGATAAGCTACTGTAATAGTACCTTTGTCGATCCATTTCTTTGCAGGGTTTAGGCTGAGTTGTGACGACAACAATAGGCGCTTCTGTGGCCCATAATGCCATTCTGCAAAGCGCAATTCGCCATCTCTACGCTCTATTAATCTATCAAAGCGAGGAACATCTGAAGAGGTAGAGTACTGAAAGTTAAACGTCAGGTCTGTCTTTTCTGATAACGGAATAAAAAACTTCTGTAAAAAATCGGTTTGATCGTAACCTGTATTGCGTTGAATTTCGGGATCATCATTTGTAACAGGGTTTTCATTAAAAAAAGAATCTGTATTGTTGGAGTATTCGGTCACCAGTCCCCAGTCATCAAAGTCATGCGAACGGTTTTTACCCATGCGCAGGTCGCCGAAATAACTGTAGGACACACTGGTAAATGAAGCAAACTTTTTGAACTGTAGTTCAAGTCCGCCCTGTACTGTTTTTTCGTTATTAACCGTGCTATAACGTGACAAGAAAGAAGAGTTTATCCTTGTTTGCTCATTTGTTATGGGTCTTCTGGTATAATAGTGAATTACACCTCCCAAAGCATCTGAACCATAAATTACTGATGAGGGCCCAAAAATAACTTCGGTTCGATCCAATAAATTGGGAGACACGGTAATGGAGTTTTGCAAATGCCCTTTCCTGTAAATGGCATTATTCATCCGTACTCCGTCAACCACTAGCAGCACCCTGTTGGCTTCCATACCTCGTAATACGGGGCTCCCACCGCCAAACTGCGATTTCTGCACTTTAATTCCCGGGATTTCAGCGAGCATGTCTGCCGACGTTTGCGGTGAAGTTCGTTGTATATCTTTACTAGAAAAAACCGCTACCTGTTCAGCAATCCGCTTCAGCGACTCCTTACCTTTTGAGGCCGATAAAAATACTTCTTCCAGTCGTTCTGATTTACTCTGTAGATAGACGAACCTGGCCTTTATCAATTGTCGTTTCAATGCTTCAAATTCAACGTAAGAAACATGGGTAAATGTCAGGATTTCGTTGTCACCAAAAACAGTGAGGTCTACTACACCATTAACATCTGAAACAACTCGTTTTGAAGTATCTTCATTAACGATCGTTACATTCGGTATCGGAAACTCAGATTCCTTATCTAAAATGGTGATTTTTTGAGCAGTAGCAATATATCCGGCAAGTAAAACAATACAAAAGAGTAAGGTTTTCTTCATCTTCACACAAATACAGTTTTTAATACGGTCAGTGATTTGGGTCTCTGAAACATCGGCAAATGTAACTCAAAATATCGTATCAGCACTTCTAAGGTTTCCTGACGTTCTTTGCCATTAAATTTCAACGAATCTAATCCATCAAAATTTGTGCCGAGCAGGGTTTTAAATCGCCTTAAATTGTCATTGGTAAGGTATTGGTTCTTAGGCTTGTATTTTAAAAATACCCCCTCCTGGAGATCAAAGTAATCAAAATCGTTATTTTCTTTATCAGGATAGCACCCTAAATGCTTTGATAAATTCAGCAAAAACAACAAATGAAAATTAGACACCTCATCGTGTGTGTCTAACCATTTTAAGGATGTTTCTAGATATTCAAAAAGTTGTTCGTTAGGTTGTTCTTCATGCAAAGACTTTGACAAAACTTCTGATAAAAAAATTGCAATGGTTTGTTTAATAATATTGTTAGAAATAGTGGCAAACGGGTAATGAATTCTAGCCTCTTTTATATAATTTAAACTTCCTTTATCATTGTGAGAGGCAATAAGTTCTAATAGTGTTAATGGCTGAAAATAAGAGGCTTTTAGTTTTCCTTTTTTTGTCTTTAATATCCGTTTTAACAAATATGGCTTCACGCCTGTTTCAGTATAACATTTTACTATTAAATCTGACTCTCCGTATTTTATTGAGCTGAGTACAATTGCCTTTGTAGTAACAAGCATATTAATTAATAATGGCTATTTTGGTCGACG
>JASJDL010000080.1 GCA_030065775.1 Flavobacteriaceae bacterium | reverse complement strand
CCAGGTCTTTGGAAGTCACATATTCATCTATTGCAGCGACCAGTAATTTGATCTTTTTAGGCTTAACGAAATCTTGGGGGCTACCAAAAAGCAGAAGTTGATATTATTGCGCAAAAAGGAAACACCCTTGCTATTGTTGAAGTAAAAACACGGTCTGGAACTGATTTTGGTAGCCCCCAAGATTTCGTTAAGCCTAAAAAGATCAAATTACTGGTCGCTGCAATAGATGAATATGTGACTTCCAAAGACCTGGATGTTGAGGTACGCTTCGATATTATTGCTATTATCAAAAATGGAGGGAGTTTTTCAATAGAGCATTTTGAGGATGCTTTTTACCATTTTTGAAAATGTGTCTTTCATACTTTAATTTTTTTACGAATCACATCATTAGTTTTTTATTTATGCTAACTATGAATTCTATGAGATGATTTATTTTCTATTGAAAAAAGCTTTTAACTCCTTCACATCATCGGGTTTGCTTAAAATCAATTTTTGCGGGTCGAGCAAATAAAGAGAAGGTGTCGAACTTACGCCGTATGCATTAGCAAACTTGTTTTTCCATTTGTCCTTACCGTAAATGTGCGTCCATTTCGGGTAGTTGGTTATTACTTTTTCCCAATTCACCGTACTTTGTTCATCTTCTAAACCAACAGCAATTACGTCAATATGTGGTTTATCTTTCAAATAATCCTTTAGAAGGGGTAACTCCTTCAAACAATGCGAACAACCTGAACTCCAAAAGATCACTAAATAATTTGAGTACCCACTTAATTTATGAAGTGTTTTTTGCTGACCATTCTCCTCCCATAAGATATTTGGGGCAATATTTCCTAAGGCCGTGCGCAATTGTCCTTTAACATCATTGATAAACCCGGCATCTTGGAGTTCTTTTGGTAACCTCAAATAGTGGTTTAACACAAAATTGGTCATCGCTACATCTTCCCGTTTTGCGAAATTAATTAGCAGGCTTTCCAGTACCTCTTGAGATAGTGTCCTATTGGTTTTTACTTTTTCAAGCACATGATCTATAGCGTCCTTTCTTAGTCTAGCCTGTGTTTCCGAATCATCGGCACGATTCAGATAAAAGATGAAATCATTGATCTTATCGTGTTTGAAGGTGGAATTGTCTAACTCGGCGCTATTAAAATCAATATGATCAAAAAAATGTTCTTGCGTTTCTTTTAAATAGTCTTCAGGTTTCTTGAGAGGGCTACTAGGATTGTATCGAGCACTTGACTTAATAAAATGATAGGCCAAAGTTCCTTGAGACTGCTCCTCAAAATGATTTTGAACAGTTTGTATACGATCATATCTTTTCTGATACAATATACCGATCGCACCATTGGCATTGGGTTTAAAATAATCTATTTGCAAAGAATCCAATGCCCGCTGAGGTTCAGCAATGGCTCGTAAATAGTCAAAATACAACTTATTATTTTTTGATTTTGAAAACTGTACAAGGCTATTAGGGTGTTTTGGGTGAAAGTTAAATTCAATATCTTCATTATCATAGATCACATCCACAAACAGTTGACTCTGGTTGTCATAAATCAACCGGTAGATGCCACTGGAGGCATTCTTAGGAATGGTAATTTCAAAAGCGCCTTCTTTTATAGAATCGTAGGCTATAAAATCTTGCTTGGCCCCTTGCAATTTGTATAACAGTATCCAGGGATAATTTTCTACCGGGTGCATTTCACCTTTTATGGTGTGCTGTGCCTGTGTAGTAAAACTGATAAGAATAAGAACAACCAGTAACTTTCTCTTCATAGTAGGGGATTTACAAAAACTGCACCAAAAATACGTTTTTAAATCAATTACAGTACATTTGCTCAAAACCGAATTTTTATGAGTTTTCAAGATAAAGTGGTTTGGCTCACTGGCGCTTCTTCAGGGATAGGAAAGGCAACTGCCCTCGAGTTGTTAGCTCAGGGTGCCAACCTCATTATTTCGTCAAGAAATACTAAAAAATTAGAAGAAGTAAGGGCGCTGTGTGAGTATCCCGATAAGGTAAAAATAATACCGGTTGATCTTGATGATTACGAACATATGAACACCCTGGTAGAAGAAGCCATTTCCCTTTTCGGGGAAATTGATATACTCATTAATAATGGTGGTATTAGTCAACGTTCACTTGCCATCGATACGGGAATGACAGTTGATATGCGACTTTTTAAGACCAATTATTTCGGAACCGTAGCCTTGAGTAAAGCGTTACTACCTTACTTTTCAGCTAGAAAACAAGGTCATATAGTGGTGGTCACTTCAGTAGTAGGGAAGCTGGGAACTCCGTTACGATCCTCATATGCAGCCTCTAAACACGCCTTGCATGGTTTTTTCGATAGTTTGCGTGCAGAAATCTATGCTGATAATATTACAGTGACCTTGGTATGCCCGGGGTATGTAAATACTGCTATTTCCATAAATGCCTTAACAGGAGATGGCTCACCGCAAAATAGTATGGACAAAAAAACAGCATCTGGATTGGCCCCCGATTACTTTGCTAAAAAAATGTTGAAAGCGATCAAAAGAAAAAAGCACGAGGTTGTCATTGGAGGTTTTTTGGAAAGGCTATCAGTCTACGTAAAACGCTTTTTTCCAAGGGTGTTGGCAACGATGATCCGTAAATTGGCAGTGACCTAAAGTGCTTCCGATCTTTGGACATTCTTTTCGCTATATTTGTAATCCTCACTTTTAAAAGACCGACTTCATGAATGTATTTTCTTCTGATAAACTCGAACAATTTTTACCGAAAGTCAAGACTATTTTAGAAGAAAATTTATTTCCATTGGAACAAGCGTATTTGCATCAGTCTTTTAGCGCGGTCGAACCTGAATTGAATAAGGTTAGAGGCTTAATTAAGGAGCAAGATTTGTGGAATCCGCATCTATCAGAACATCATGGCGGATTGGGTTTTAACCTCGTGGAATTCGGCCAGATCAGTGAATTATTAGGGCGATCACCGTACGGGCATTACTGCTTTAATTGCAATGCACCCGATATCGGCAATCAGGAACTCTTGCTAGGCTATGCTTCAGAACATATCAAGTCACTATTTTTGGAGCCACTATTGAAGGGAGACATCCGAAGTTGTTTTGCAATGACTGAGCCAGAATTTGCAGGCTCCAACCCTGTAAATATGGGTACAACAGCTGTTAAAAGAGGTGACCATTACATCATCAATGGGCGAAAGTGGTTTACTACCTCAGCCGATGGCGCGTCGTTTGCAATCGTTATGGCCAATACAAATCCCGGCGCAGAAAACAAGTATCAAAGAGCAAGTATGTTAGTGGTGCCAACTACTACCAAAGGATTTCATTTAAAACGAAATATTTCCATCATGGGCGAACCCAATGATACATATTTCAGTCATGCCGAACTCGAATTCAAAGATTGCAAAGTTCCAGCGAAAAATTTAATTGGAAACGAAGGAGATGGCTTTTTATTAGCACAGCAGCGATTAGGCCCAGGTAGGATTCATCATTGTATGCGATGGATCGGTATTTGTGAACGTTCCTTTGATCTCATGTGTTCCAGAGCGGCGACCAGAGACCTGGGCAATGGTACAATGCTTGGTAGCAAACAAACCATCCAAAACTGGATTGCCGAATGCCGCGCAGAGATCGATGCCTCAAGATATATGGTGTTGCATACCGCCCAAAAGATCGATGAAGTCGGCACTAAAGCAGCACGACTGGAAATTTCAACGATCAAGTTTTATGTTGCTAATGTGCTTATGAAAGTGCTGGATAGAGCGATTCAGGTACATGGAGCTTTGGGTATTACTGATGATACGATATTATCATTTTACTACCGTCATGAACGGGGCGCACGGATTTATGATGGACCAGATGAAGTTCATAAATCAACACTGGCAAGACAGATATTAAAAAACTACGGACTAAATACAAATCGATAAATGACCAAACCAATTGACAGTGCTGTTGAAGTTCGCAGGGGAGAGGAATTAGACATTCGGAAATTAAATGACTACTTGAGGGATAAGATTCCTTCATTAGAAACAATTAAGGAGGTCAAACAATTCCCGGGGGGCTTTTCAAACCTTACGTATTTACTTTCAGATGGACAACAGGAGTACGTGTTACGCAGACCTCCTTTCGGGGCCAATATAAAATCGGCACATGATATGAGCCGTGAGTTTAGAGTTTTAAGTTTATTGGAACCGGTTTATAATAAAATTCCAAAGCCATTGATTTTCTGTGAAGATGAATCGGTCATCGGTTCACCATTTTATATCATGGAACGTGTGAAAGGGATCATTCTCAGAAATAAAATACCCAAAGGACTGGAACTGACAAAACAACATTTTAAGCAACTATCTCATCAAACGGTTGAAAACCTCGTAAACCTGCATAGTCTTGAATTAAAAAATTCAAGTTTAATTTCTTTAGGAAAACCGGAGGGTTACGTAGAACGACAGGTAGAAGGGTGGATTAAACGCTATTTTAAAGCGGAAACTGATGAGATCAAATTCATGAATGCTGCCGCTGAATGGATGCAGTCCAATATTCCGAATCAAAGTCAAACCGCTTTTATACATAATGATTATAAATATGATAACCTGGTATTGGATCCCGATTCGCTGCACATTAGAGCAGTGCTAGACTGGGAAATGGCCACGGTGGGCGATCCCTTGATGGATTTAGGAACATCATTAGCTTATTGGGTCGAAGCAAAAGATCATCCCGCTTTACAAGCGTACAACCTTACCTGGCTTGAAGGGAATTTAACCCGCCAGGAAGTTGTTGAAACCTATGCTGGGCTGAAAGGAATTAATGTCGATGATGTACTCTTCTATTATATCTTTGGTAGTTTCAAGTTAGGCGTCATTGCTCAGCAGATTTATGCACGCTATAAAAAAGGTTATACTAAGGATGATCGCTTTGCCATGCTTATTCATTTGGTTAAAGCCTGTGGTGGCAATGCAATGAGCGCAGTTAAGTTTAACAGGATTAACAATTTTTATTAGTGAAGACTTTACAAGATATAAAACATGTTCTGGTATTAGGCAGCGGTACCTTGGGGCTGCGGGTAGCATTAGCCTGCGCACTGAATGATTATAATGTAACTGTTTATGATATCAAAGAAAAGGCTTTTGAACAGGCGTTACGTATACAGAACGAGCTCATAGGTCAATTAGTGAAGAGCGAGAGAATATCAAAGGAAATTGCTGAGCAGGCATTGAAAAATCAAATTTTTACAACAAATGCTCAAGAAGCTGCGACGCACGCTGACTTAGTGAGTGAGTCAGTTACAGAAGATTTGGAACTAAAGAAAAAAGTTTGGGCAGAGTTCGGTGAATTATGCCCGAAACACACGATATTCACGACGAATACCTCCTATTTAATTCCGTCTTTATTTGCTCAGGAAACCGGCAGGCCTAACCTGTTTTGCGCTTTGCATTTTCACGATGTTTTTTATGCCAATGTGGTGGATATCATGCCGAACCCGCAGACGGAAGATTGGATCATTCCGTTACTCAAAGAATTTGGTCAAAGTATCCAGCAGACACCGGTGATCATTAGACGCGAATCTCCGGGTTACATTTTTAATGCCATGTTGATGGCATTGATTGGTGCTGCGGGTGCTCTGGTAACCTTTGATGTATCAAGCATTGAAGATGTTGATCGATCTTGGATGGGAAATTTTAAAATGCACATGGGACCATTTGGAATCTTAGATGAAATCGGCCTGGATACAGCCTGGCATGTCACCAGTAACCTAAAAGATGAAAAGAGCAAACGCTTTTCTAAGTTGTTGAAACACCACGTAGACCAAGGCAAACTGGGCAAAAAAGTAGGCGAAGGATTTTATTCGTATCCAAACCCGAGATTTCAAGAGGAAGGCTTTATAAATGGTTAAATTTTAGTTAGTGCTTCCAGTGCTATTTGTACAGATGTGATATTGTCAAAGGTCAATAATAATCGCAATCCCTGTTTGGTTTCTTTCTCTTTCATTTTACAATTACGCGTATGTTGCTGCACATATTGAAGAATTTTGGTGAAGGTATCACTTTGATAAAACGGCGATTGTTGATCAGCTACAAAGTACCCGATCATTTTTCCTCTTTTTAAGATCAAGCGCGTGAAGCCTAATTTTTTTGCGATCCATTTTAATCGAACGCTATTCAAAAGATCCTGCGCTTGTGGTGGTAATTCCCCGAAACGATCGATAAGGTTTTGCTGAAATTCTAAAAGTTCTTCTTCGTTTTTTAACCCACTTAATTCTTTATATAAATTCAAACGCTCTTTAATGGCATTGATATAATCGTCTGGGAATAAGACCTCAAAATCAGTATCTATTTGTGTTTCTTTTACAAACTCCTTTGGTCTAGCGTCATCTTTGTAAAGAGCCCTAAATTCATTTTCTTTGAGTTCTTCAATGGCCTCATTCAGAATTTTTTGGTAGGTCTCAAATCCGATATCATTAATAAAGCCGCTTTGCTCACCGCCCAATAGATCACCAGCACCGCGAATCTCTAAATCTTTCATGGCGATGTTGAAGCCACTGCCCAGGTCAGAGAATAACTCTAAGGCTTGAATCCGTTTTCTCGCTTCATCCGTCATCATATGGTACGGCGGTGTAATAAAATAACAGAAGGCCTTTTTATTTGAACGCCCTACACGTCCACGCATCTGATGGAGGTCAGACAACCCGAAATTATTGGCATTATTGATGAATATGGTGTTGGCATTGGGAACATCCAGTCCACTTTCTACAATAGTGGTGGACACCAAAACATCAAATTCATTATTCATAAACGAAAGCATTAATTGCTCCAGTTTTTTGCCTTCGAGTTGACCATGACCAATTCCAATTTTTGCATTCGGTAATATGCGCTGTAGCATCCCTGCGACTTCTTTGATGTTTTCGATACGATTATGAATGAAAAATACTTGCCCACCTCTTGAAATCTCGTACTGAATGGCATCTCTGATGATCTCTTCGCTGAAGCGGATAACGTTCGTTTCCACAGGATGCCTGTTAGGAGGTGGTGTATTGATAACCGATAGATCACGAGCAGCCATCAAAGAGAATTGCAATGTACGTGGAATAGGTGTTGCCGTCAACGTAAGCGTATCTACATTTTCTTTTAGGGTCTTTAATTTATCCTTTACAGAAACACCGAATTTTTGTTCTTCATCGACAATAAGCAGTCCTAAATCCTTAAAGATTACATTTTTATTGACCAGTTGATGTGTACCTATTATAATATCGATGCTTCCATTTTTTAATCCTTCCAATACGCCGGTTCGTTGTTTGGCAGTACGGAAGCGATTCAGGTAATCGATGGTCACCGGAAAGTTTTTTAAACGTTCACCAAAAGTCTTAAAATGCTGAAATGCCAAGATGGTGGTGGGCACTAAAATGGCCACTTGTTTACCATTGTCAACAGCCTTGAAGGCAGCACGAATGGCGACTTCTGTTTTTCCGAAACCTACATCCCCGCAAACCAAACGGTCCATGGGCTGTTCGTTTTCCATGTCTTGTTTGACATCTGCAGTAGCTTTCGACTGATCAGGGGTATCTTCATACATGAAACTTGACTCCAACTCGAGCTGCATATAGCTATCGGGATTATAGGCATAACCCTTTTGCATTTTTCGCTTGGCATATAGTTGAATGAGGTCATAGGCGATTTCCTTAACTCGTTTTTTGGTCTTTTGCTTCAGTTTTTTCCAAGCACCTGAACCCAATTTAAAGAGTTTGGGCACTTTTCCATCCTTACCATTGTATTTCGAAATTTTATGGAGCGAATGTATGCTGATGTATAAGACATCGCGATCGCCATAAATTAGTTTGATGGCTTCCTGTTGCTTGCCCTCAACATCTATTTTTTGAAGTCCACCGAATTTACCAATCCCATGGTCGATATGGGTAACATAGTCACCAATCTCCAAGGTATTGAGTTCCTTTAAGGTAATGGCCTGTTTTTTGGCAAAACCACTCTTTAAACGGAATTTGTGATAACGTTCAAAAATCTGGTGATCGGTGTAGCAGGCAATGTTATGTTCTTGGTCAATAAAGCCCTGAAAAAGTGGAAATACAACGGTGCTGTAAGATACTTCTTCATCGATGTCTTTGAAAATATCCTCAAAACGTTTGGCCTGCTGTTCATTGGAACAGAAAAGATAGTTTTTAATGCCATTTCCGGTATTTTGGTTGAGGTTTTCGATCAGGAGATCAAATTGTTTGTTAAAGGATGGCTGAGGAGAAATATTGAATTCAATCTGTATTGTTTCATTCCGAACTTGTTTCGGAATCACATCACGAGATGCTGAAACAAGTTCAGCATGACGACCACCACCGAATTCAACCAAACCATATGCGTCAAGTTGTTCTTTTATGAGTGTACCATCACAAAATAGTTCCTTTGGTTCAGAAAGCTTTAGCTCTCCCTTTATTTCTGTGAATGCGATCTGTGCTTTTTTGAATAATTTGTTCAATCGGCTGTACAATAGCTCCTTATTTTTCGAGAAAATGACGGTTTTATTGGATATATACTTTAAAAAACTCTCCCGTTTTTCTTGTAAATGTTTGTTTTCAACATTGGGCAGGATACTGATCTTTGTATGTTTATCGGTGGAGAGCTGTGTTTCGACATCAAAAGTTCTGATGCTGTCCACCTCATCACCAAAAAACTCAATGCGATAGGGTTCTTCATTAGAAAAGGAAAAAACATCAATAATACCACCACGAACGGCAAATTCTCCAGGTTCAGTCACAAAATCCACACGATTGAACTGGTATTCAAATAATGTTTCATTGACAAAATCTAACGATACCTGTTCGCCAACACTTAATTTTAAAGTATTTCTTTCCAGTTCACTTTTAGTCACTACTTTTTCGAATAAAGCGTCAGGATAACTCACAATAACTGCCGGTTTCTTTCGAGAATTAATGCGGTTCAAGACCTCTGAGCGCAATAAAATATTGGCATTATCTGTTTCTTCGATCTGGTAGGGCCGACGATACGAACCCGGGTAAAAGAGTACATTTTTATCACCAAGCAGCTGCTCAAGATCGTTGAGATAATACGCAGCTTCTTCCTTGTCATTAAAGAGTAATAGGTAGGGTTTTTCAAGCTGTTTAAAGGTTGCCGAGATAAGAAAAGACAATGAAGACCCGGCCAAATGCCGAAGGTATAGCTTTTGGTTTTCCTGTTGAAGATGTCGAACCAGCTCCCTGACCTTAGGGGCTTGTTCATAAAGCGAAACAACAGCTTGTTTGCTCAAACGCTAAAAATTTTGGCAAAGATAAACTTCTAAAGGCAATTTTAAAGATATGTTTATTATTTATTTGCACTTAATGATATATCAAATTTTTTTGTATCAAATGAATGATTATGGACTTTTCTCAAACATATCAGGTGCTGCATTCGATTGAAAACGCTTTGAAATCTTATAAAAGGGTGGCACAACAGAACATTAGGACTATTGATGACACCATCACTGTCGATCAGATGTCACTATTGCAACAGATCAAGAACAATCCTAACACACCTCAATCACAACTCGCGGCTGCACTTTTAAAGGATTATGCCGCTATTACGCGAATGGTAGATTTACTAGTAAAGAACAAGTACATCAAACGAAAAGGCAATGAGTACGATCGTAGACGTAATACATTATTATTGACAGATAAGGGGGAGAAAGCCTTAAAGAAATTAAAATCAGTCTTAAAAACAAATCATGAGATTGCCATGAAAAACTTCAGCAATTATGAACTTGATCGCCTGGATAAACTGCTTCAAAGGCTTATTGTCAATTGCAGTTAAACTCTGAGTGCAGTTATAAGAGGGAAAGCACTACAAAATTGCGGGTAGTAACTTATGGAATGTTAAAGCTGCTACATGCTTAATGTTAATTTTTAAAGTTTCCGTCAAATTGTTATAAAAAGGTAGTAATTTTAGTAGCATGGCTGGTTCGATGGAAATAAGACTTCTGAAAAGAACCCTTCTGGCAGGGCTTATTTTAATTGGCACAAATGCCTTTACGCAAGAACAGGATATTGCTAAAGATAGTACCCGAGTATTTAAACCAACAGTCACGCTTACTGATTTCGCCCATAAGACTTTTGGGAGTTGGGAGCAGCATTCAGACTTCACAATAAAGTATAGTTTAGACCCACAATTATCACTCGAATTGCAAGGGTTTTTTGACACTTATATTTTTGAGGATGTTTTTAAAGCACCAATTATAGGAAGAAAGTATATTTCCAAGAAATGGAATGTTTTTTCAGGTATGGAAGTTGAAGCAAGTAGACAGTTATTAAAGAATAATTCGTGGACGTCTCCTATGTTAAAGACGAAAAACGGATTAGGCTATGATATAAATACCAATTTTCAGCTTCAATTGTCGCACGATATGCAATTTAATAATGCCAGGCCTGGAGCTTATAGCTTTCCTAAATTACTCTCCTTTAGAGGAAAATTGAAATTCTAATTAATTAAAACAATCTACAAGCTTTTCAAAATCCGCTTCAGTATTATACAGATTCGGCGAGATTCGAATAGCATTGCCTCGAAATGAAACGTAAATGTTGTTTTGAGTAAACTTAGCTTTTAATTTTTCAAGGTCTATGTGTTCCGATAGATAAACACCAAATAAATGTTTTGTTCTGTAATTATCATGTTCAACAAAGCAACCCTTATTTCTTAGTTGCTCAATGGCTTGTTTTGAAATGGCTTCACAATACTGCTGAATATTTTCCGGTCTCCATTCTAATAATTGCTGAATACTTTTTATCAGCATAGGTGTATTGATAAAATTAGAAGATTCGCCCATGTTATAGCGTCCTGCCTTCGGTTGATACCGTGATTCATAGTTGACCAATCCGGCAAAATCTTCACTGTTGTGACGATTGATCCAGTTTTCTTCTATGGGCTCACCCTCATTAAAATAATCAGAATAATAGGCCATTCCCATTGAATAAGGGCCAAGCATCCACTTATAGGCAACGGTAATCAGTGCATCAGGCTGAATTTCCTTCACTGAAAACGGAGCCGCACCGATGAATTGTGAACCATCAATGATTAAAAGAGCATTATACTGCTTAGTCTTTTTTCTGATTGCTATAAGGTCGTACAAAGTACCATCAGCCCAATGTGCTGGAGGCATTGCCACTATCGCTGTTTTGGAAGAAATACCGTTTAGCATGTTTTTATTCCAAATATTAGCACGATTTTCGCCAATCTTTGGAGCACGTATAACCTTGACTGTCGCGTTATTTTGTTCTGCAAGTTTTTGCCATATGTACACATTGCTTGGAAACTGCTCATCTATCAACAAAATTTCATCTCCTGCCTTTAATTTTACATTTTTGGCTACCGTTGCCAATCCATAGGAAGCTGATGGGATAATAGAAGTATTCCTATAATCGGGAGCGTCGATAAACCGTGCAAACAGTTCTCGCAGGCGCTTTGTATGTGTAAAAAAATCTTCAGCCTTAATTTGATAAGGCCTACATTTTCGTGTAACGGCTTCGTGACCAGCCTTTTCAACAGATTTCAAGGAGGGTGACATATAAGCCCCGTTTAAATAGGTCACATGATCTTCTAATCTGAATTTATCTTTCTGGCAGCTGAGCATTTGTAGTGTTTCCATGCTCAAATATACTTAATGTATGCGATAACGGAGACCGATAAATCCTCTAATGCCTTGATTAGGCGCATACACGTAGGAAGGATCAAAGGTCAAAGCATAAGGATTTTCAGCGGTGGCAATCACATTGCCATTAGCGCTGAATTCCACATTTTCATCAAAAGGATCATCGGCCCTGGCAATTAAAAACGGATTCCCCTTATTAGGCGTCCAATTCAGTAAATTCTTAATACCACCATAGACCTCAAAGTTTTGCAATCCTTTATAGGTAAATTGAATGTTTTGGATGCTCCAGGTTGGTGAGTATTCTGAACGAGGGTCTGAGTCACTTAACAATGGTAAACGCATCGGGCCATAGATATTTCCGGTATAATCAATGGTTAGTCTAGGCTTAAAAAATTCATAGGAAACTGACCAGGTACCGGTGAATCGCTCGGTCAAAATTTGGCGTGTTTTAATACCATCTTCGGTCTTTGAAACTTCCTGGAGTGTAGCACCCAACAATACTTTGAACCCATTACCAAAATCAGCATCGATATTTGTGCTCACACCATAAGTCGTGGCATAACCATTCAAATTATTATAAATTATTTGATTCGGATTGGTATCATAATCCGGTAAAATGATATTGGTGAAATACGTATACCAAGCCGACGAGTCAAAGGCTAACGTCATCCCATTTTTGGTATACCATTTTTTTAAGAAATTGGCATTGACATTATAGGAGCACTCAGGTTTTAAAGCAGATTCGATAATGACATCCCGCGATCCTGTTAAAGCGGCATGTTCTTCAGTGAATAGATTCACTACCCGAAAACCAGTTCCCGCATTAAGTCTAAATACAGAATTTTCACTGGGCTTGAATTTATAAGCCAACCGTGGAGTAAAAATATTGCCATGGCGATCGTCATAGTCATAGCGTGCTCCTAAAAGCAAGGTATTTTTCTCGTTAAATTTGATTTCATCCTGCACAAAAAGAGAGGGAATGACAAGTTCATCTATTTCGGTGGTGGCAGGGGTATTATCATCATAATAATTGTAACGCGCAGCAGCACCGATAAGCAGATCATGATTTTTGATTTTTTTATCCCAGGTGAATTGTGTAAAACCGATCCGTTGTGTTGCTATATACGGTACATTTCCGTAAACAGAGTTTTGATCATGGTCGGTATAAGAAAAAGACAGCAACATTTTTTCGGTTGTAGGCAATTGATAGTTGGCTAGTAGTTCATAACGTGTTGTATAAATGCTTTCACCATAAACCTGGTCACCTCCACGAAATGATCTGTCCCATTGTAACTCTCCGCCCCATCGGTCTTCATAAAAGAAACGTCCGGCCACCGAAAATACCCGATCTTCTTTTCGTTTGAAATTCCATTTCTGAAAAACAGAAAGACGATCTTGCAGTGTTACATCGGTGAAATTGTCGTTGTTATCATCAATGGGGTTATCATATTTATAATAGTTGGCTCCGAGCAACATTGATGAATTTTTACCGATTGCAGCTTTGAATCCCAGATCAAAATTGGTCTCTAACCATGAGGAGCTATACGCATCTATAAAAACTCTTGGCGCATTGTCAGGGTGTTTGGTAATGATATTTATAAGACCGCCTACGGCTTCGCTTCCGTATAGTGACGAGGCCGGGCCTTTTACGATTTCAACTTGTTCAATCAATGAATTTGGAATGCCTGAAAGCCCGTAAACGGTAGACAATCCACTTACAATAGGCATTCCAAATTCATTGATTGAACAAGTTGAAATCGTAAAAGGCCCGGCCTCGTCACTATACGGAAGCGAAGCCGTAGGCGGTCTTATAAATATCATTA
>JASJDL010000079.1 GCA_030065775.1 Flavobacteriaceae bacterium | reverse complement strand
CCACAAAAACGAACAGGCTGTCTTTGGCTAGTATATCTATATTTTCAAAGGATTTTCCCGCAACTCCATCTACATTTAATCGGTAAAATGAAGCCTCACCCCTGCCCAATTCAATGGTCGGAATGGTTATCGCATCATTGCTACGATTATACACCTTAAAACTGCGTGTACTGGAACTTATATTGGTAAAAACAGTATCAAGAAAGATGGTATCTCTGGAAAATTCAAGGTTACCCGAACTCAAAATAGTATCAAAATCCTTACGGCATGAGCCTATTGATATGATCAATAAGAAAAGTAAAAATGAATAGCCTATACGCATTGGTAAACCTTGTAAATCTATAACTTATTCGCCTGTTAGATTATTGCTTTTTTTTCAGTTTAATTTCAAATAGTTTATTCCATCGTTTTCCCGTTACGAATAAACGATCGTTTTCGGCGTCATATGCTATTCCGTTTAAAACATTATCATTGCCTTTTTGCCCTGCCTCTGGTTGTAATCCTTTTAAATCGGCAATACCTTCAACTTCGCCATTTTTAGGATTGATGATCAGAATACTATTTTGCTGCCACTTATTGGAGTAGATCTTACCATTGATATATTCGATCTCATTGAGTTTATCAACTTTTCTATCATGCGTATATGCTTCAATAAAATGCTGTTCTTTCTGGTCTTCGAGATTTAAAAACCAGATACGCTCTGTTCCGTCTGTCTTAATAAGTTTGGTATCATGGTGTGCCAAGCCCCATCCTTCTTTACTTGCGCCATAGAAGAATTCTTTCTCTTTCGCGAAATCTTCAAGATTATAAATAAAACCTTTCCCGCTTTTCCAGGTTAGCTGATATATTTTATTATTATAGATCGTCAATCCCTCGCCAAAATATTGACGCTCCAAATCTTTTTTCTGGACGATCTCACCGGTTTCTAAGTTCACTTTTCTGAGTGATGATTCACCATATTGTCCGGTACTCTCATAGAGAAATCCGTCATGAAATTCCAGCCCTTGCGTAAAAGCCTTTTCGTCATGCGGATAGGCATTGATAATATCATAGGTATAAATATCCGGTTGATTTGCGGCCAAAAAGACAATCGTATTCGTAAGCTGCTTTTGCCTATCGCCATAAAAAACGGTAGCTGACACGGCATGCTTCCCTAATCGTTTATCAGTGATATTTAGGTCTGAATTTGTCATGAGATACTTCCCATCAAGGTAATAGCGAATAGAATCTATAGGCTTATCATTTTTTTCGCTTACTGATATACTTAATTTTTGGTTGACCGCTATGGTCTTGGGTGAGGTTAATTTTAGCTTATAAGGATTACCACAACTCATTAAAAACAAGGTAATTACTCCTAAAACTGAAAGCGATCTGAACGTCATTCTATTATTTTTATGTAAAATGTATTTTTTAGTTTGAATTTCCAAAAATAGTATTAAATTTGCACTCGCAAAACAGCAGGGCTGTTATTTTAACAATTTTTAAAAAAGAGTACGATGAGAAAAGGGATTCATCCAGAGAATTACAGAATGGTAGCATTTAAAGATATGTCTAATGATGATGTATTTTTGACAAAATCTACTGCTGAAACCAAGGAAACTATTGAGGTTGATGGTGTTGAGTACCCGTTGGTGAAGTTAGAAATCTCAAGAACATCACACCCATATTATACCGGTAAAGTTAAATTGGTTGATACCGCCGGACGTATTGATAAGTTTAAAAACAAATACGCGAAATTCAAGAAACCTGTTGCTAAAGCAGCTGCACAGGAAGAAGAATAGGGTGTCACTACAAAATCACATTCCAATCTTTCTCCCCTTTTTAAGATGGAAATAAAAAACCTCGAATTTTAAATTTCGAGGTTTTTTAGTTTTATAAGTTTCAGATCTGGTTAAGAACGATGACCTTACTTATATTTTCTTCATCTGCTGTTTCAGCATTTGAATCTGCTCTTTCAGCATTCCGTGTTTATCTAACTTCTTAGCTTCGGCAATTAAGTTTGTGGCTTCGCGTTTTCTACGCTTGGTCATAGCAACACCTGCCAACTGCAATTTCGCCATGGCCAGGTCATGATCCATCGACAGGCCTAATTGAATGGCCTTCTTAAAAAACTTTTCAGCTTGCGTTAAGTTGGTCTGTGATACCATAATGCCTTGTAAAAAATTGTAATAGCCCTCTTGCTTGCGCACCAAAGAAGCACTCGGATTTTTAATATAAGACAGCCACTTTGAGGCGCCTGCAAAATCCTGTTTACGCATCCTCAAAAAAGCGAGCAATATGAATTCATTCTTGAAATAAAGGAATACAAAGATACCCGCAAGTAGAATTAAACTAATGCCGTTACCAATATTACCCTCCACAAATTGATATATCGCCCAGGCAAAAATACCGGCAGCTATAATTAATTTAATATTTTTATGAAACATATATAGGTTAAAATTTAGAGGCGCAATTTACAAAATGATTTTGGGTTAATCCTCATAATACTACTTCAAGACACAGTACTTTTAAGAAATAGAATACACGAAATACTAATTGTAGTTTTTAAACGTTTAAAATCAAAGATTTTAAAATAATCCCCTAAATTTCTTTCATGTTAAGAAAAGTATTCAAGTATCTCTTTGTACTACTCTTTATCGGAGTCCTAGCTTTGGGAATTTTCGTAGCCGCCGTCTATTATGGCGTATTTGGTCCATTATATACCGCTGATGAACTCAAAGAATTCAAGAATGAAACAGCTACTCTGGTACTCTCTGAAGAGGGCTCCATTATTGGAAAATTCTATGCTGAGAACCGAACAAATGTTTCCTTCGAGAAGTTTCCCAAACATCTGGTCGATGCCTTGGTAGCTACAGAAGATGCGCGCTATTTTAAGCATGAAGGTGTTGATTCAAGAAGTCTTTTACGTGTACTTTTTAAAACAATTCTATTCAATCAAAGAAACGCCGGTGGAGGTAGCACCATCAATCAGCAACTCGCCAAGAATATGTATGGCCGAAAAAGTTATGGACCATTAACCATGTTGGTCAACAAAACAAAAGAAGGTTTTCTGGCACATCGCTTACATGGCATTTATTCTAAAGAAGAAATATTAACCTTGTACCTCAACACAGTGCCTTTTGGAGAAAATGTACTGGGCATCGAAGCCGCCTCAAGACGTTATTTCAATAAGCCTGTAGAAAAATTGAAAACCGAGGAAGCCGCCGTGCTGATCGGTATGTTAAAAGCGAATACTTATTATAATCCGCGTTTATATCCTGAGAATGCCACCGGTCGACGGAACGTCGTTGTTGCGCAAATGGAAAAATATGGCTACCTAACGATGTCAGAAAAAGATTCATTACAAAAACTTCCGCTACAACTCGATTATGCGAATTTAGAATCTGAAGGCCCGGCCAATTACTTTTTAGTACAAGTAAAAGATGAAGTTCAGGAAATTTTGGAGACCATTAACGAACGCGATGGTACTGACTATAGTATAGAGAAAAGCGGACTTACTATAAAGACCACATTAAACCTTAACCTTCAAAAATATGCCTTAAATGCCTATAAAAGTCATTTAGGTGTGATGCAGAACCGTTTGCGTAAGCAACACAGAACCGGTGAAAGCAATCGAATATTGAATGAGCTACTCACTAAAGAATTAAGGCGCTTAAAACTCACCAAAATGGCGAAAGAGCGTAAAAGCCGGGAACTATTTGACTGGGATGGTTTTTATACAGATTCTATTTCCGTTCAGGACAGTCTACGCCATTCCCTCACATTGCTGCATGCCGGTTTTTTGGCTTTGGAACCCAACACAGGAGCGATAAAGACCTGGATAGGTGGTATCGATTATCGAACACAACCCTATGATCAAATTCACGCACAACGCCAAATTGCTTCTACCTTTAAACCATTTTTATATGCCGCAGCTTTAGAAAATGGCGCCCAACCTTGTGATTATTTAGATAATGAAAAACTGGTACTAACCGACTTCAATAATTGGCAACCACAGAATTACGATAAAAGTACCGGAGGAAAATATACTATGGCGGCATCTTTGGCAAAGTCCTTAAATATCCCGACCGTAAATTTATACTTGAGCACGCCGTATTCAATGCTTGAGAACCTATGGCAACGCATGGGTTTCTCACAAGAACTCATCAATAAACCTTCGCTCGCCCTGGGAACTTCTAATGCCAGTGTTTATGAACTGGCTATTGCCTACGCATCTTTTGCCAATGGAGGTTATAAGGTAAAGCCTCAATCAATACTATCAATCAAAACCAATGATGGTAAGGTTCTATACCTTAACAAACTACTAAAGAGTAAAGAGCGTGTACTTGATAAAGACCATGTAAGCGTTCTTAATTCAATGCTGCAAAAAGCCGTGAATGAAGGTACCGGAAGGTCAATAAAAGGGAAATACGGCATTACCCTTCCCTTAGCGGGAAAAACGGGCACTTCACAGGATTATGCAGATGCCTGGTTTGCAGCCTACAATCCTAAGTTGGTTTTAGTGACCCGTGTTGGAGCCTCATCGCCCGTTATCAAATTTAATACAGGCACCAATGGTTCTGGCAGTGCCCTTGCTCTTCCTTTAGCCGCAAAGACCTTACAAAGTATCCAAAGAAGTAATTGGATTAAGAAAACATATACCTCTAAATTTGAGCCGCTAACCGAAGAACTTACGCTTCAAATGACCTGCGAAGACTATACTGAAGAAACCGGGCTGGAAAAGTTCTTCAACAACATCTTTAAAAAGGAAGAAACTACCTTAGAACGTGCTAAAAAACGGGCTGAACGTAAAGCAAAACGTCAAAAACGCCGTGAAGAACGACGCAAAAAGCAGTAATTTTCATGTAATTGGTTCTAAAAATTAAACCATTTGTAACTTCTTGAGTCTTAAATAGGTAAAAATTTGTATATTTGCGTTATTAATAATTATAATTGCTAAAACATGAAAAGAAATCTACCCCTTTTGTTAATTGCTTTTGTTTTAATTTTCTCATCATTTTCTGATGAAAAAAAATCAAAAATTACTTGGTTTAAATCTGCCAGTGGTGAAGGATACATAAGCATGGAGAGAATAGATAATGAGAATGCACAATCTATTCTAAAAACTACTGTAAATTCTTATTTCGGTAATGAAAAGTTAGACTTCACTACCGTAACGGTTACTGATTCGAAAAAGTTGGCAAATGCTTCTAAGATTGTATTTAACGGTACCATCGATTCGAATATGGAGCCCGTTGAATACCTTGGTGAGCGCTTAAAAACTAAAAAAAGTGGTACTTTCTGGAGTTTTCACGGTAATTTTAAAAATGAAATTACTAATGACCCTGAAGTAAACCAATTTTTAGCTCCTAATCACAGTGCTGTCATTAAAATGCCGGTTGCTACAATCCCATCATTCAATGTATGGGCGATCGTGTCAGAATTACCTTTTAATAAAACTGAAGGAACATTTCGATTCAATTCTTTAGATGAGACGAAACTTTATGTGAAGAAAGGTCAGGTTATTTCATATGTTGGTGAAGAAGTTGCCGATATTGATGGTGAAAAACAGACCTTGCATAAATTTGTACATCAAGGTAAAAGAATGAAACCCGCTTACTATTGGGTAAATAATGACAGAGAGTTGGTGAAGTTCATCTTGGATGAAGAGTTTGAATTCGTTGTGAGCACTAAGGAAGAAGCATTGGGCAGATCAATGGCTACTATCACTGACGACTAAGTTTAGTTAAAATAACAAATTAAAATCCGTAACACCGATGTTGCGGATTTTTTTTGCTTTAAAAACCTAACAAAATTAAGTAACTTGTAGGCAATTACTTATAATGGACTTTTTCACCATTTACATACAAGGATTTTTAGTGATTATGGTTCAAATGACCCTGCTATGGATTGTAAGTATAAAAATCAAGAATGTAAGTATTGTAGACCCCTTTTGGGGATTAGGTTTTGTACTGGTCGCCATTCACTATTATTTTAGTGCCGAGGGAAATCCCGTGCGCATGAAACTCGTTTTAACCTTAGTTGGTATTTGGGGACTGCGTCTTTTTGCTTATTTACTTTGGCGCAATTGGAATAAGGAAGAAGATTACCGCTATCAACAATTCAGGCAAGATTACGGAGCAGAACGCTATTGGTGGTTTAGCTTTTTTCAGGTATTTCTTTTGCAAGGATTTCTATTGTGGCTCATTTCAGCACCCCTATTGGCAGCCATGTATTATGGTCAAAATACCACTTTAAATGTCTTTGACTATAGCGCTGTTATTCTATGGATCATCGGATTTGTATTTGAAGCGAGCGGTGATTATCAATTGGCAAAATTTAAATCCAACTCCAAAAACAAAGGAAAATTGCTAACCAGCGGTTTATGGAAATATACGCGGCATCCTAACTATTTTGGCGATGCAACGGTCTGGTGGGCTTACGCATTGTTTTCTGTGGCAGTAAGTAGTTATATCCCTTTATTGAGTGCTATTTTGATGTCATGGCTGATTGTAAGGATTTCAGGGGTCGCTATGCTGGAACGTACGCTCAAACACACCAAACCTGAATATAAGGCCTACATAGAACAAACCAATGCCTTCTTTCCCTGGTTTCCAAAAAAGAAAAAATGAACTGGATTAAAGAAAATATCTGGTTACTCGCCTTTATTATTTGGGGACTACCACTCACCTACTACAGGAGTAAATTCAGAAAAATAGTTTATCAAACCGATAGTTGGCTTATCAATATTAAGCCATTATTTTTAAAAGAATTGAAGGGGTTGTTTGGTTCCATTTATCCTGAAGACAAAGAATATTTAAAAATGCGTAATTTTTACAGATTATATCTCAGCGTTTATACACTGCTGTTTTTACTATATCTTTATTTCAAAAAGTGAGGTTTAATTACAAACATCTTATTCTCTTAATTTTCTCATTATTATTAATTGCGTTGTTGTTGCCAGAAACAACTGTGCGTATGTGTACCGTTTGCGGAGTACAAGACTATGAACGATCAATTTTCGGAAAGCCAATTGAACTCATAAGTAGTCGAGAAGTAGATGAATTAGGCACTTATAAAAAGTGGAAACAAGAACACGGTGGACCGCATCAACCTCATGATTGGAAAGAAGTTGAGGTAGCTCCTAAAGACCTTTTAAAAGACTGAAATTGAGTATCTTTAATTCATAAATACACTTCATCAATGAAAACTAACATTAACTATACTTATTTATTCCTGCTGGTTCTCCTTCTGATATTGAATGCATGTGATCAGGAAACAAAAAAAGCAGCACACACTGAAGCTGATTTTTCATTTGAAGAAATTACTATTACAGAACTTCAAAAAGGCTATGCAGATGGCACGTATTCCATTCGCATGGTCACCCAGAAATATTTAGATCGTATTGAAGAGATTGATGTAAACGGACCACAATTAAATTCAATTATCCAATTAAACCCTGACGCATTAACTATAGCTGATCAGTTAGATAAAGAACTTAAAGAAGGGAAAAACAGAGGTGCTTTACATGGTATCCCGATCATCTTAAAAGATAATATAGACACGCATGACAACATGTATACTACTGCCGGTTCAAGGGCTTTGGCCGGGTCTAAACCACTGAAGGATAGCCATGTGGCAAAGCTATTAAGAGAAGCCGGTGCCGTTATTATTGCAAAAGCTAATTTGAGTGAATGGGCAAACTTTCGCGGTGAGCTGTCATCCAGTGGTTGGAGCGGTATCAATGGCCAGACGAAAAATCCCTATGTATTAGACCGTAACCCTTGTGGTTCGAGCTCTGGTTCTGGGGCAGCGGTGGCTGCTGGTCTCAGTTTGGTAGCCATTGGTACCGAAACCAACGGATCGATCGTATGCCCTTCAAATGCCAATGGCGTTGTTGGTATTAAACCAACCGTAGGTTTGGTAAGCCGCTCTGGCATTATTCCGATTTCATTTACACAAGATACTGCCGGTCCTATGGCAAGAACACTAACGGATGCTACTATTTGTCTGAATGCTTTGATAGGAATAGATTCAACCGATGCCAAAACCCCGGCTAGTTCCCAGCATGTTAAAGAGGATTATACCCAATTTTTAAAAAAGGATGGCTTAAAGGGAAAACGCATTGGGCTATACAAGAGGCCCTTAGGTAGAAATTTTAAGGTAGATACGCTTTTCAGAGAAGCCGTAGCCTTCATGAAAAGTCAGGGTGCTGAAATTATTGATATTGAAAGAATTGCAGATAATGCCGTTGGAGGTATGTCATTTCAGATCATGTTATACGAGTACAAAGACGGTCTTAATAACTATTTCAAGTCCCTGGGCCCTGATGCAAAAATTAAAAGCCTGCAAGACTTGATCGAGTTCAATAAAAAAGATTCCATTGAGTTAAAATTTTATAATCAAAAGTATCTTGAAATGGCACAAGAAAAAGATAGGTTAGATTCTGAAGACTATAAAACGACCTTGGCGAATATGCTAAAAGGTTCCAGGGAAAATGGAATTGACCGTGTGATGAATGAACACGATTTGGATGCTATAGTTGCGCCCACCGGTGGCCCGGCATGGAAAACTGATCACTTAAATGGTGATTCTTTCGGGTTAGGCAGTTCATCACCCGCTGCCAGGGCAGGTTATCCCAATATTTCTGTACCCATGGGCTTCGTAGGTGAATTACCGGTAGGTATATCAATTTTTGGGCGTGCCTGGAGTGAGCCTGTGTTGTTGGAGATTGCTTATGCCTACGAACAAGGTACTAAACATAGAAAAGCACCAAAATTTTTAGAAAAGTAACTATGGAAGTCGTCAATATTAAAGAAAAGTTCGATTTATTTGATGAGCATTGGAGTCCGAAAATTATTGGGCAGTTAAATGGTCAAGACGTGAAGCTTGCCAAAATTCAAGGCGAATTTGTATGGCATGATCATAAAGATGAAGATGAGCTGTTCTATATCATAAAAGGATCCTTAGTTCTTGAATTCAGAACTAAAAGCGTTACTCTTAATAAAGGTGAAATGATTATTGTACCAAAGGGTGTTGAACATAAGCCTATTGCCAAAGAAGAAGTTTGGGTGCTGTTATTCGAGCCCAGTAACATCAAACACACCGGCGATGTTCAGCATGCATTGACTAAAGAAAAATTTGATAAAATTTAAATGAGATTATTCTTCTATACTGTCAATTAAGATCTCTAAAATCTCTATGGCAGCCTTTGCTATTTTCGTTCCGGGGCCAAAAACACCCACTACGCCGGCATCGAATAAAAATTGATAGTCTTGAGGGGGTATGACGCCACCGGCAATTACCATGATGTCTTCACGACCGTAGTTTTTTAATTCGTCCAAGACTTGCGGTACCAAGGTCTTATGACCTGCCGCCAATGAGGATACACCTAAAATATGCACATCATTCTCCATTGCTTGTTTCGCGGCTTCTTTTGGTGTCTGGAATAAAGGGCCAATGTCTACATCAAATCCAAGATCAGCAAAACTGGTCGCCACTACCTTTGCACCGCGGTCATGGCCATCTTGCCCCATTTTAGCCACCATAATCCGTGGACGACGCCCTTCTAATTCTGCGAATTTATCAGCTAATTGCGTCGCCTTTTTAAATGTTTCGTCTTCTTTGATTTCCCTGCTGTACACGCCTGTTATTGAATTTATACTTGCTTTATAGCGTCCGAAAACAGTTTCTAACGCGTCAGAAATTTCACCTAAAGTTGCGCGTTCACGTGCTGCCGTCACTGCCAAAGCTAGTAAATTTCCTTTACCCGAAGCAGCGCATTCTGTAAGTTCTTTGAGGGCTTTCTCTACCTTATTACGATTTCTTTCGGTCTTTAATTTGGTCAAGCGCTCTATTTGTGCATTGCGAACGGCCTGGTTATCAACTTCTAAAATATGTAAAGGATCTTCCTCTTTTAATTGATATTTATTTACACCAACGATAACGTCCTGACCACTATCGATACGCGCTTGTTTTTTAGCCGCCGCTTCTTCGATACGTAATTTCGGAATCCCTTTTTCAATGGCCTTGGTCATCCCCCCAAGGTCTTCCACTTCCTGGATCAACTTCCAGGCTTTTTCTGCGATATCCTCGGTAAGTTGCTCAACATAATAGGAACCGGCCCAGGGATCCACCGTCTTAGTGACCTTGGTTTCCTCCTGAATATAAATCTGCGTATTTCTGGCAATTCGTGCTGAAAAATCAGTAGGTAATGCGATGGCTTCATCCAAGGCATTAGTATGTAGACTTTGCGTTCCGCCGAAAGCGGCTGCCATGGCCTCAATTGCCGTTCTTGCCACATTATTGAAGGGATCTTGTGCCGTTAAGCTCCATCCACTGGTCTGACAATGCGTACGTAGTGCTAGTGATTTAGGGTTCAGAGGATTAAATTGTTTGACAATTTTGGCCCAGAGTAACCTACCGGCGCGAAGTTTCGCAATTTCCTGAAAATGATGCATTCCAATCGCCCAAAAGAATGATAAGCGTGGGGCGAAGCTATCAATGTCCATTCCCGCTTCAATTCCAGTACGTATGTATTCCAATCCGTCTGCCAGGGTATAGGCGAGTTCTATTTCGGGCGTTGCCCCGGCTTCCTGCATATGGTAGCCTGAAATAGAAATAGAATTGAATTTCGGCATGTTTTTACTGGTATATTTAAAAATATCAGCAATTATTTTCATGGAAGGAGTAGGTGGATAGATATAGGTATTCCGCACCATAAACTCTTTTAGAATATCATTTTGGATAGTACCTGATAATTTTTCAGTAGCTACCCCTTGTTCTTCTGCGGCTACAATATAGAAGGCCAGTATCGGTAATACAGCGCCATTCATGGTCATTGATACCGACATTTTATCGAGTGGAATCTGATCAAAGAGTATTTTCATATCTTCTACAGAATCAATGGCGACTCCGGCTTTTCCCACATCACCCTGTACACGTTCATGATCAGAATCATAACCGCGATGCGTTGCTAAATCAAAAGCAACTGAAAGTCCTTTTTGTCCGGCCGCCAGGTTCCGACGGTAAAATGCATTACTTTCTTCAGCCGTTGAAAATCCGGCATACTGGCGTATTGTCCAAGGGCGCCTCACATACATCGTTGAGTACGGGCCCCTCAAATTCGGTGCAATACCTGCAACAAAATTTTCATGCTCAAAAGTTTTGGACTTTGAGTTTCGGGTTTTAAGTTCTATATTTTGAATGCTCTTCCTTTTCATTTTTGGACTACTTCCTCACTGAAATTATGTTTAGTTTTCTTTTTTAAGTCGCTCTTGTTCTAACGGCTCAGCTAGACGCTTCGCAATAATGGGTTGAACTAAAGTTTTTCTAGGTTTTGTTTTTATAAAAGGATACAATTCCAATTCGTTTTTCATCCGGTCATTCTGATTAGGATGCTTGTTCGTACCAAGTAAAACTTCATGTCCGCTATCAAAATGTTCCTGTTCCCTTACTGCATTTTGGGCAATTTTACGTTGAATCGTACCTTCAAACACTTGTTTTAAGAATCCACCTGAATTTTCAATATCCTTAAAAAGTTCCAGGGCTTTCTCAGCTAGTTGTTTGGTCAATGACTCTATGTAATAAGCACCATCGGGAAAATTTGAAGCTTCTTTGAAATAGCTCTCCTCTTGTAAGATCAACAATTGGTTGCGGGCAATGCGCTCTCCAAATTCATTTTTTTTATGATAAACGGCATCATAAGCCACATTAGAAATCACATTGGCTCCTCCCAGTAGGGCACTCATACATTCGGTTGTTGTGCGCAGCATATTGGTATTATAATCGTACAGGGTCTTGTTGCGCAGGCTTGGGGAGGCAAAAATATGTGGCTCTATGCTTAGCTTGTATTCTTCACAAAGCAGACTCCATAAATACCTAAAAGCTCTCAATTTGGCAATCTCGAAGAAGTAGTTACTTCCTACCGCAAAATCAAAGCGTAGTGTACCAATAGATTGGATCTCATTACTCATAAAGGCATGGAGGTATTCATTTGCATGGGATAGTGCATAAGCAATTTGCTGTACACTATTCGCTCCTGCATTTTGATAATGGCCGGCATCCACAGTCATTATATGCGTCCGTTCAGATGCTTTTGAAAGGAGCGTATTCAATAGTTCAAAATCAGCCTCCTTATTTCTGAACCAATTCCCGTCTTTTACTAAATTTCCTATAGGGTCAACATTCAAAAAAGTAGCGTAAGCCTTTGTTCTTTGGATTACATCTAAATGGAAATTCTCAGAAAGAAAATTAAGTTTGAAATAAACAGACCGCCCAACATCACCCGGTTTGATATCCTGCAAGACAAGTGCTATTTCAAAAGGTTCATTTGCTTCAAATTGAATAGTGGTTGCTCCTCTTTTCAGGGCATCTTTGGCTAAAAAATTAGCCGTGTGCTCGTCCGAGATAAAAATGGACTGGCAAATCGAAGCTTGACCCTCGAATTTAGGAATCTCCAGCATCTCGAAGTCATCGAGGTGGTAAAAAGGCTTTACTTTGATACCTTCATTTGATTCCCACAGAAGTGTTTCGTTATAATCAGCTCCTTTAAGATCAAATTGAATCTTCTGTTTCCATTGTCTGGCAGTGACCTGATCAAATTCATCGAATAGAAATTCACCCATCACTCATTCTTTTTTAGTGTATCGAATTCAATAATATAGATATCTTCATCTTTTCTTTTCATATGGTATTTTTCGCGTGCAAATTTTTCAAGGGAATCAGGGTTCTTTAAGTCACTCATTTCCTTTTTATCTTTATTGATTTCGCGTCTGAAGTAAGTTGTATCACTCACGATCTGATTGAGCTCTTTATTCACATCACGATGAATGAAATATGAGTTTTCGTCAAAAAACAACATCCATACAATAAAGATTAATAGAATAATTACATATCTATTACTGATAAATTTTACAAACGGTTTATTTCTAAATTGCTTGAATGTCATTTACAGTTTCTCATTAATAATGGTCTTCACAATATCTACGGCTACCGTATTGTATTTATTATTAGGTATAATAATGTCTGCGTACTCTTTCATTGGTTCTATAAACTGTTCATGCATAGGTTTTAAAGTCTCCTGATAGCGCTGCAAAACCTCATCCATATCACGCGCACGCTCCTGAATATCACGCTTTAAGCGGCGTATTAAACGTTCATCAGAGTCAGCATGGACAAAAACTTTGATATCCATTAAATCACGAACCTTACGTTTCGAAAAAATTAAAATACCCTCAACGATAATTACCTTACTCGGGTGTGTTTTGACCGTATCTTTTGTTCTGTTATGTGTGGCAAAGGAGTAGACCGGCTGCTCAATGGCATTACCTTTTCTCAGCGCTACAAGATGTTCCACCAGCAGTTTAAAATCAATAGCTCTCGGATGGTCAAAATTGATCTTCGTTCGTTCTTCAAACGTCAAATTATGCGTCGCTTTGTAATATGAATCCTGAGAAATTACGGTAACATCTTTATCAGGTAATTCATTAATGATCTGATTTACAACGGTTGT
>JASJDL010000078.1 GCA_030065775.1 Flavobacteriaceae bacterium | reverse complement strand
CCTTCATTATTTTATTTGCACTGAAGAAAACTGTTGGAATTAGAGTCAGTGAAAAAGAAGAGCTTGAAGGACTCGATAAATACGAACATGGTATGAATGCCTATCCTGATTTTAGAATGAATGAACACTAAGAATTAATTTAGGACATAGTTATTTATTTTGGTCAGCATGGTCTTGCTTCTACGAGACTGTGTTGGCTTTTTACTGTTCATATTTGAGGATATAACATTTTTTACCCATACAAAATAACGATATTGAAATATTTATATCGTTTATTTTCAGTTATAACATTTTTTATATCAAACAACTCTTTTTGTTGAATTATTAATAACAAAATACATAATTTTGTGAACTTAATTTAAGACTATGGAGCAGCAAGGTTTATATTTACCGGAGTTTGAGCGTGATAATTGCGGTGCCGGGTTTATTTGCAATCTAAACGGTAAAAAATCGAATGAAATTATTCACAATGCCCTGGAGATTCTAGTAAAGCTAGAGCATCGTGGAGCAGTAAGTGCTGATGGTAAAACAGGAGATGGCGCCGGTATACTGATAGATATCCCGCATGTCTATTTTCAAAGGGTATGCCCATTTGACTTACCAGAACCTAAAGAATATGCGGTCGGAATGATATTTCTTCCCAGAAGCTTTAATCAACAGAATTATTGCATTGCTATTATTGAAGAAGAGCTGGAGAAGCAAGGGTTACAACGCCTGGGATGGCGCGATGTACCAGTCGACGCAAGCAACTTAGGTAAGATTGCAGCAAAGAGTGAACCCAAAGTAAAACAACTATTCGTAGGTAAGGGTGATCTGAAACTATCTGAACTCGAATTTAATGCGAAGCTTTTTGCGGCAAGAAAAATTGCAGAGCATACCATTGAAAAATCTAAAATTTCAGAACGTAATTACTTTTACTTACCAAGCTTTTCAACAACTACGATTATCTATAAAGGCCTCTTAATGCCCGAAGATATTGGTAGGTATTATGTAGATCTTAAGGAACCCGATCTTGTAACAAGATTAGCTTTGGTGCATCAACGGTTTTCCACAAATACCTTCCCTTCCTGGGATTTGGCGCAGCCCTTTCGATATATGTGCCATAACGGTGAGATCAATACCCTCCGTGGTAATGTAAGCCGAATGAAAGCACGCCAGGAATTAATGCAAAGCGATTTGTTCGGTGAGGACATTAAGAAAATCTTTCCTATCGTGTTAGAGGGTAAATCGGATTCAGCGTGCATGGATATGGTGGTCGAATTATTGTTGATGACCGGACGTTCTTTACCGGAAGTCATGATGATGTTAGTACCCGAAGCCTGGGAAAAACATCAAACGATGGATGCAAATAAAAAGGCATTTTACGAATATAATTCCTGTATTATGGAACCTTGGGATGGCCCAGCATCTGTACCGTTTACCGATGGAAATTACATCGGAGCCCTACTGGATCGCAACGGATTAAGACCTTCTCGCTACACAGTTACAAAAGATGGCAATGTGGTAATGTCATCAGAAATCGGCGTGTTAAATATAAAGCCCGAAAACGTAGTAAGACATGGGCGTCTGGAGCCCGGAAAGATGTTTTTGGTCGATATGAACGCTGGAAGAATTATTGAGGATGAAGAAATAAAAAAAGAAATTATCTCAAAAAATCCCTATAAAGATTGGGTGCAACAGCATACACTACCGTTAGCAGAAGTTCCTTATACAGGTAATAAATGTCCTATCGAAGCCTTAAACTACAACACACGACTAAGATTATTTGGCTATACTTCTGAAGATATTACTACGATTATCAATCCGATGGCCAAGAAAGCAAAGGAAGCCATTGGCTCCATGGGTACTGATACACCGTTGGCTGTTTTATCAGATAGGCCGCAGCTACTGTATAATTACTTCAAGCAACTGTTCGCTCAGGTGACAAACCCGCCATTGGATGGAATCCGGGAAGAAATTATTACGGATATCAGTCTCGCAATCGGCGCAGATCGAAATATATTTGATATTGTTCCAGAACAGGCGAAAAAACTACGCATCCAGAATCCGGTCATATCTAATGATGACCTCGATAAAATCAAAAATATTGACCATCCTGATTTTAAAGCAGTTTCGATCCCTATTTTATATCCTATTGAAAAAGGTATTAATGGCTTAGAGAAGGCTTTAGATGATATACTAATCCAAACTGAGAAAGCCGTGGCCCAAGGTGCTAATATTGTCATCTTATCAGATAGAGGAGTGACAAAAGAAGAAGCTCCTATCCCTGCATTATTAGCTTGCTCCTACGTACACCATTCCTTAAATAGGCGCGGACAGCGGTCTAAATTCGGCATCGTTCTGGAAACTGCCGAACCAAGAGAACCACACCATTTTGCAACATTATTTGGTTATGGTGCCAGCGCTATTAATCCTTATCTGGTGAATGAGATTATCCGTAATCAAGTTAAGAATGGAGTGATAGCCGATATAGATGCCGAAGAAGCTGTTCAAAATTTTAATAAGGCTATCGGCAAAGGATTGCTTAAGATCATGAATAAAATAGGTATTTCAACTTTACATTCATATAGAGCATCTCAAATATTTGAAATACTGGGACTTAAAAAAGCGTTTACCGAAAAATATTTTCCAAATACACCTTCCAGGATTGGAGGGATTGGTTTGTACGTTTTAGATAAAGATTTAACCAAACGTTATGAAAAGGCATTCCCAAAAACGGATGTAAAAGATGTCTTACCATTAGAAATAGGCGGTGACTACAGATGGCGTAGGAATGGTGAAAAACATATGTTTAATCCGACTACGGTATCAAAACTGCATCAGGCTGTTCGTGGTAAAAGCAAAGAAAGCTACAAGGTATATGCACAGGCTATTAATGAACAAAATAAGAATTTAATGACCTTACGTGGCCTATTTGAATTTAATAATTTAGATCCTATACCAATTGATGATGTGGAGCCCTGGACAGAAATTGTAAAACGTTTCAAGACCGGAGCGATGTCGTATGGTTCCATTAGCCAGGAAGCTCATGAAAATTTAGCCATCGCCATGAACAGAATTGGCGGGAAAAGTAATTCAGGAGAAGGTGGTGAAGACAAAAATAGGTTTGAAAAATCGGCGAATGGTGACTGGAAAAACAGCGCCATTAAGCAGGTGGCTTCGGGGAGGTTTGGTGTGACCAGCAATTACCTGACCAATGCGCAAGAGATACAGATCAAAATGGCACAAGGTGCTAAGCCCGGAGAAGGGGGACAGTTACCAGGCGAAAAAGTTTTACCATGGATAGCCGCGGTACGAAATTCAACGCCGTATGTAGGCTTGATTTCACCACCACCGCACCATGATATCTATTCTATTGAAGATTTAGCCCAATTGATATTTGATCTTAAAAACGCTAACAGAGAAGCAAGGATCAATGTGAAATTGGTATCCAAAGTGGGGGTGGGAACGATCGCAGCCGGTGTTGCCAAGGCGAAGGCTGATGTTATTTTAATTTCAGGATACGACGGCGGTACGGGGGCGTCTCCACTGACCTCTTTAAAGCATGCAGGCTTACCATGGGAGTTGGGCATCGCTGAGGCGCAACAGACCTTAGTATTAAATAATCTGAGAAGTCGGGTTGCCTTAGAATGTGACGGACAATTAAAAACGGGAAGAGATGTCGCCATAGCGGCGCTTTTAGGAGCCGAGGAGTTCGGTTTTGCAACAGCCCCATTAGTTGCTTCCGGCTGTATTATGATGCGCGCCTGCCACTTAAATACTTGTCCTGTAGGTATCGCCACGCAAGACCCTGAATTACGCAAGAATTTCAAAGGCACGCCTGAACATGTCATCAATTTTATGTATTTCGTGGCTGAAGAACTACGGGAAATCATGGCGCAATTAGGTTTTAGAACGGTCAATGAAATGATAGGCCAGGTACATAAGATTAATGCGAATCCTGCGATCGACCATTATAAAGCTAAAGGAATTGACCTGTCGGCTATTTTACATCAACCTAAGCTGGAAGGACGCCCGATATTATTCAACACAGAAAAACAAAATCATAATCTTGATAATGTATTAGATGTACGCATTTTACACGATGCGAAGTTAGCCATCAACTACAAAAATGAAACAGACCTCCATTATAGAATCCATAATACTGATAGAGCCGTAGGTGCCATTATCAGCAATGAAATATCCAAACTTCATGGAGAAGACGGTTTACCGGAAGACACCCTGAGTTTGACCTTTAAGGGATCAGCAGGACAGAGCTTCGGCGCATTTGCGACGAATGGAATTACACTGAAAGTGGAGGGCGAAACAAATGATTATCTCGGTAAAGGACTTTCCGGTGCCAAGATCATCATCAAAAAACCCGATGAAGCCGATTTTGTTGCTGAAGATAATATCATCGTAGGCAACGTATGTTTTTACGGAGCTGTTTCTGGTGAGGCTTTTATTAACGGAATTGCCGGTGAACGTTTTGCGGTAAGAAACTCTGGGGTTACAGCTGTGGTGGAAGGCGTGGGTGATCATGGATGCGAATATATGACCGGAGGTAAAGTGGTGGTTCTCGGTAAAACAGGAAGAAATTTTGCCGCTGGAATGAGTGGGGGTATAGCTTACATATATGATAAAGATAAAAAGTTCAGCAATGGTCTATGCAATCTTGAAATGGTTGAATTGGAGCATCCGACGAAAGTTGATAAGAAAGAATTAAAGGAGCTCATAGAAAAGCATAGAACGTATACCAATAGTTCATTAGCTGAGCGAATTTTAGATGATTGGGATACGAATGCGAATCATTTTGTAAAAGTATTCCCAACAGATTATAAGAAGGCCTTGGAGCGATTGGCAAATGAAGCTAAAGTTGAACAATTAACAGCATAGTTATGGGAGAGTTAGGAGGTTTTAAACAGTACAAAAGACAAGACGAGGCATCTATTGCCGTAAAAGAGCGTATCGAAAATTATAAAGAATTCACCATCGCTCTTAAAGAAGATGAGATCAGAAAGCAAGGTTCACGCTGCATGGACTGTGGTATTCCGTTCTGCCATAGCGGTTGTCCACTTGGTAATTTAATACCTGATTTTAACGATATGGTGCATAAAGGCGAATGGAAAAAGGCTTCAGAAATTTTGCATTCCACTAATAACTTTCCTGAATTTACCGGACGCCTTTGCCCTGCACCTTGCGAGAAAGCATGTGTATTAGGTCTTATAGATAATCCTGTTTCCATCGAGAATATTGAGAAACAAATTGTGGAGCGTGCGTTCGAGGAAGGATGGATCATACCACAACCACCAAAAGAGCGAACAGGAAAAACTGTAGTTGTTGTGGGTTCAGGGCCTGCCGGATTGGCGGCAGCACAACAATTAAACAGAGCAGGGCATACAGTGACTGTTCTCGAAAGAGATGATGCTATCGGAGGTTTATTGCGCTATGGAATTCCGAACTTTAAGTTAGAAAAGGAAATTATAGATCGAAGAATTGCCATTCTCGAAGCAGAAGGAATACTATTCAAGACCAATACAAATGTTGGTGTCAATTATGATGTATCAAAACTTGAGGAGTTCGATGCGATCGTATTATGTGGTGGAGCGACCATACAGAGGAGCCTTCCCGTAAAGGGAATTGAAAATAAAGGTGTGGTACAGGCAATGGATTTTCTCACGCAACAAACCAAATCTTTATTTGACAAAACTTACAAGGGTGATTTAGTGAGCGCAAAGGATAAACATGTCATTGTCATAGGCGGAGGTGATACGGGGTCAGATTGTATCGGTACAGCAAATCGTCATGGGGCAAAATCAGTAACAAACTTTGAGATCATGCCCAAACCGCCTAAAAGCCGTCATGAAACTACCCCCTGGCCATTCTGGCCCTTGCAGTTAAGGACCAGCTCATCACATCAAGAGGGCTGTGATCGTAACTGGTTAATAAATACGAAAGAGTTTATCACAAATGACAAAGGCGAATTGACTGCGTTAAAAACCGTTGAGGTAGAATGGAAAATAAAGCCCGGCCAACGACCTGAATTAATTGAAAAGCCCAATACAGAGAAAGAGTGGCCTTGTAACCTGGCTTTATTGGCCCTAGGATTTATAGGCCCTGAAAGTACCCTTGCAGATAAATTAGGTATTGACAAAGATGCAAGATCAAATTATAAGGCAGTGTACGGAAAATACCAAACGAATAAACCTCATATTTTTACGGCTGGTGATATGCGCAGGGGTCAGTCACTAATTGTCTGGGCTATTTCTGAAGGGCGTGAAGCAGCTAGAGAAGTAGATATTTATTTGATGGGGAGCTCAAGTTTACCGACCAAAGGTAATGGTGATTTAATACATGCGTAACTTTTTTATTCCATCAACAAAAGTATCTTTGTGACCTATGAGAATGGATATCAACAAAAAATATGAGATCTATAATAGTATGTTTTTGAATCTTTCGTATCAGGATTCCAAAAACATCGGTCACTTATTACCACTGTTAAGTGCATTTGCTAAGAAACGGCTTGAAAAGAGAGTCAATCCGATTCAAATATTAGATGATTTCATAGCGAATCATCCTGATGCCATAGGAGACGAACACCTGGCATTCATGTTCAAGCTAATTCAATATGTAGAACGACAAATTGTTTTGTTTGACAGTATTGAGGATGCCCCAAAACCCAAGGAATTAGAGGATGGTGCTTTTTTAAGGGTGGTCGATATTTTTTCCCAAAATACAAGTGAAGATAGAAAGAGTCAATTACTTGATAAAATAAACGATTTCAAGGTGCGGGTGGTATTAACTGCGCACCCTACACAGTTCTACACACCTGCGGTATTAGGGATCATTGCCAAATTACGAGAACAAATCGCCCATAATAATATTGAGGAAATTGATGAGTTATTGCATCAATTGGGTTTGACATCACTCATAAATTCCAAGAGTCCAACGCCCATTGATGAGGCAATGAACATACTTCATATTTGCCGTTATAATTATTATGATGCACTTGGAGAGTTCTATTATCATTTGAGCGAAACTGTCACTGGTTTTGATAATCCCGAATTAATCACCTTAGGCTTCTGGCCTTGTGGTGACCGAGATGGTAATCCATTTGTGACCTATGAAACAACCAGGGAAGTATCAGATGCCTTACGGATGACCCTGATGAAATGTTATTATCATGACGTAAAAAGATTGTCTTCTAAATTAACCTTTAAACATGTTGATGAGGTGCTACTGGGTTTACGCGAAGATCTTTATAAGGCAATGTTTGATGCGGCTTATATAGTCGATTATTCAGAAATTCTGAAAACCTTGAGTACGGTTGAGAAATTAATTACAGAAAAATACCAGGATATTTATCTAGATGAACTCAGAAGAATTCAGTTTAAGGTCAATATATTCAAAAATCATTTTGCTTCCTTAGATATCCGTCAGAATCATGATGTTCATGAACAAACGGTACTGTTCCTGTTAAAAGAGGCAGGGATCATCAAAAAATCATTGGATGAATTATCAGAAGAAGAGTTGGTTGAATTATTAACTTTAAAACAGGTTAAAATAGGAGATATCTCAAAAGCTCCCCCGCTTGTTCATGATACTATTAAAAATATAGGCCAATTAAACACATTGCAATTAAATAATGGTGAATTAGGTTGTCATCGCTATATTATCAGCAATTCTGAAGATATTTTTTCTGTACTTTTTGTTTTTGGATTGATGCGATGGATTTATAAAGGCAAAATGCCAAATTTTGACATCATTCCTCTTTTTGAAACCATGGAGGGCATGAAAAACTCAGAAAGCATCATGACGCGCTTGCTTGAGAATGAGCAATATCAAGTACACTTAAAAAGTAGAAAAAAGAAGCAAACCATGATGCTTGGCTTTTCCGATGGCACCAAAGATGGAGGGTATTTAAAAGCTAATTGGTCAATTTATAAATCTAAAGAAACGCTGACGGCAGTTTGCAATAAATATAATATTGAAGCTGCTTTTTTCGATGGCCGCGGAGGACCACCGGCTAGGGGTGGTGGAAAGACGCATCGGTTTTACGCGGCTCAAGGAAGTACCATCGCTAATAACGAGTTACAATTGACTATTCAAGGTCAGACTATTACCAGTACTTATGGCACTAAGGAAAAGTTTCGTTTTAACGCAGAGCAGCTGGTGACTTCCGGACTTTATAACTTTTTGCAAGGAGATGAATCCGTAATCGCTGCGGATGACAGGGCCCTGATCGAAAAGCTAAGCGAACTTAGTTTTTTGAAGTATGATGAGTTGAAAAATCATGAAAAATTCTTACCCTACATTGAGAAGATGACCACGCTCAAATACTATTCTCTTGCAAGAATCGGTAGTAGACCGAGTAAACGCAACGTAGAGGCGAAGCTTAAGTTATCAGATTTACGAGCGATTGCTTATGTAGGTTCATGGAGCCAATTAAAACAAAATATACCCGGATATTTTGGTATTGGAACAGCCATTTCTAAGCTAAAGCTGGAAGGTAGAGCCGAAGAAATGAAGACTTTGTACAAAAATGTACCGTTCTTCAAGACCTTGATTGATAATAGTATGATGTCATTGACTAAATGTTACTTTGAGTTGACATCCTATATAAAGGATGTTGAAGAGTTCAGTGATTTCTGGCAATATCTATACGATGAGTATGCACTCTCAAAACAAATGATTCTGGAAATAACAGAATCAGATCATTTGATGCAGCATGAAGAGAAATCGAAAAAATCTATTCAAACCAGAGAAGAGATTGTATTACCTCTTTTGATCGTTCAAAATTATGCGATTCAGAAGTTATTGACAGAAACAGATAAAAAGTTAATTGAGGCGTATAAAAAATTAATAGTTCGATCGCTTTATGGTAATATCAACGCTAGCAGAAATTCTGCTTAGCAGATTTTGATAGATTTATTGTTTTGCCGTATCAGCGCTTTAATTTTAAAAACTTCTCGCGAATAATTTCAGCAACAGATCTGTGTTCTATTTTGCTTTCTAACCAAGAGATCACATCCAGGTACAGAAATGCGCGGCGTTCATAAGGATGGTCTTCAAGAGCCTTTAAGCGCTGATGCAATTTTTTAAATTCTTTGTTGATATTATGAGGATAGATATTACCTAATTCTTTTAAGAAATTAATAATCTCTTTCTGCACTTCGTGCAGATCATTCATCTTGATCAGAAATTTATAGGTACTTTTTAACTGAACTTCTAAACTATAGTCTAAACCGGCCTCATAATGTGCAATTAAGTTCAATAATCTCGAAAAGCACATCAAATCCTCACGTATTTGCAGTGATTTATTTTCGATGATCTTCGCCAGGTATTCGATACTACTTTTATATTGGCCGGCACCAAAATATAAACTTGCTATTTTATAATAGAAAAGCATTACATGGTGCTCGTCGATTCTTGATTTGTATCGATGTATTCTGGCAAGTATTTCATCGACTAATGGAATTCCCTTGGCAAAGGTTCCTTCCATAAAATGTAAGTTCAATTTATTATTATAAATATATAAGAAGCTCAGTACTTCAATATTGTCGTTACTAGGAAATGATTCTGATGCAATAACTTCCTCTAGATTTTCCAAAGATTGCTTGAACTTTGTATGATGCCGTAATAAAAAAAGTGATTCTAATAAATAATGATTCCCTTTTAAGAAAAAGACTGGATTCAGAGAAATCATCGCAGGGTACTTTTGAAACAGCTCAACCCATTTGTTCGAATATTTATATGCATTTATAAAATCATGAACTAGAAAGCTATACCACAAATGAGATTTATACAACCATAATTTTTCTCTAAATCCGAGTTCGTAAATTTTATATTTCGGCATGCGTGCCTTAAAATAATTGGTAACGATATTGTATTCATCGTCATTTCTTACATAGCCAGTTTTTAGCAGTATTCCATACAATTGTAATGATAGGTTGGATAGCTTACTGGCAATCACATTGAGCATACTCAACTCTTTAGCTTGAATAGTAAGTTCATCTGCTCGCCCGCTGATACTTCTTGTAATATACTGTGATTCAATTACTTTTTCTAATTCAACTATTTCATAGGCAATATTTTTCTCTTCATTTTCAACAGCTATATTTTTCGCCTTATCAAGTATTTTAAGGCTTTGTTTATACAAGCCTTTGTGGTATAAAATAGTAGCGAAATCAAGTTGCTCCCGAATTTGTATGCGAATATTTTGATGAGAGGGGTTTAAGCGAAGGCTGATCAATATTTGCTTATATAAATGTGCCTTCAAGTTAGAAAGTTGCGCCTTTTTTACAATATTACTGGCTAGTATGGCCACCTCGTCATACGCCTGTAGTTTATCCAAAATATTGAACAGAGCAATAAATTTTGAATTGATATTTCCACCCAATCTACCCGCATAGAGTTTGAATTGTCTTTTTTCAGATTTTGAAAGCGACTTTACCAGAACAAATAAATTATCTTTTTGAGAATTAGTCATTGTAAAAAATAACGCATAAACACCTGTAATTAAGGTGATTAATATGAATTAATTTATGTTAAACATCGTAATACGGATCTAAAATTTTCTTTATGACGTATAGCCAAAGTATAAATTTGCTTTAAATAAAAGAAATAATAATGGCTAAAGATAAAGTTCTAATTTTTGACACGACCTTACGGGATGGGGAACAAGTGCCCGGATGCAAATTAAATACTGAGCAAAAACTAACAATTGCCAGACGTCTGGATGAATTGGGAGTAGATGTTATCGAGGCAGGGTTTCCAATTTCCAGCCCTGGGGATTTTGCTTCTGTAGCCGCTATCTCTGATACTGTCGAAAATGCAACAGTGTGTGCCTTGTCGCGGTCTGTAGAAAAAGACATTAAGGTGGCAGCTGAAGCTATTAGTAATGCAAAAAGGCCGAGAATCCATACGGGTATTGGTACTTCAGAATCACACATAAAGTACAAATTCAAAGCGACAAAAGAGCAAATAATAGAACGTGCTGTTAGGGCGGTAACCTATGCGAAATCATTTGTAGAAGACGTGGAGTTCTATGCAGAAGATGCGGGTAGAACAGATAACGAATTTTTGGCGCGGGTCTGCGAAAAAGTGATTAAAGCGGGTGCTACAGTACTGAATATTCCAGACACCACGGGTTATTGCTTGCCCGATGAATATGGAGCCAAGATAAAATATCTCAAAGAAAATGTCCGTGGTATTGAAAAAGCAATTCTTTCATGCCACTGTCATAATGATCTCGGTCTTGCCACAGCGAACTCTATAGCCGGAGTGATAAATGGTGCCCGGCAAATCGAATGTACAGTTAATGGTATCGGTGAGCGCGCCGGAAATACATCGCTCGAAGAGGTGGTGATGATCTTACGTCAACACCCTTATTTAAATTTAGAGACTTCTATTAATACGCAGTTGCTATATGATACGAGTAGCTTGGTTTCTGAAAGTATGGGCATGCCGGTACAGCCGAATAAAGCGATCGTAGGTGCCAATGCCTTTGCCCATAGCTCTGGTATTCACCAGGATGGTGTAATAAAAAATAGGGAAACTTATGAAATCATTGACCCTAATGATGTTGGCGTGAACGAGTCTTCTATAGTTTTAACCGCCAGAAGCGGAAGAGCGGCATTAGCATATCGCGCCAAAAAAATAGGATATGAATTGACCAAATTACAATTAGACAAAGTGTATACTACTTTTTTAAGTTTCGCAGATAGGAAGAAGGAAATAAAAGATGATGATTTGCACGTCATTGTGAAAACAAGTGATGTGGGCACTTCAATTTTCGCATAGATGGGTAAGACATTATTTGATAAGGTTTGGGATGCGCATGTGGTCGACACCATAAACAATGGTCCTTCCATGTTGTATATCGATAAGCATTTAATTCATGAGGTTACCAGCCCACAGGCTTTTTCAGAATTGGAAAAGAGAAACATTCCAATTGCCAGACCCGATAAGATAGTGGCAACCGCAGATCATAATACTCCTACAATAGATCAACATTTACCCGTCAAAGATGTCCTTTCAAGAAACCAATTAAAGCAATTGACGGCCAATTGTAAAAAACATGGTATTACTTTATATGGCTTAGGTCATAAATACAATGGAATTGTTCATGTAATGGCGCCCGAATTAGGGATTACCCAACCCGGTATGACCATGGTTTGTGGCGATAGCCATACGTCAACACATGGTGCGTTTGGAACTATCGCTTTTGGTATCGGCACAAGTCAGGTGGCACAGGTATTTGCCAGCCAGTGTCTCTTATTATCGAAGCCTAAAAAGCTTCGCGTTAACGTCAATGGAAAATTAAAAGGAGGCGTGCTTCCCAAAGATGTTATTTTATATATTATATCAAAATTAGGCACGAATGCCGGAACCGGATATTTCTGTGAATATGCCGGCACTGTGTTTGAAGAGATGTCTATGGAAGGACGAATGACCGTATGCAATATGAGTATTGAAATGGGCGCTCGTGGGGGTATGATCGCACCTGATCAAACTACTTTTGACTATATAAAAGGTCGTGAATTTGCCCCTAAAGGAGAAGACTTTGATAAAAAAGTGGCATATTGGAAAACTCTTAAAACTGATGAGGATGCTATTTTCGATAAGGAATACCATTTTGATGCTGAGGATATAGCACCAATGATTACCTACGGAACAAATCCGGGAATGGGGCTTAAGATCACTGAGAGCATTCCCAATTCAAAGGATGCATCTTTTGAGAAATCTTTAACTTACATGGGCTTCGAAAAGGGTGAAACACTTTTAGGAAAACCTATTAATTATGTCTTTATCGGTAGCTGTACTAATTCAAGGATTGAAGATTTCAGGGTGGTGGCAGATTATGTAAAGGGAAAACAAAAGGCGGCGAATGTAAATGCCTGGTTGGTTCCTGGTTCACAACAAGTAGTAAAGCAAATAAAAGATGAAGGCCTTATTGACATTTTTGAAAGTGCAGGATTCAGGTTACGACAACCCGGTTGCTCAGCTTGTTTGGCCATGAATGATGATAAAATACCTGAAGGTGAATATTGTGTTTCTACATCAAATAGAAATTTTGAAGGCCGTCAAGGGCAAGGAGCCAGAACGATTTTAGCCAGTCCGTTAATAGCGGCTTCAGTGGCGATTACCGGAAAAATAACTGATATAACGAAAGAATTACAATCTCTAGAATTGGTGTAGCATGGAAAAATTTACAACACTGAGTTCTACGGCTATTCCTTTGCCAATTGAACATATAGATACTGATCAAATCATACCTGCCAGGTTCTTAAAAGCAACAGATAAAAATGGCTTTGGCGACAATGTATTTAGAGACTGGCGTTTTCATAAAGACGGCAGCAGTAATACTAACTTTGTTCTGAATAATTCTAATTACAGCGGAAGCATACTCATTGCCGGAACAAACTTTGGATGTGGTTCCAGTCGTGAGCATGCTGCTTGGGCCTTGGCAGGTTATGGATTTAAAGTGATCGTATCCAGTTTTTTTGCTGATATCTTTAAAGGAAATGCCTTAAACAATGGCATTTTACCAATTCAAATTTCAGAAGAATACCTGCAATTACTGCTGAAGGAAGTTACTGAAAAACCTGATACGGTTTTACAGATTGATTTAGAAAAACAGACCATCGGTATACAAGGCAGTGGCTCTTCTGTAACCTTTGAGATTGACGCCTATAAAAAATTATGCTTGTTGAACGGGTATGACGATATTGATTATTTGGTGAGCAAAATGGACAAAATCCAGGCTTACGAAATGGCAAATAGTTAAATAATAGTATAAAAATTAGTATATGAAATTAAATATTGCAGTATTACCAGGTGACGGTATTGGGCCGGAGGTAACGACGCAGGCAAAAAAGGTATTGGATGCAATAGCTTATAAATTTAATCATACATTCATTTATCAGGAAGGCTTGGTAGGTGCCATAGCAATCGATAAAACAGGTGAGCCTTTGCCCAAAAAAACTTTAGATATATGTTATACTACTGATGCTGTACTGTTCGGAGCTATTGGCGATCCAAAATACGATAATAATCCATCTGCTAAGGTAAGGCCTGAACAAGGACTTTTAAAATTAAGGAAGTCGTTGGGCTTATTCACGAACATACGCCCGGTTAAAGCTTATGATAATTTATTGGATAAATCTCCATTGAAAAAAGAAATCATAAAAGGAACAGATTTTACCATCTATCGGGAATTGACCGGTGGGATTTATTTCGGCGAGAAAAAAATCAGTAAAGATGGAAAAACAGCATCAGATCTGTGTGAATATTCAGAATTCGAAATTGAGAGAATTTCACATTTGGCATTTAAAGCAGCAAGAAATAGAAAAAAGAAGTTAACCTTAGTAGATAAGGCGAATGTACTTGAATCTTCCCGTTTATGGAGAAAAGTGGTTACCAAAATTGCTAAGCAATATCCTGAGGTGACTCTTGATTTTTTATTTGTCGATAATGCCGCAATGCAAATAATTCTCAATCCTTCTCAATTCGATGTTATTTTAACTGAAAATATGTTCGGTGATATTATTTCTGACGAAGGCAGTGTGATAGGAGGTTCTATTGGTTTATTGGCTTCTGCTTCTATTGGAGAGAAATATGCATTGTTCGAGCCTATTCATGGTTCCTATCCTCAGGCCAAAGGAAAGGGAATTGCGAATCCTGTGGCATCAATTCTTTCTGCGGCTTTATTGCTAGAGCACTTTGATTTGGTCGAGGAGGCCGATGCAGTTCGTACGGGTGTTGAGAAGTCTTTAACCCTCAAAATAAGTACGCCAGACATTAACCCAGATTTTGATAATGTAACCACTGAGAAAGTAGGTGATTTTGTCGCTGATTATATCAACTATCCTGAAGATAGTAATATGAACTTTCAAAATATACACCTGGGTCAGTCAACCATCATTTAAATTTTTAAAAATTAAGTTGGTCAAGTAAAATTAATTTGAAATATTTGCTACTAGTAATGAGAAGAACAATTTTAAATAACATCCAAAGTTCAATCGTAGTGATTATTTCGCGACGTTAGGGG
>JASJDL010000077.1 GCA_030065775.1 Flavobacteriaceae bacterium | reverse complement strand
ATAAGCGTCACAAATTCACCATCAAAAATATCCTTGTAATAGTTCATGGCTTCCTCACAATTACCATCGAACATGAGATAATAATTTGTAATTTCATAGGCAAATCATAATTTATGAACCTATGAAACTAAATTCTTATCTCATGTTCGATGGTAATTGTGAGGAAGCCATGAACTATTACAAGGATATTTTTGATGGTGAATTTGTGACGCTTATGCGCTATAAAGATGGTCCACCAGAGTACTCAAGCCCCTCAAATGAAAATCAAATAATGCATGCGACCCTACAATTTAAAGGTGTTGAATTATTGGCATCAGACGCGATGATGGCACCGGTTACGAAGGGGAACAATAATTATTTAAGTGTGAGTGTGGATAATGAAGATGAAGCCTTGGCCATTTTTAATGGTCTTGCAGATGGAGGAAATATTGAAATGCCTTTTGAAGAGGTATTCTGGGGTGGTAAGTTTGGAAGCTTAATCGATAAATTTGGTGTACAATGGATGGTGAGTGCTGAACATGCCACCGAAAAAGCATAGTCAATTGAAAAAAGAATTTGAAACGTATCGCCCTGATGGATTTCATACAGTCAGTTCCTATATTTTTTCTGAGAAACCACAAGAATTAATAGATTTTCTTCAAAAAGCGTTTTTGGCTGAAGAGTTAAGTCGTACCGTTGATCAAAAGTCCGGAACGATCGCCAACTGTATTTTAAAGATAGGTGACAGCTGCTTTATGATCAGTCAGGCAAGAGGCGAATTTTTAGGAATGCGCGCTTCATTTTACCTCTTTGTTGCCGATGTAGATAGCATGTATGACAATGCGATCGCTGCTGGAGGGAAAAAGGTTTTCGACCCGGCTGACATGGATTATGAAGACAGGCAGGCGGGTATTCTAGACCCAAGTGGTAATTATTGGTGGATATCGAAACGGCTAAAGAAAAAAAATTATCAGGATTGAGTATGTATTCCATTAAACATGCATTTCATATCAATGCTCCCCAGGAAATGGTCTATGAAAAACTCTCAACTATTGAAGGTTTACAAGGCTGGTGGACTGTACATACATCCGGTTCGACAATCTTAAATGAGATAATCACCTTTGAATTTCCACCGCACTTTATGAATAAAATGGAAGTTATTGGTCTTCAGGAAAATAAATTAGTGAAATGGAGGTGTATAGAAGGAGAAACTGATTGGATTGGTACTGAATTTACTTTTGAAATGGATCAAAACGAAGGCAAAACCCGCTTACGCTTTGAGCATAGTAAGTGGCCTACATTTGGTGATTTCTTTGCACATTGTACCTTCAGTTGGGGCAGGTATTTAGAAAGTTTGCGTCAGTTATGCGAATCGGGTACGGGACGACCTTTTTCTAATTAATTAAAATGAGTTGCTGACCAATCTGAATCGTATCACCTTTACTTAATTTTTTTCGCACTCGGGTTTCAATCTCATCATTCACTTTTACTTCACTATTCTGGATCATGAGTTTGGCATGGCCACCGGTTTGAGCAATTTGTAGAAGCTTTAGGAGGTTGTTTAATTGAATATATTCTTGGCCTCCAGCAAGTTGAAATTTCTGTGTTTTCATTGGCTTTGATCGAAATAAATCTTTTGTACCGTTACCACTGTATCACAATTCTCAACATAGATGGATGAGGCTTTTTTATTAATATAGCCATCAATCCAATAGTAACGGCAAGGTTCCTGACGGGGCTTACTTTTCGAAAAATCTATATCCCCGTGACTTAAGAATAAGGCAATTTCAGTAGAATCTATCTGCTGGTGCTCCATGATCTGTTTTACTTCGGCTGTATATTCCCTGTGCTTATTTCGTAAAATTTCAAGCATCCTCGCATTGGGCAGGTAATTGCAAGAAGCATTTTTTCCATTCAAGAAAAAAAGTAAGATGATAATCCCTAAAAAAAATCCAAATCCGAAAAGGGTAAAACGACGTTTTAAACTCATTAAATGATCAACAGGTTAATATCTCTGTATGGAAGGCTAAACCAATCGGCAACCGCTCTGTTGGTAAGAATTCCGTGGTAAAAATACATTCCTTTTCTGAGAGTTTTATCGAATCGCGCCGCATTTTCTATACCGCCTTCTTCGGCAATATGAAGCAAGTAAGGGGTGAAAATATTACTGATTGATAATGAGGCGGTTCTCGAATACCTTGACGGAATATTAGGCACACAATAATGAATAACGCCATGTTTGGTAAAAGTGGGATTATTATGTGTTGTGATCTCCGAAGTCTCGAAGCAGCCGCCGCTATCAATGCTCACGTCTACGATCACCGACCCGTCCTTCATTTGTTCCACCATTTCTTCACTGACCACCACGGGTGTTCGCGTTTTCCCTCGAATGGCACCAATGGCCACATCGCAACGCATTAGTGCTTTTTGTAGCGTTTTTGGTTGAAGCGTAGAAGTGTAAACAGGATGCTGTAAACTCTCCTGCAATCTTCTGAGCTTCGTGATTGAATTGTCAAAAACTTTGACACGCGCTCCTAATCCTATGGCAGAACGCGCAGCAAATTCACCAACAGTACCGGCACCTAGTATAACCACATCGGAAGGTGGTACCCCGCCAATATTTCCAAAAAGCAAACCATTGCCCTCACTATTGTTGTTCATAAGTTCTGCCGCAATCAATACCGATGAAATTCCGGCAATTTCACTCAGCGATTTCACTACAGGATAGACACCATGCTCGTCAGTAATATAATCAAAAGCAATCGCTGTAATTCGTTTCTTGGCAAGCGCCTCAAAGTACTTCTTATTTTGCGTTTTTAATTGCAAAGCCGAGAACAAAACACTTTGCGGATTCATATATTCGATCTCTTTCAACGAGGGAGGTTCAACTTTTAAGATTATGTTGCATCCAAAAACTTCTTCGGTACTATATGAGATTTTAGCTCCGGCTTCAGAATACTCATTATCAGAGTAATTCGTACCTTCACCTGCACCTGATTCTAAAACAATCCTATGCCCATGTTGTGATAAGGCGGCAACAGCGTCTGGTGTGAGACAAATGCGTTTTTCCTGTAGATGTGTTTCTTTTGGGATTCCTATAAATAATTCGCCTTTTTGTTTTTTTACCTCGAGCATTTCGGGTTTAGGAAGTAGTTCTTCTTTGCTGAAAGGCGAAAATTTTTTCTTGCTCATTCTTGGTTATTTGATGGTAATGGTGCGCGATCCATCCTCATTATTTGATAAATGAATAGCAACAGCATTTAAAGGTAGTAAATTTTTCACTTTGTCAGGCCATTCTATAAGACACCAGTTATCGTCGTATAAATAGTCTTCAATACCTATATCTAATGCCTCTACCTCATTTTTTATACGGTAGAAATCGAAATGATAAATGGTCGCTCCATCATGTGAAAGATATTCGTTGACTAAAGAAAAAGTAGGTGAGGAGACAACATCAGTTGAACCTAACTGCTTCACCAGCTCTTTAATGAGGGTCGTTTTGCCAACACCCATTTCACCATAGAACAATAAAATTTTATCGGAAACCTGGTCGATAAGTTCTTCAGCTATTTGTGAAACTTCTTGTAGTGTGTAGTTCTTGTTCATTTTTAACCGGTCGTTCTGAGGCTCATACGGGCGCCATTTAATTACTCATCTCCATTGAATGATATACATTTTGCACATCATCTTCATCTTCAAGCTTTTCAAGTAATTTTTCAACATCGGCTTGCTGCTCTTCTGAAAGCTTTTTTGTCGAAGTTGGAATACGCTCAAATCCGGAGGAAAGAATTTCAACGTTATTTTCCTCAAAGAAAGATTGGATAGCACCGAATTGCTCAAACGGCGCATAGATTATAATTCCTTCTTCATCATCAAAAATCTCTTCCACATCAAAATCGATCAATTCTAACTCCAATTCCTCCATATCAATCGATATATCTTCTTTTTTCACGGTAAAATTGCAGGTATGATCAAACATAAATACTACTGAACCTGAGGTGCTTAATGTGCCTTCGCATTTATTAAAGGCGGCGCGAACATTTGCCACAGTTCTGTTGTTGTTATCTGTAGCAGTCTCAACTAAGATGGCAATACCATGGGGCGCATAGCCTTCAAATAGTGCTTCTTTATAATTTTCGGTATTTTTATCCGAAGCTTTTTTAATGGCACGTTCAATATTGTCTTTGGGCATATTGGCGGCCTTTGCGTTCTGAATAACGGCTCTCAAACGTGAGTTGGTTTCGGGATTGGGTCCGCCTTCCTTTACGGCCATCACTATATCTTTGCCAATACGGGTAAAAGTTTTAGCCATAGCTGACCAACGCTTCATTTTTCGTGCTTTTCTGAATTCAAAGGCTCTTCCCATACAATAGTATCTGATTACTCGTTAAATTATTCTGTTATTTTTTAGGCTATTAGCTTTTCAAACCTGTAAAACTCCGAGGTTAAACGGTTTTTCTATAGGGGCATGGTTTGCAGCTTCAACCCCCATCGAGATCCATTTTCGAGTTTCTAATGGATCTATCACGGCATCTGTCCAGATGCGAGCTGCTGCATAGTAAGGAGAAACCTGCGAATCATAGCGTGTCTTTATTTTATTGAATAGTTCTTCTTCCTTTTCTTTAGTAATTTCTTCGCCCTTTTTCTTCAAAGCTGCCGTTTCTATCTGTAATAATACTTTTGCCGCCGAATTGCCGCTCATTACTGCCAGTTCAGCACTTGGCCAGGCAACAATCAATTTCGGATCATAGGCCTTTCCGCACATGGCATAATTACCTGCGCCGTACGAATTTCCAATCACAACGGTAAACTTGGGTACCACTGAATTGCTTACAGCGTTCACCATTTTAGCCCCATCCTTAATAATTCCTCCATGTTCTGATTTGCTGCCTACCATAAACCCGGTAACATCTTGCAAAAATACTAGAGGAATTTTCTTTTGGTTGCAATTCGCAATGAAACGTGTTGCCTTATCTGCTGAGTCAGAATAGATCACACCACCAAACTGCATTTCGCTCGGTTTAGTCTTAGCTTTCGTAGTCTTTACAACCTTACGCTGATTGGCAACAATACCCACCGCCCAGCCATCAATGCGTGCATACGCTGTAATAAGAGTCTGGCCATAGCCTGCTTTGTACTCATCGAATTCTGAGTTGTCGACCAAGCGCTTTATAATCTCGTACATATCGTATTGGTCATGTCGCTCTTTCGGCAAGATGCCATAAATTTCCTTTGGGTCTAATTTGGGTGGTAGGGTAGTTATTCGATTGTATCCTGCTTTTTCAAAGTCACCGATCTTTCCTATGATGTTTTGAATGGTAGTAAGCGCATCTTTGTCATCTTTCGCTTTATAGTCAGTAACTCCTGATACTTCGCAATGTGTTGTTGCTCCGCCAAGGGTTTCATTATCAATGGTTTCACCAATAGCAGCTTTTACCAAATAGCTTCCGGCAAGAAAAATACTTCCCGTTTTATCAACGATTAGGGCCTCATCACTCATAATAGGCAAATAAGCACCACCTGCCACACAGCTGCCCATGACTGCTGCGATTTGCGTAATGCCCATACTGCTCATCACGGCATTATTGCGAAAAATGCGTCCAAAATGTTCTTTATCAGGAAAAATTTCATCTTGCATTGGTAAATAAACACCGGCTGAATCTACCAAATAAATAATAGGCAACCGATTTTCAATAGCAATTTCTTGTGCACGTAGATTTTTTTTGCCGGTAATTGGAAACCAGGCACCGGCCTTTACTGTGGCATCGTTGGCAACTACGATGCATTGTTTTCCATGCACATAACCTATCTTTACAACAACACCTCCCGAAGGACAACCTCCATGTTCCTCGTACATGCCGTCTCCGGCAAAGGCCCCTATTTCAATAGATGGATTTTTTTCATCTAGTAAAAAATCAATACGCTCACGGGCAGTCATTTTACCCTTTTCATGGTGCTTATCTATACGTTTTTGTCCGCCACCCAATTTCACTTTGGTTAAGCGCTTGCGTAAATCTGAAACTAGTAATTTATTGTGATCTTCGTTCTTATTGAAGTTGATGTCCATGAAGTAATATGCTATTTTAGAATTGGGCTAAAATACAAAATGCAATACAATTAATTTGTAACAAATTGCCATTAAAACATACGTATATTTTAAAGCATTTCTGTTTTATTATTAGATTTTTTTAACGAAATTGCTTTGCTAAACTACATTTTTGTTCAACCAAATAAAATTATACTATGTCTGACGATTTTGACTTACTGGAAACGAGTTCAAACGAAAAAACCGAAAAAGTTGATGTGAATTGGGGCAAGGCTATCGATAGCATGAAATCAAAGCTTGCACAGGAAGATGACCCGCAAGTACGTCAAAAAATATTAAATGCCACTTTAGATGATGTGGTACACATGGCAGAAAAAGACCGAACTACTTTACTAGATGCCATCAAAGACCTCACTGATTATCAAGATGAAGTAGGGATCATTTTCGAGAAGTTCTCTTCATTGAATGCAGAAGAACAAAAAGTAATTGATGACGCGCAACGTGCATTAGAGCGTGCGAAAGTGAAATTAGATGATGCAGAAAGCAAGCCCGATACATGGTGGAATAACCTTTGGGGAAGAAAAAGTAAGATCAAGAAAGCACAGGAAGAACTCAAAGAAGCTCAAAAGATACGTGATGGCGCCGATAATAAAGCGAAAGCAATGTTTCAGGAGCGTATTGAAAGTGCAGATGTTGAAACCTTATTGAGCGAACTATCTTACAAAAGTCAGGCCGCGGTAACCCGTTTAAAGAATAGGGAATTAGAAATTAAGGAAGTTGAAGACAAATTACAAGATGCAATTGTAGAAGCAACCAAAAATCATTCAAAAGCCTTAGAAAAGAAAAAAGAGGTTGAGACACAATTGGAAGAACAATATGCTTTATTAAAGCAAGCGCGCCAGGAATTAGAGGAAATTGCCGATAAGCAGTCTTCTGAGTATGCAGATGCGGTGGGTAAAGTTACCACAATTGAACAAAAAGTAGAGGAGTTAGAGGGCTTGAAGAATGCGTATACTACATTGGCTGCAAGTAAAGATAGCTTTGTACATAAACATAACTTAACGATTAAAGTATTGACCTCACTCAGAAGTAACTTGCAAACACATCGTGCGAAGTTAAAAAGCGATACTGAAGAGCGTTTGAAATATTATGACGGGTATGTTGTGGCCTTAAAAGCGCGTACAGATCAAGAGTTTGCAGCGATTTTAGAGCATTTAGGGGTGAAAACTGATGAGCTTGTGGGTGAGACACTGGCTGCAATGCATACAGCTTCTGCGAAAGCGAGGCAACAGATGATGGACAATATACCAGTACATGAAAAAATTATGCAAGGGGTGTACAGCAGCTATGCAGAAGCGTTACAGGAAATCAGGGAAAAAGACATCGATATTCAGAAGAACTTTGCTGAGCGCTATGGTATCGATATGAAAGAAATCTTCGAAGATTACTATAAAGCCGATGCCACTGTGCCTACAGGTGACGGTGAACCTTCTGGTAGTGCAGACCCTGAGCCGGGCAGCGACGATCTATTGTCTTAAAATATAGGGCTTCTGGAAAGAAGCGTTTGATTTCTCTAATTTCATTTTCTAAATCATATAATTGATAGTATATGACGATAAATCATATTGTTACACCATTAGATTCTGCAGAATTGGACTCTAAAGAGCATTATGTGTTTTATCACAGAATGGTTGATTTTGCGCTGAAAGAACTCATCGTAAAGATGCAGCAAAATAACTTATGTGATGATCAGGAAATCGTGGTGTTCAAGCAATATATTGACTTGCTTTTATATTCTATTGAAGCCATGCGTATTAAGTATATGTATGATGAAGAAGATAATATGAAAATTGACCTTACGTATTCGGGCTTTCCAAATTACCTCGAATTCAGGTACCTTTTCAACGACTTGGCGCTTAAAGATAATTACATACATAAACTTACCAGCGTCGATGAGCTTCGTAAAGAATTTCTTGATGAATTGCTGCGTAATAAACCCATTTCAAGAGAGAAATTATTTCAAGCGGCTTCGATAATCTATTATACATCAGTAGAGCAAAACTATATTTTCAAACGGTTCGTACAAGGCAAGATCATTACTACAAAAGAAGGAAATGATCAGCAATATATGACGAGTTGGAGCTTTTTTGACGTAGGGCATAACAGGCCATTTATTTGTTATATGTATTTTGATTATAATGGCAGAAATATCGAAAAATATAAGACTAAAATATATGAAGTTTTAAAGGCGGTCGCCGATCGGGAGATGGCCTTAGATACGATGGCTTATACGATTGACAGGCGATTGCCCGATTTATGGCCAAAATATATAAAACGGATTGACCTGGGGCCGTTCCATAATGTCTTTGCGAAAGATGAAAATGAAATCACTCATACCATTTTAGAGAGCATTGCTAAAAAAGAGATTTCGTTAGAATCGTATGCCCTGGCTTTGAAGATAGATGAGGTACGCTCAGTAGCTACTTTTAAAGATGGTGGCTTTTTCACGAACCAGATATTACAAAAATGGGGCAGGGTTGTCAAAAATGACTATATCCTGGCACCACATCGAAGTATTCAATTATTATATAATAAATTACCAGATAAGATTGCGCAACTGACGAAACCTCCGATTCAATTGGCAGATCTGGTCATTGATAAGATTTAAATAGAACAGAGAAGAACCTTAAGATCAACACATATATATGGAGCATAACTCAACATTTCCCATAAAGCAATCAGAATTGGACGTGCTTCGCGATGAAGCCTCTTCCTATTTGAAAAGTGTGCAATGGGAGCAAAGTCAACGTGCGAGGAACCGGGACAAGGACTCAAAAGAAGACTCTATCCTATTATACCTCGCGAGGGCCAAGAATGGCGGTGCCGGTTTGGAAATAACCTCGGTTTCCAAAACCATTTTAGCTTTAAAAAAACGACTGTTGCCTGACTCCGTGGCCATTCCAATTCATTTGAATCATACATTATACGCAGTTCAGGAAGCCATTACCCTTGGAATTTGGATTAAAGACAGTTATTATGATGCATCAGGATTATCAAGTTTAAGCGAACGAAAATCCACACTTGGAAATGCCGGAAAGCGTGAATTTGAAAGCAAAATGCATACAGCCGCTGCATTTATGCTATTTTCAATTGCCTATAATGTGCTATATAATTTACGCGATATTGCATCTGATGACCTGAGCGTGATGAAACAAAAATTTGCAGGCATTCCCGAAGTCTCTTTATTATCACCTTTAAAGGGCATTTCATGCTGCCTGTTCTATTACGATAAATACCTGGCGCATCCTGAAATTGTAAAGACCGATAAAGATGTAGTCGACTTTACGGTAGTCTATTTTGAAGCGCTGATCGATGAAATACAATTACGTAAGAGCTCACTTGAGTATACCGAAACAATTTTAGACAGGACTTACAAACTTGAAAAGTCCGATTTTGCCGTTTCCGGATGGGAAAACGTGTTTAGTGGAACAGCGAAAAGTGTCGAGTTCAATAAAATTCAATTTGAGCAAATCGTTGGTAACCGTGATGCGAAACATTTTGCAAGACGACTGACGGAGCGTATGTTAAGCTACGACTTCACCGCCAAAAAGAATCCTTTTCAGGAATTAGGTGGATTTATGCCGGTGTTTATGGGTTATGGCATTCCCGGTACAGGGAAAAGTATGCTGATTGCCGCAATCGCTACGCGTTTAAAGGAGCATTGTGAGCATTTGGAATTGCCATTTTTGTTTCACCCGATGCCGGATACTTTAATCAGCACGTTTCAAGGAGGTTCTGCTGAAAAAATGGTCGATTGGATGAAACCGCTGCAAGATCCTTCAAAACTTATTTTTGCTCCGATTGACGATGCCGAGAATAATTTGCAGGAACGAACCGCACAAGGCGTTTCAGCAGGTGTCAAGGAAGTTATTGGCGTCTTTCTGCGTTACACTGAAGGTGCTTATGCAGTGAATTATGGTAATAGTTCTATAGGATTGTTTACCAATCTGCCTGAAATGCTGGATAAAGCGGTAATCTCCAGGGTGCAGGGGCGCTTTAAAATTGACGGGGCGCGAAGTGAAAATGATTTCTTAGACCAGGATTACCTATGGTGGAAGAAATTTGAAAAAACAATGCCCGGCTTTGTAAACATGGATGACCCCGAAAATTATAAGTATTTAGATGATCAGATTTTAGCCAAAAATATGGGCGAGATCTTAAAATTAGCCGAAAAACCAACTGAAGAACGGGTTTATGAAGTTTTTGACACTGTTTCAAAACTACATGAGCATGATGATCATACATTTTACGCGAATTTATACAAAGAAATTCAGAAAATATTTCCATTTTTTTCGTCTCGCGACGTACGAAATATTCAATCGGCTATTTCCTTACGGCTTACCGATTTCGATCTGGAGGATGACTGGTTTGAAAATCCGGAATCGTACTTTGCCAAAGATTATGATACGAAATTTAATATGTTACGCGAATTGATGAAAGCAAATATGAAAGGATTGAATTTTGCTGACATCCGACGTCAGGAGGTGGTGCGCTATTTAGATAATGTAGCAACCATAGCAGATACCGACTTCAAGCGTAAGGTAGATATGCGCGTCGATCAATTGAATATTGATTTGGAAGCAAGAAGACAATTTGAAACGAATGACTAGCTAAAGAATGCAAAAGCTTAAAACAGCCAATTTATATAGAAGTGAACTAATACCTGTAAGTGGTAAATTGGTAGAGCGCTATAATGAGTGCCTGGTTCAGCTTGGTTTTAAGCAAACTGAACTAAAATCGTTTTCAATAGACGGTTTAGGCTGGAGTCCCGAAATAGCGGAAGAAAAAGACGATTTGCACTATCTGAATCATGGAGAGGCGAATCAGCATGGCATTATAATTACGCCCTTGCAAAGAGGAAAACCGGTTTATGTACCTTTTCATTCCTTTGACAGAGATATGCTACAACTTATCTTTACAACCTATGGTCCCCAAATTTCAGACATAACAAAAGACAGTGCCATATGCATAGATTTCGACCAGGATATCGCAGCTTTTTATGAACCGCTAGATGTGCTAAAATACGATGAAGTACAGATCAGTTTCCATTTCATTAACGATCTAAGCGCTGCTAAGAAAGAGCAGGAAAGATTGATCACCACCTTCTCAGAAGGGAATAATTTCATTAATGAGGCTATTCATAAACAATTATTGGCTTCCGCAAAAAAATATGGAGATCTCAGAAATAGGCAATTATATCTGGAACCCATACAATTTAAAGCTGTTTCATTTTACACCCGCGCCTTTGGAGGTATTTATGTACTACGTGATTTTATCTCCACGATTATCGTGTTTGAAAGTGAGAAATTCTACAAAGAAGCAATTAAAGATACTTATCATGATGTGTTGATTTATCATATTTCGCAACCTGAACTTATTGTAAAACTGCGCGACCACGTGATCATCGAATGTGAACTTAAGGAAGTGGTTTCCACAAAACGGTATGAGCGAATAAAAAAATTCGAACTCACCAACCAGTTAAAAGAGACGTCGCATCCTATAAAAGAGATACTCGATAATAAAATTTTGTTTAAAAGCTACCTTAGTAAAATTGACATTAAAGCATTAAAAAAAGTGAATGGTGTTGAGATCTATCTGGAGCGTTTGGAACGCAGCAATGCATTTAAAATAAAAGATTTGGTCGATCAGAATTTTTACCACGCGCTGCATCAGCCACACTCATCATTGAATGCCAAACATCAAGACCTGATCTGGCAGTTATTGGTAAATGTAGCTCCAAAAGACGTACTGTTTCTGTACTGGTACGATAAAGAAGAATTTTATAAACAGTTCAAAACCTGGGATGAATCAATGAAAGATTGGGTGATTGAAACCATCCAGCAAAATATTTAAAACTATACACGAATTTGGTATCAAAAATACCAACTTAAAAACATAACAAATGACACTAGAATTAATAGTATTTATAGCCGCCATTCTTTTCGGAGCACTGCTTTATTGGCGTGAGTCCCAAGGCAATAAGTTGTATCGATTTTTTAATAAGTTGATGTATTCCAAAGAGTTACAAATGAAACCCGAAGACAAAAAGGGTTTTGTGCACCAACAGAGCTTTTTATTAAGACTTGTCTTTATTACGTTTTTATTCCTTATTGGGATTGTGGTTGCCAGATTCTTAATTCCGATAGATTTAGCCACTATTTCCTTATTTGCCTCGATGATAGCAGGCACCGTATTGGGAACCTATCTGGCCGGATTTATCTTCAAGTCATCTGAGGTTATCGATGAAAAATCTGACTCTTTTGAGGATGTTGTTCAAGATACAATTGAAAAAGGAAAAGATTTCATTGAAGACCTAAAAACAAAGAGTGAAGCACCTGAAGAAATCGAGGTAAAGACTTCTGATACTATCGAAGAAGCACCCGAAGAACCCAAGAAAAGCGCCAGGGATCGATTGAAAGATAAAGGATACTTACAATAGAAATTATGATAAAAGAATATTGGCAAAAAGGAACAAAACAAAAAGTCATCACAAGTATACTAGTTATAACTGCGCTGCTCTTGCTTTTTATACTGCGTGATGATTATCAACCTGCTATTTTATTTTTAAGGAAGTATGTTTTTATCATTCTTTTAAGTCTGTTAGTTTTATTTCTGGCACTTAGAAAATTCAGAAAAACAGCCAGTACCGGTGGACGTTTAGTCATGTTATTGGTATTGGTATTATTTTTCGGACTATTATATGTTGTTGGATGGCATTTCAAAATGTACGACTACATGAAAACATACAATGTCTTCAACCATCTTAACAAAATAGAGATCAATGAGTTGCCATTAACCCAAAATGAACGTATTCAACCCTTGAGAAATATTTTTTCTATGGCAAATGAATCGGTCGGCGAAACGAAAGACGTTTCACTACCACATTTGGTACGGGTCGACGGGATTAATAAGTGGACGATGGCTATTCAACCTACAGAAAAGTATATCTGGCAGCGTATAACAGACAATACCGAAGAAGTTTTTTCAGTATCAAGCACGACACCTTTTCCGAGGTTTTCCAGTGAAAACCGTATTGAAGTAACCTTTTCTATCGGTGAGTCACTAAAATTCAGCCGAAACACTTATAATGCTGTTGTACAACGACTGAATCCCTGGCAATACCTAACTACAGAGCCTGGCGACGTCTATTATATGAAGAATGATTCGGGCGCATGGGTCCAAGTGGTAAGTCTTATTAAATGGAAAGGTTTCCTTTTTCCATATCCAACTTTTGGAGGTGTGGTGGTCATAGAAAAAGGTGAACATGATTTTAACGATTATTTAGAGCGCATCTTTATCGGAAAGGGAACGTATATTTCGCCCAAAGAAATGGTGAACTATCCTTATTTAACAAAGCAGAATACTCTTTCAGAAAAAGTATCTCGTTTACAGGCCAAATCATTAAAGTTTTTAGGAGGCTTTAGTGATCCATTGCCCTGGAATATGGAAACTGCTGTCAAGATACCAGACCTTCCCGATGACCAGAATCAGCAACCTTTCGTAACAGATTTTGACTTCTCTCATCTTGATATAGAAGCCTACAGCGGGCTCTACCATTGGTTTGGTTTAGAGCCTGTAGGAGACGAGCGTACCAGCTTAACCTATAGTGTGTTTGTACCGGCCGATGGAACCGACAAGCTATTTTACTATGATCATGCAACGAAGAGAGAAGGCTATGCAGGCGTTTCTGCGATGCCTCTAAAGGTCATAGAATCGCGTAAAGAGTTTGATTGGTCTGTGAATAAACCTGTGGAATTTAGACCATATATTAAGGACATTGCGGGAAGAAAGCGGATGTTCTTTTTAGGGACTATTTCAGCCGTAAAGCAGGATTCAGAAAAGTTTGATGGCTCAGCCACGCCCGATTTGGCACTCATTGATAGTGAATATAGGGATGTCGTTTGGATCGATGCCAAGCATCCCAGTAAATGGAATAAAGCTGTATACGACCAGCTCAATGAAGCCTGGCGCGCCAGTGAGGGTATAGAATTTTATTATACGCAAGAATCAGTCTTACTGCAAGATGCGAATAGAATTTTAGACTCCATTGATGCTATCGAGAAACCTTCTAAGAATAACGTCGAAATAGAGAAACTACAAAAGAAAATTGATTCGTTAAAAGGAATTGAATCAAATTCTAATCATTAGGCCTAGAAATTTTCAATAATTTCTTCGACCTTTCTTTCAATTTCTTTATGACGTTCTTTTTTGTCTAATTTATATGCTTCATTGGCACGTTCGGTACAGTCTTTTATAGCACAGGTTTCGCAGGTGACCCCCACTTTTTTGGTAATAATGGATGGATCATTTAAAAAACGAATATGCTTCTTTAAGTTCGGTGAGACCAGCATCCCTAATGAAACACTTCTGTTGATGTCTTTCTTGAACGGATCTGATGTTGCTGAAGAAAACACGAAGTATTGATTATTACTTTGTGGATAATCAGAAATTTGGGCGTCGAACACATGATGCTGATCTTCAGCAGCTTCCAAGGTAGTTAAGGTGCGCAATGAGACCCAGCGTCGGCAATAATGTTCTTGCAATTCTGTAGCATGCGGAGCTTGCTGCTGCGTAATATGTAATTCTTTACTTAGTCTAAAGGTATCGCTACCCGTCTTGTGCGAGAAACGCAAAAAGAAGAGGTTTTTAAAATGAAAGTGCTTCGGCAGAATATTGGTCAGACGTTGATAAAAAGTCTCAGGTGAGCTGGTAAACTTTTTCATCAGCGAGAGAAACGAAGATTCATCCCATGTTTCCTTTTGAAAGAATTTCTTCAATTCTTTTACTAGTCTATCCTTGGGGATTAAAAGTGCACCCGCAAAATAAGAGGCCAGAAAATTATTTAAGACCTGGTCAAAACCTTCAAATTTTATCCATGGAAACGTGTATAAGCGATCCTCGATACCCATATAATTATACGCTAATTCCTTCGCATAAATAAATCGTTTCTGTGAT